>NZ_DGLH01000006.1:0-51372 GCF_002387285.1 Pantoea sp. UBA4549 | reverse complement strand
CATTCATGCGCCCCTGGCCGAGCCATATACCGTGGTTATACGCATTCATGCGCCCCTGGCCGCCTCTACAGCAGCAGGCCGGCGCCGTACAGCACGGCGGCGGAGACCACGCCGGCGATGATATCGTCGACCATAATGCCCATTCCGCCATGTACGTTTTTATCGAACCAGCGAATAGGCCACGGTTTCCAGATATCAAAGATCCGGAAGATAACAAAGCCTGCCAGCACCCACCAGCCGTTAAGCACCGGGATGGCCATCAGCGTGATCCACATGCCGATGAACTCGTCCCAGACAATGCTACCGTGATCGTGTACGCCCATATCACGCGCGGTGCGATGACAGAGATAAACGCCCACGCTGATACCCACCAGCACCACCAGCGAATAGAGCTGCAGCGGCAGAAACGTCATCAGCCACCAGAACGGAATGGCAGCCACCGAGCCTACTGTGCCGGGCATAAATGGGCTTAACCCGCTGCCAAAACCGGTTGCCAGCAGATGCCAGGGATTACGCATCCGCAGGCGACTTTTTGCTACATCTTTATCGCGCGTCAAAATGGTCAAATCCTTTGTGGTTATAGCGGCGCGGCTTGCCGTGCTCCAGCAGCGTCAACCCTTCGGCTTCCGGGGCAATCTGTCCGATGCAGGTATAAGGTGCACCAAGCCGGCCCAGCGCCACATCCAGCGCGCCGCGGTTTACTTCAGGCACCGTGAAGCAGAGTTCATAATCCTCGCCGCCGCTCAGCGCCCAGCGCAGCACCTGCTCCGGCGCAAAATGATCGCGCAGCGTAGCGGAGAGCGGCAGCGCGTCGAGATTCAGGCGTGCGCCAACCCGGCTGGCCGTGAGAATATGACCAAGATCGGAAATCAGACCATCAGAGATATCGATCGCCGACGTAGCGAGACTGCGCAGCGCCTGGCCCTGCAGCACGCGCGGCATCGGACGCAGATGACGCTTGATCAGCACCTCATGCACCGCCGGATCGTCGAGACGATGGTGATGCTGCAGCAGCGATAGTCCCGCCGCGCTGTCGCCCAGCGTGCCGGTAACGTAGATCCAGTCACCCGGCTTTGCGCCGGAGCGCTTCAGCGCGCGCCCGGCAGGCACCAGCCCATGAATACCCAGCGTCAGGCTGAGCGGACCGCGCGTGGTGTCGCCACCAATCAGCTGCATATCGTAGTAGTCGAGCAGCTCAAACAGGCTGTCGCTGAAGCCTGCCAGCCAGGTCTCATCGACCTCAGGCAGCGTCAGCGCCAGCGTCAGCCATGCCGGATCGGCGCCCATTGCAGCTAAGTCACTGAGGTTGACCGCCAGCGCCTTATAGCCGAGATCGGCCGGATGGATATCGCGTAAGAAATGGACGCCCGCCACCAGCGTATCGGTGCTGATAGCGAGGGTCTGTTTGTCAGGAACGTTCAGTAACGCACAGTCATCACCAATGCCCTTCTCCACGTCGCGACGGGAGCTGGTTACACGGTTGAAATAGCGTGCGATCAGTTCAAATTCACCACAGGACATAAATCAGGTCTCAATGAAAAAAGGCCGGTCACCCGGCCTTCTGCACTACTTTCTGTTTGGTCGTATTTGCGGAGCAGCTTTATCCAGCACGCCGTTGACAAACTTATGGCTGTCTTCAGCGCCGAACACTTTTGCCAGCTCAATACCTTCGTTGATGGCGACTTTATACGGCACATCCGCACGCTTGCTCAGCTCATAGAGCGAGAGGCGCAGGATCGCTTTTTCTACCTGACCCAGCTCTTCAAGCTGGCGCGACAGGTACGGTTTCATCAGGCCATCCAGGTACGCGCTGTTGGTCGCCACACCGGCCAGCAGTTCGCGGAAATAGCTAATATCGACGTCTTTGACGTCTTGTTCCGCCAGAAACTGGTATTCCACATCGGCAATGTCGTTGTTAGACAACTGCCAGGAGTAGAGCGCCTGGACAGCGCACTCACGGGCGCGACGACGAGCAGCAGGTTTCACAAAATTCCCCTTACAAAAATCAGGCTTTAATGGCTTTCAATACGTTGATCATTTCAAGTGCGGTCAGCGCGGCTTCCGCGCCTTTGTTACCCGCTTTCGTGCCGGCGCGTTCAATCGCCTGCTCGATATTTTCGGTGGTCAGAACGCCGAAGGTGACCGGGATTTCGCAGCTCATTGCCACGTTGGCAATACCGGAGCTCGCTTCGCCCGCCACATATTCGAAGTGGGCAGTGCCACCGCGGATCACCGTGCCCAGCGCAACAATTGCGTCGTGCTTACCGGTATTCGCCAGCGCACGCGCGGCCAGCGGCAGCTCATAGGCGCCAGGAACCCAGACCACGGTAATGTTTTCAGCTTTAACCTGACCGATACGCTTCAGCGCATCGACCGCGCCATCCAGCAGACTGTCATTGATAAAGTTGTTAAAACGCGCAATTACAATGGCAATTTTGGCATCAGGCGTGGCAACAGCAGCTTCGATAACGTTCATACATATCCTTTGGGTGTGTGTTTTATAGCCCCCGCAGAAGGGGGCGGATTCTATCATACTCTTTAGCCGTGCGCTCAGGCTTTTCCGTGCATGCTTAACGCAGGGTCAGGGTAAGACGCAGATCGTCACCCACTTTGCGCACATCGCGAAAATCGAGGCGCGGCGCGGCGCTCAACGCCTCCAGCCCGGGCAGCGTACAGAGCCCGCGCCCGGCGTCGCCAAGCAGCACCGGTGCCATATAAACAATCAGCTCATCCACCAGCCCGGCCTGAATCAGCGCGCCCGCCAGACCCGCCCCCGCCTCGACCCAGACGCTGTTGATCTGGCGCTGTCCGAGCAGCATCATCATCGCCACCAGATCAAGCTGTTCGCCGCGCGGCGGCACCGCAATCTGCGTCACGCTCTCCGGCCACGCTGCGTTATCGGGCGCGGTGCGCATCAGCCAGCTCTCACCCGGCTGATGAATCAACCGGTGCTGCGGCGTCACGCGCTGCTGGCTGTCAACCACCACCCGCACCGGCTGCCGCAGCGTCTGCGCATCCAGCTGCTGGCGGAGGCTATCGCTGAGTTCCTCGGGGCGCACCGTGAGTGACGGATCGTCGGCCAGCACGGTGGCGCTGCTGGTGAGAATCGCGGAACTCTGTGCGCGGAACTGCTGCACATCCCGGCGGGCGGCCGCCGAGGTGATCCACTTGCTCTCACCGCTCGCCATTGCTGTGCGACCATCCAGCGACGCGCCAAGCTTGAGCTGTATCCAGGGAAAACCGGTGCGCATACGCTTGAGGAACCCGCGATTGAGCGCTTCCGCTTCCGCCATCATCAGCCCGTGACTGACCTCGATTCCCGCCTGCTGCAGGCGCCAGAGGCCGCGCCCGGCGACCTGCGGATTAGGATCCTGCATGGCCACCACCACGCGACTGACGCCAGCGGCAATCAGCGCATCGCAGCAGGGTGGCGTCCGGCCATGATGGCTGCACGGCTCCAGCGTGACGTAGGCCGTTGCGCCGCGCGCCTGCTCCCCTGCCATGCGCAGCGCATGCACTTCAGCATGGGGTTCACCTGCACGCTGATGCCAGCCTTCGCCGACCAGTGTGCCGTCACGCACGATCACGCAGCCGACATTGGGGTTCGGCATCGTAGTAAAGCGACCGCGTCGCGCCAGTTCCAGCGCGCGCGCCATATAGCGAGCATCGGTCATGATTCAGTCCTGTAAGCGGGCGATCTCTTCGCCGAAGTCGCGGATATCTTCAAAGCTGCGGTAGACCGAGGCGAAGCGGATATAGGCGACCTTATCCAGTTTTTTTAGCTCTTCCATCACCAGATTGCCAATCAGCTTGCTGGCAATCTCACGTTCGCCGGTCGCACGCAGCTGCGTTTTGATGTGATTTACTGCGCTATCAACCGCATCAGCACTGACGGGACGCTTCTCCAGCGCTTTCATCATGCCGCTGGTCAGCTTATCTTCGTTAAAAGGCTCACGCACGTCGTTGCTTTTCACCACGCGCGGCATCACCAGCTCCGCCATCTCAAACGTGGTAAAGCGCTCATGGCACACCAGACACTGACGGCGGCGGCGCACCGAGGAACCTTCACTGACCAGGCGTGAGTCGATCACTTTGGTATCCACAGCGGAACAGAATGGGCAATGCATGACGTTTCCTGTCGCGAGATTTTGGGCCACACAGTGTAACGCGAACTCACATTTAACAAAACAGAGGCTGCCTGTCCGGCGCTTTTTTCAGCAGTCATCACCTCTTCTGCCAGCAAACCCTAAAAACGCACTACGCTTAAAAGGCCAATCCGGCACAATCACAGGAGGAACTATGGGTCTGTTTAACTTTGTCAAAGAGGCAGGAGAGAAACTGTGGGATACCGTGACAGGCAGTGATGACTCCAGCAAAAAGCTGCAGGATCACATCAACAAGCTCGGCCTGCCAGACAGCGACAAAGTCAATGTCAATGTACAGGGCGATACCGTGACCGTCAGCGGCGATGGCATTTCACAGGAGCTGAAAGAGAAGATTCTGGTGGCGGCCGGTAACGTTGCGGGCATCACTAAAGTCGATGATAAAGTCACCGTCAGCGACACCGCACGTGAAGCCAACCTCTATACAGTGAAGAAAGGCGATACCCTGAGCGCTATCTCTAAACAGGTTTACGGCGATCCTAATCAGTACAACAAGATTTTTGAAGCTAACAAGCCGATGCTGAGCCATCCGGACAAAATCTATCCGGGTCAGGTACTGCGTATTCCTGAATAAGAGACCGGAGAGAGCATGAGACTCAGGAGCTTACCGGTTCCGTTGGCGCTGCTGTTGCTGCTTAGCGGTTGCAGTACCCCGCCCCCTGCCCCGCAGGTCAGAGAACTGCATCAGGAGGTGAGCCAGCTCAATCAGCAGATGCGTCACCTTACCCGCCGTGCCAGCGCGCTGGAACTACAGGGGCAGCTTAACCGCCAGTCCACTCAGGGCGCATGGCTGGTGCCGCACTCCGCGACGCCGGTAGATCTGGAGACGCAGCTGGGTACGTTGCGCCTGTCACTGCTGAACTTAAGTGCAGAGGCTAACGGAAGCCGGGCCAGCCTGGTCATCCGGTCTGCTGATAACAAGCCGGTACCGGCGCTGAGTGCGACCGTAGTCTGGGGTGAAAGCGATCCGGTCAGCGGCCAGCCGCTGACCGCTGGCAGCCTGAGTCAGCGTATCAGCGTGCCCGCCAGCCTGATGCCGCGCAGTTCTGTGACGGTGCCGCTACGCCTGAGTGGCCTGACACCGGGCCTGCTGGGCTATGTGCGCGTACATGAGGTGACGGCAGACGCCGCGCCATAAAAAAAGGCCCTTCCGGAGAAGGGCCTTTTTACATCGGTCAGCGCCGGGCTTACGGCAGAATAGAAGGCTGATCGGCGCCCTCTTTTTCCACTTTCTGCACCAGCATGTGCTCACGCTTCATCCCCAGCTTCAGCGCCAGCGCTGAAGAGACATAGATGGATGAGATCGTACCGATAGTCACACCAATCAGCATCGTGAGCGAGAAGCCTTTCAGCAGCGCGCCGCCAAAGATGAACAGGATCAGGATCATCGCCAGCGTGGTGATAGAGGTGATCAGGGTACGGCTCAGCGTCTGGGTCAGCGACACGTTGGTGATATCGTAAGAGGAACCGCGACGGATCTTACGGAAGTTCTCACGAATACGGTCAGAAACCACAATCTTATCGTTAAGCGAGTAACCAATCACCGACATCAGCGAGGCAACGATGGTCAGATCGATTTCAATGCTGAACAGCGCCAGCAGGCCGCAGGTAATGATAACGTCATGCGCCAGCGCCAGCACGGTACCCAGTGCCAGACGCCACTCAAAGCGAAACCCGATGTAGATCAGAATAGCGATTAACGCAGAGAGCAGCGCCATCGCCCCCGCCTGCGCCAGATCGCTGCCCACGCTTGGCCCGACAAACTCAATGCGTTTTACCGTCGCGTTCTGCTGCGTGGTCTGATTGATAGAGGACAACACCTTGTTGCCCAGCTCCTGACCCGCATTGCCGGTCGCAGGTGGCATCCGCACCATCACGTCGCGGCTGCTGCCGAAGTTCTGCACCAGCGGCTCGTCAAAGCCCGCTTTTACCAGCCCTTCGCGCAACGCATCCAGGTCCGCAGGTTTTTCCAGGTTAATCTCAATCACCGTACCGCCGGTGAAATCGAGTCCCCAGTTGAACCCGCGCACGCCGATAATGGCGATGGACGCCACGATCAGCAGACCCGAGATGATAAACGCCAGCGTATCCCAGCGCATAAAGTCAACGACCTTACGCCCGTGGTTCAGCTGTTCAATACTATATTCCTGTGCCACAACGCACTCCTCAGATAGACAGCTTGTTGATGCGTTTGCCGCCGTACACCAGGTTAACGATGGCACGGGTGCCGACGATAGCGGTAAACATCGAGGTTGCAATACCGATAGCCGTCGTGATTGCAAAGCCTTTGATAGAGCCGGTACCGACCGCATAAAGAATGATGACTTTAATCAGCGTAGTGACGTTGGCGTCGACGATACTGGAGAAGGCACCTTTGTAGCCTTCATGGATCGCCTGCTGGACCGAACGTCCGTTACGCAGCTCTTCTTTAATACGTTCGTTAATCAACACATTGGCATCTACGGCAACCGCCAGCGTCAGCACGATACCGGCAATGCCCGGCATGGTGAGCGTGGCACCCGGCAGCAGCGACATGATGCCGACAATCAGCACCAGGTTACACAGCAGCGCGCTGGTCGCGATCAGACCAAATTTTTTGTAGAACACCACCATAAAGATAATCGAGGCGATCAGACCCCACAGGCAGGCTTCCAGACCCTGCGTGATGTTCTGCTGACCCATGGTCGGGCCAATAGTACGCTCTTCGACAATCTGAATCGGTGCAATCAGCGCACCGGCACGCAGCAGCAGCGACAGCTGGCGCGCTTCATTCGGGTTGCTGATACCGGTGATGCGGAAGCTGTTACCCAGACGCGACTGAATATTCGCCACGTTGATCACTTCTTCCTGTTTCGCCAGAATCGCTCTGCCGTTGGCATCTTTCTTGCCGCTGTCCTTGTACTCCACAAACAGGGTCGCCATCGGTTTGCCGATATTGTCCTTGGTGAAGTTCGACATGATGTTACCGCCCGCGCCATCCAGTGAAATATTCACCTGCGGCTGGTTGTACTCATCCATGCTGGACGTGGAATCAGTGATGTGGTCGCCAGTGAGAATGACACGCTTATAGAGCACAACCGGCTGCCCTTCACGCGTTTTCTTCACTTCTGAGTCACCCGGCACGCGTCCATTCGCCGCAGCACCCGGATCCACGCTGGTGTTAACCAGACGGAACTCCAGCGTCGCGGTGGCACCCAGAATCTCTTTCGCACGCGCGGTATCCTGGATACCTGGCAGCTCAACCACAATGCGATCGGCACCCTGACGCTGCACCAGCGGTTCGGCAACGCCCAGCTGGTTAACGCGGTTACGCAGGATAGTAATATTCTGCTGCACTGCGTATTCCCGCGCTTCACTCAGGCGCGCATCGGTCATCATCGCGCGCATTGCATCGCTGCCCGCGCTGGTGAATACCATATCGCGGTGGCGTGGCGTTAAGTAGCTGATCGCGTCATCGCGGCTTTTGCCGTCGCGGAAACGGACTTCCACACCGTAGTTAGCGAGTTTGTTAACGTTGGTGTAAGGGATATTTTTTTCACGCAGATCGCTGCGCAGGCCGTCTGCATTCTGCTCCTGCAGCTTGCCCAGCGCGGTATCCATATCCACTTCCATCAGGAAGTGCACCCCGCCCCGCAGGTCGAGACCGAGCTTCATCGGTTCCGCCGCCAGCAGAGTGAGCCAGCGCGGCGTGGCTGGCGCAAGGTTGAGGGCTACCACAAAATCGTCACCCAGCGCAGTCGTGAGCGCTTCGCGCGCGCGCAGCTGCACATCGGTGTTATCGAAACGCGCCAGAATAGCGCCATTTTCCAGTGCGAGGGATTTGCTCTGAATGTTGTCTTGTTTGAGTACGTTCTGGATCTGATCCAACGTCTGCTCACTGGCGGCGCTTCCGCGCGCACCAGTGATCTGAACGGCCGGATCCTCACCATAAAGGTTAGGAAGCGCATACAGCAGGCCGATGAGAATAACGGCGACCAGCATGATGTACTTCCACAAAGGATAACGGTTTAACACGGCAGTTCCCTTCGGGAGATAAAATTACAGCGCCTTCATCGACCCTTTCGGCAGGACGGCGGCCACGAAATCACGTTTGATTACTACTTCAGTGGTGTCGTTCAGGGCGATAGCGATATAACCGGTATCAGCAACTTTAGTGACACGACCCACCAGGCCGCCGTTGGTCAGCACTTCATCTCCTTTCGAGATAGAGTCCATCAGCTTCTTATGATCTTTAGCGCGCTTCTGCTGCGGACGCAGGATCATGAAGTAGAAAATCAGACCAAAAACCACCAGCATGATCACCAGAGAATACGGACTTCCCTGTGACGGAGCGCCCGCTGCTGCGACGGCGTCAGAAATGAAAAAGCTCATTTAATTTCCCTCATTGATAGAATAATCAGACGTTTAACGGTGGAACCGCTTTGCCCGTCCGTAGGTAGAACTCGCTAACAAAGTGCTCTAATTTACCCTCTTCGATGGCCTGGCGTAAACCCGCCATCAGACGCTGGTAGTAGCGCAGATTGTGAATCGTATTCAGGCGTGCGCCCAGTATTTCGTTACAGCGATCAAGATGATGCAAGTAGGCGCGGCTGTAATTGCGACAGGTGTAACAATCACACTCTGCATCCAGCGGTGCGGTGTCATCTTTATACTTCGCGTTGCGGATTTTCACCACGCCGTCGGTAACAAACAGATGACCGTTGCGCGCGTTGCGGGTAGGCATAACGCAGTCAAACATATCGATACCGCGACGTACGCCTTCCACCAGATCTTCCGGTTTCCCGACGCCCATCAGGTAGCGCGGTTTATCCTGCGGAATTTGCGGGCAGACATGTTCCAGAATACGGTGCATATCCTCTTTCGGCTCGCCCACCGCGAGGCCGCCCACAGCGTACCCATCAAAGCCAATCTCTACCAGACCTTTGACGGAGACATCTCGTAAATCTTCGTAAACACCGCCCTGGATAATCCCGAACAGCGCATTTTTATTGCCGAGCGAATCAAAGCGATCGCGGCTGCGCTGCGCCCAGCGCAGCGACATTTCCATTGAGCGTTTCGCGTAATCCCAGTCAGCCGGATATGGCGTGCACTCATCGAAAATCATCACGATATCGGAGCCGAGATCGTACTGGATCTCCATTGATTTCTCCGGATCGAGGAAGATCGGATCGCCGTTGATCGGGTTGCGGAAATGCACGCCCGCTTCCGTGATCTTACGGATATCACCCAGGCTGAATACCTGGAAACCGCCCGAGTCGGTAAGAATCGGCCCCTGCCAGTTCATAAAGTCATGCAGATCGCCATGCAGCTTCATGATCTCCTGACCCGGACGCAGCCAGAGGTGGAAGGTGTTGCCCAGCAGGATCTGCGCGCCGGTCTCTTTCACCTCTTCCGGCGTCATGCCTTTAACGGTGCCGTACGTGCCCACAGGCATAAATGCCGGGGTTTCGACAACGCCACGATCGAAAACCAGACGACCACGACGCGCGCGTCCGTCTGTTGTATCTAATTCAAATTTCACATTAACCTCATCAGAGAAACAGTCTGATTTACCCGACTGAACCCGCGCCACCCGCAGGCGGCACCGGGACATTAAGGGTGTGTGCTTCCGACAGGTTCGTCAGGAGCGTGCGGATTACGGGTGATGTACATCGCATCCCCGTAGCTAAAGAAACGGTACTGTTCGGCAACCGCGCTCTGGTACGCCGCCATGGTGTTTTTATACCCGGCAAACGCAGAAACCAGCATAATCAGCGTCGATTCCGGCAGATGGAAGTTGGTAATGAGCGCATCGATAATCTGATAGCGATAGCCGGGATAGATAAAGATCTGCGTGTCATCAAAGAAAGGCGCCAGCGGCGCATCCTGACTCGCCTGTGCGGCACTCTCCAGCGAACGCACCGAGGTGGTTCCCACCGCCACAACTTTATTACCGCGTGCTTTGCAGGCCAGCACCGCGTCAACCACATCCTGCGGCACCTCTGCATATTCCGAGTGCATGATGTGGTCATTGATATTCTCAACGCGCACCGGCTGGAAGGTCCCTGCCCCGACGTGCAGCGTCACAAAGGCCATCTCCACCCCTTTGGCTTTCAGCGCCTCCAGCAGCGGTTCATCGAAGTGCAGGCCTGCGGTCGGCGCAGCCACCGCACCGGGACGTGCGCTGTATACCGTCTGGTAAAGCTCACGATCGGCCTCTTCATCCGGGCGATCGATATAGGGCGGCAGCGGCATATGGCCTACGCTGTTGAGGATATCAAGCACCGCGCGTTCATCGCTAAACGCGATCTCAAACAGCGTGTCATGCCGCGCTACCATGGTCGCTTTTACGCTCTCATCATCGCCCAGCAGCAGCTCAGCGCCCGGCTTTGGCGCCTTTGAAGCGCGCACGTGCGCCAGCACCCGCTTGTCATCCAGCATACGCTCTACCAGCATTTCAATCCGGCCGCCGCTGGCTTTACGTCCATAAACGCGCGCCGGGATCACGCGCGTATTATTGAACACCAGCAGATCGCCGGGATTGAGCTTTTCCAGCACATCGGTAAAGACACCGTGCTTCAGGGCACCGCTCGGGCCATCCAGCGACAGCAGACGGCATCCGCTGCGCTGCGCCTGGGGATAGTGGGCAATCAGGGATTCGGGCAACTCAAAGCTAAAATCGGCGACACGCATGTATAACTTTTCCGGACTCAAAAACAGGCGGCATAGTTTAGCGGAAAAGTGGGAAATTCTGAACAACTGGCTGCAGAGACGCGATTCTGCCTATAATAGCGCATGAATTTTCTTGCTCACCTTCATCTTGCCACGCTGGCAGACAGCTCACTGCTGGGCAACCTGCTGGCTGACTTTGTGCGCGGCAACGTTCAGGCGCAGTGGCCGGCACCGGTCGCTGCGGGGATCGCCCTGCACCGCCGTATCGACGTGCTGACGGATAATCTGCCTGAAGTGCGCACCGCCCGGCAGTGGTTTCGTCCGGAAACGCGGCGTGTTGCTCCGATCACGCTTGATGTTATCTGGGATCATTTTCTTGCGCGCCACTGGAAGCAGTTTCAGCCCGACATCTCCCTGGCCGCATTTAGTGCGGCCGCGCAGCAGCATATCGTGCCCCAGCTGGCGGGAACGCCGGAAAGCTTTATTGAGCTGAACGCGGTGATGTGGCGCGAACGCTGGTTTGAGCACTACGCTGACCCGGCACGGCTGGAGCGGGTGCTGAGCGGAATGGCGCATCGGCGTCCCCGTCTTGCGGCACTGCGCGACTCCTATCAGGATTTTGTTGACCACTATGATGCGCTGGAAGCGCTGTTTTTTGCTTTCTATCCGCGTCTGATGGCGGATGCACGCGCGCAGCGCCTCTGAATCCACTATCCGCGCCAATACCGCTTTTCCCCTCTTGCCAGCCGCATATATCTGCGGCTTAATGAAGCCTTTCTTAACTTTACCAGACCCGGCTACACCACCATTCCGCCTGTTCAGGCACGTCTGGTTACTACACCAGCCAGAAAATGATAAGAGGGAAACATGTCATCAGCTACGTTAACTGAATTAGAGGCGCGCTATCATTTTGCCTGCGAGGTCGCCAGAGCCGCCGGCAGTCGCGCCATGTCGTGGTATCAGCAGCGTAACCAGCTGGTTGCAGAATATAAGAAGGATTTACAGGATCTGGTCAGTGAAGCCGACCGCAACGTTGAAGAGCTGATCAGGCACCTTATTCTTGAACGCTTTCCTGAAGATGCGGTTATCGGCGAGGAGAGCGGCGGAGACGCCGGAGAGGCACGTTTTATCTGGGTAGTCGACCCGATTGATGGCACCAGCAACTTTCTCAGCGGGCTGCACAACTGGTGTGTAGCGCTGGCGATTGTGTGTGAGGGCGAACCCGTCATTAGTGTGGTATGCGATCCTAATCATCAGGAGACTTTTCACGCCTGCCGGGGCAAAGGCGCATGGATGAATGAGCAGCGTATCCAGGCACACAGCGCCGGGCAGCTGAGCCAGGGCGTGTTTGGCCTGGGCTGTTCAACCAGTCAGCCTGCGGCTCCGCTGCTCGACTTTATCAGCGCGCTGCTGCAGCAGGGCGGCATGTTTATCCGCAACGGTTCCGGCGTACTGATGAGCGCGTGGGCGGCCGCTGGCCGGCTGACCGGCTACTATGAAGCGCGCATGCAGCCGTGGGATGGCCTGCCCGGCATTGTGCTGATGCGGGAAGCGGGCGGAGAGACTAACCGTTATGAACACAATAACGGCCTGACGCAGGGCAATCCGGTGCTGCTGGCTAACGCCACGCTCTGGCCGCAGATCAATGCGCTGCTGGCGGAGCCGCTGACGTGAAATCGCTGCTGCTATTGCTGCTGCTGCCGCTGCTGGCCACCGCAGCCGATCCCTGGCAGCTGGAAAAGGTCGTGGAGATCAGCCGGCACGGCGTGCGTCCTCCGACCGCGGCTAACCGGGCAGAAATTGAAGCGGCCACGCAGCGTCCCTGGCCGCGCTGGAGCACGCCAGATGGCGAACTTACCGGTCACGGCTACAGCGCGGTAGTGAATAAAGGGCGCTGGCAGGGTGACTATTACCGTCAGGCGGGTCTGCTTCGTGCAGGCTGCCCTGACAGCCGGCAAATCTACGTGCGCGCCAGTCCGCTGCAGCGCACGCGGGCTACGGCCCAGGCGCTGACCGACGGTGCGTTTCCCGGCTGTGGTGTGCCGGTGCATGCTGTCGCCGATGCGCCGGACCCTTTGTTTCAGAGCGAAACGTTTCCATTTGCCCGGACCGATGCTGCCCGCGAGCAGGCGGCTATCGCCGAACGAGCCGGCGATCTTGCTGCACTGCAGCAGCGGCTGCAGCCGGTGATCCGGCAGCTGAATGCGGCGGTCTGCGATGGCGAATGCCGCTTTTTTTCGCGTCCATGGCAGCTAAAGCAGACCCGAAACGGCCACAGCTATGTTCAGGGATTAAGCGTGATGGCAAGCATGGTGGAAACGCTGCGGCTGGGCTGGAGTGAAAACCTGCCGCCGGAGGCACTGGCGCAGGGTCGCCTGACTTCAGCACAGCATATTACGGCACTGCTGCCGCTGCTCACTGCCAATTACGATCTGAGTAACGATGTCCCCTATCTGGCACAAAAACGCGGTTCTCTATTGCTGGATGCGGCGATCGCGGCGCTGGAAGATCGGCCCGGTTCGCCCGATACCCGCTGGCTGCTGCTGGTGGCCCATGACACTAATATCGCCATGGTACGCACCCTGATGCATTTCAGCTGGCAGCTGCCGGGCTACGCACGCGGGAATATTCCGCCAGGCAGCAGCCTGGTGTTTGAGCGCTGGCGCGATACGCGCGATAACAGCCGCCAGCTGCGTATTTACTTTCAGGCTCAGAGTCTGGATGCGCTGCGCCAGCTCACGCCGGTAGATCGGCTGCATCCTTTACTGCAGGCAGAGTGGCATCAGCCAGACTGTCACAACAGCGCCGTCGGCACGCTCTGTCCTTATCAATCAACGCTGGCTCAGCTCAGACAGGGAGTTGACAGCAGCGCCCTCGCCCCCGTCACGTGGGCACCCTGAGCCAGTTGCACCTTTGTTCAGCCCGCCATGCGGGCTTATTAATTTTTTACCTGCCTTTTAATTCTGCTGAAGCGTTTTTGTCGCTGAATTGCGATAATTCTATATTTGCCTGCATTGACGTAACACTATGAAAATTAGGGTATTCTGAGGGCGTCAATCATCCCTTAGTTTTGACCTATTTTTCCGTTTTTGTTCTATTTTTCGGCGACAGGATGCGCCGAATACTTTTTTTTCCATAAAAAAAGTCGCCACACAGGGCGACTCTTTTCTTTTCAGCTCAGCGTAACGCTCAGCGTTTCTGTCTTTTTACCAGCGGCCACGCCAGCAGCAGCAGCACAATCCATGCAAAGCCCACATAGAGTGAAATTCGCGTATCCGGGAAGTAGCCAATCAGCGCAATGATAAAGGCAAGAAACAGCACGCCTGCCCAGGTCGTGGCACTGCCGCCTGGCACGGCAAACTGCAGCTGTGCCGCCTGCGCCTTACCAATTTTGCGCCGGAATGCAATCTGCGACAGCAGGATCATGATCCACACCCACACCGTGGCAAAGGTCGCCAGCGAGGCGATCACCAAAAAGACTTTTTCCGGCATCAGATAGTTAAGATAAACGGCGATGAGCATCGCGAACATCATCACCACCACCGTGACCCACGGGATACCGCGCGAAGAGACTTTCTGAAACACTTTAGGCGCGTGACCCTGCTGCGCCATACCGTGCAGCATACGTCCCACACCAAACACATCGCTGTTGATGGCAGACAGCGAAGCGGTCAGCACGACAAAGTTAAGAATTGACGCCGCCGCAGCAATCCCCAGATGCTGGAACGTCAGCACAAACGGGCTGCCCTCGGTACCCACCTGATTCCACGGGTAGATCGACATGATGACAAACAGCGTGCCGACATAAAACACCAGGATACGCAGCGGCACTGAATTGATCGCGCGCGGAATGGATTTGGCTGGCTCATCCGCTTCACCGGCAGTAATACCGATGATCTCGATGCCCCCATAGGCAAACATCACCATCTGCAGGGAGAGCAGCATACCTACAATACCGTGGGCGAAGAAACCGCCGTTGCTCCAGAGATTATGGATCCCGGTTGGCTGGCCGCCGTTGCCGATGCCCCAGAAAATCATGCCAAAACCCGCCACAATCATGATGATAATGGTGGCGACCTTGAAGAAGGAGAACCAGAACTCTACCTCGCCAAATACCTTCACGCTCATCAGGTTGATGGCACCAATAATCAGCACCACTGACAGCACCCAGATCCAGTGCGGCACCTCCGGAAACCAGACGCCCATATAAATGCCAAAGGCAGTGACGTCCGCAATCGCCACAATCAGGATCTCAAAGCAGTAGGTCCAGCCGGTGATGTAGCCCGCCAGCGGACCGAGATAATCCTGCGCATAGCGGGAAAAGGAGCTGGATTGCGGGTTGTTAACCGACATCTCTCCCAGCGCACGCATAATGATATAGGCCACTGCGCCGCCGATAATATAGGCCAGCAAAACGCTGGGGCCCGCCATCCTGATAGCATCCGCCGAGCCGTAAAACAGCCCGGTGCCGATTGCCGATCCCAGCGCCATAAAGCGAATATGGCGCGTGCTCAGTCCGCGTTTGAGCGTGTTGGTTTCTTGCATAACAAACAGGTCCTGTGAAAATGAAAAAACCACGGGCAAGCCCGTGGTCGGAATGAACAGCCGTGTCGTTTACTGCCGGACCGCTACCTGCTGCGATCCTTTAACGCGATCTACAACGGCAGCAATCACCATCATTGCCAGCGAAGGCGGCAGCCAGGCGAGTCCCTGATCGGCCAGCGGCAGATGCTGACTGAACAGCGGCAGTATCTCTTTAAAGCTGGTGGTTTTGATTGCATCCACAATGCCAAACAGCAGGCTGACCAGCATGGTTGGCGCAATAATACGCGCACTGCGGTTCCACCAGTTGAGGGTGAAGCTTAGCACTATCAGCACGATACAGGGCGGATAAATTGCTGTCAGCACCGGGATAGAGATCTGAATCAGATGGCTCAGGCCCAGATTCGACACCACCATTGAGAACAGGCCCAGAATAAACACCAGCGCTTTATACGACAGCGGCAGATATTGTGCAAAAAATTCAGCGCAGGCGCAGGTCAGGCCAACGGCCGTTACCATGCAGGCGATAAAGATCAGCGCAGCCAGGAAGAAGCTGCCCATGCTGCCAAACGTCTGCTGTACGTACGCATGCAGGATCGCGGCGCCGTTAGCATTCTGGTCAACCAGACCGGCGCTGCCGGAGCCGAGCTTAAACAGGCTCAGGTAAACCAGCGTCAGTCCGACACCGGCGATAAGGCCAGCCAGCATGGTGTAGCGCGTCAGCAGTTTCGCATCTTCAACGCCGCGTGAACGCGCCGCATTCACAATCACAATACCAAACACCAGTGCGCCCAGCGTATCCATGGTGAGATAGCCATTCACAAAACCGGTAGAGAACGCAGCGCGCTGATAGTCTGCCGTCGCAGGTGCAATACCGCCTGCCGGCCAGACCAGCGCCGCTACGCCGAGTATGGTCAGCGCCACAATTTTCAGCGGTGCCAGCACGTGCCCTACGGTATCCAGCAGTTTGCCCGGATAGAGAGAGATGCCGATCACCAGCGCAAAGTAGATCAGGCTGTAGATAAACAGCGGCAGCGCGCCGTCACCGGTCAGCGGAGCGATACCGACTTCAAACGACACTGTTGCGGTACGGGGTGTTGCGAACAGCGGACCCACGGCCAGATAGCAGACCGTCGCCAGCAGCAGACCCGCCGCTTTACCGATTGGCGAGCTGAGCGCATCGATGCCGCCGCCAACGCGCGCCAGCGCAATCACGGTCATAACCGGCAGGCCAACCGCGGTAGCGAGGAAACCGAATGCAGCAACCCAGACGTGTTCACCAGACTGAATGCCCACCATAGGTGGAAAGATAATGTTGCCTGCGCCAACAAACAGGGCAAAGGTCATAAAGCCCAGCGCAAGGATGTCCTTCGGGGTTAAACGGTATGTCATAACGTCTGTCGTGCCTGTAGCTGATGTTGCGGTGGAAGTTGAGTTTGTGTTGTCCCCTGATTGCGCAGTAACAATGGCTTAGCTGGATTAACCAGTGCGAAATGCGGGCCGAATCGAGACAGCGCAGGTGATTTAATCTGCTTTTCTTCTGTTCACAGAGGGATGAATCGACAACGGCGCAAATTAAAACGTTTATAGCGGAGAAAGACAATACAGGATCGAAAAACCAGAAGGATATCGCGCATAAGCGCATGCAGGCAGTGATTATGGGCGAAATAGCCGCTAAACGCCCCAGATGATTTGTTTAAAATTCAGACAAACCAAAAGTTGTTCTTGCATAAGTGCGGTTCCGGATGCACAAAAGGCGCGATTTACGCGCCTGTCTGCACAACTTTACACTCTCACCACACCTGTTTAGCAATATCCACGACCAGGCGGATCTTCTGCCACTGTTCCGCTTCGCTCAGGCTGTTGCCCTCTTCGGTAGAGGCAAAACCGCACTGCGGACTGAGGCAGATCTGATCGAGGCTGATATACTGCGCCGCTTCCTGCAGCCGCGCTTTGACCTGTTCAGGATCTTCCAGCGCGCCGGTTTTCGTCGTGATAAGACCGAGTACCGCTTTCTGATGGCCTGGCTTAATGAAGCGCAGCGGCTCAAATCCGCCGGAGCGCTCATTGTCATACTCCAGGAAAAAGGCGTCGATATTCACGCTGCCGAACAGGATTTCCGCTACCGGCTCATAGCCGCCTTCCGATATCCAGGTAGAACGGAAGTTGCCGCGGCACACGTGCAGCCCGACGGTGAGATCCGCCGGTTTGTCTGCCAGCGCTGCGTTGAGTACCTGTGCATAGGTGCGGGCCAGCGCCTGCGGATCGTCACCGCGCGCGCGGATCTGTTCCTGCTGTTCACCGGAGCAGAGATAGGCCCAGACGGTGTCGTCCAGCTGCAGATAGCGGCAGCCGGCAGCATAAAACGCGGCAATGGCGTCTTTATAGGTCTGAGCCAGATCGGCAAAATAGGCGTCCAGATCGGGATAAACCGTGGCGTCGATAACCTTACGGCCGCCGCGGAAATGCAGCACGCTCGGGCTGGGAATGGTCATTTTAGCGACCGCATCGCCGGCGATACTCTGCAGAAAGCGGAAGTGATCCAGCATCGGATGCGCCGGATTAAACGAGACTTTACCGGTGACTTTTACGCCGTGCGCTTTGGTCTGCACGCCGTTGAACTGGATACCCTGCTCCGCTTCAAACAGCTCCACGCCATTCAGGTCGCCAAAGAAATCAAAATGCCACCATGCGCGACGGAACTCTCCGTCAGTAACAACCTGCAGGCCATTGGCGCGCTGCTGCTCTACCACATGACGGATAGCCTGATCTTCCACTTCGCGCAGCTGCTCAGCGCTAATTTCACCACGGGCGTGCTGCTCGCGTGCCTGTTTAATGGCAGCGGGACGCAGAAAACTGCCGACGGTATCGGCGCGGAACGGGGCATGCAGAGCGGACATAGATTCTCCTTGCAGACCGGTAGTTGCGGTCAGGTATAATTTCTCATGGTTATTTTAGCCGTCTGGATGGCTATATGTCCAAAGAGTGCCACGCTTCAGCGCGCAGGGCAACGGAAGAATTTTCAGCAGACATGAGGAAAATTCACTTTCCTGTGTCCGTTCTTCATATTTATTCAATGGCCGCCCGCGCAGCGGAGATTTGCGTGTCTGAGAGAGGTAAATAGCCCGCTTCCGCCACCCGGCGCTGCCCCTGCGACGACAGCACCTGATGCAGAAATGCAGCCACCAGCGGTGGCAGCGGCTTGCCGGGCGGTTTGTTCACATAAATATAGAGTGGCCGCGACCAGGGATAGCGGCCACTGCGGATCGACCCGGCATCAGGCATGATGCTTTCACCGGTTCGGGTCACTATCGGCAGCATCCTGACGCCGCTGAGATGAAAGCCAAAGCTGGCGTAGCCGATACTCTCTGGCGTGGCCGCTACCGCCTGCACCACGGCAGCCGAGCCGGGGAACTCCGCCACGTCAGCGCGAAAATCGCCGCGACAGAGCGCCTGCTGTTTGAAGAAGCCCCAGGTGCCGGAGGCGGAGTTGCGGCCAAAGCGCTGGATACGCCGCTGCGCCCATTTACCGTCTGCAACGCCTGTATCGCCCCAGCGCTGCGGCACCTGCGTGCCGCCGCACAGGCGGGTGACGGAATAGATCGCATCAAGCTGCGGCTGACTGATACTCCGTAACGGATTAGCCTGATTCACCACCACCACCAGCGCATCCATCGCGACCGGGACAGCGAGCGGTGCGTAGCCGTAACGGGCAATGAAGAGCTGACGTTCCTCATTTTGCATCGGCCGGCTCATTGCGCCCAGCTGTGCGGCACCTGCCGCCAGCGCCGTTGGCGCGGTCGAAGAGCCCGCAGCCTGAACCTGAACGTTAACACCGGGTGCCTGCAGGCTGAAATCTTCTCCCCACAGCGTCATCAGATAGCCCAGCGTGTCGGACCCCACGCTACTGAGATTGCCGGTCAGCATCGCTTTTTGCGCCTGCGCCAGAACCGGGGAGAGCAGCAACAACGTGAAGAGCAGAGATTTCAGCATGGTGCCGCCGTCAGAGAAAAGAGAAATGCTATTGTGGCGCGCCGGCGAAAGCGGCGCAATGCTGATTACCCTGCCCGTTCCTGCGCGGCCTCTTCCACAATCAGACGCGACGGCAGCAGAAAGCGAAAGCAGGTCTCCTGATGCGGCTGGCTGGTGATCTCCAGCCGGGCGTTGTGATGGCTCAGCGCATGCTTGACGATCGCCAGCCCCAGTCCGCTGCCCCCTGTTGCCCGGGAACGCGCTTTATCAACGCGGTAAAAGCGCTCCGTCAGGCGCGGAAGATGCTCTTCGCTGATGCCGGGGCCGTTATCGCAAACTTTAAACTCTGCCCCCCGTCGCGTGCGCAGCCAGCTGACAGTGATATGGGTGCCTTCCGGCGTGTGATTAACCGCGTTATAGACCAGGTTAGAGATAGCGCTGCGCAGCTGCTCGTCGTTACCCAGTACGCGCAGATGAGGATCGGTTTGAAAGTGAATAACGTGACGCCCCTGGCTCAGCGTTTCCGCTTCGCGCTGCAGCAGATGCAGCATGGCCGGCACGTCGACCCGCTCTTTGAGATCGAGCGCCGGCGCCGCCTCAATGCGTGACAGCGTCAGCAGCTGCCTGACCAGACTGTCCATGCGCCGGGTCTGCTCCTGCATCGTACCCAGCGCTTTGCTGCGCGTGCGCGCATTCATCGCCTCATCGTCCATCATCTCCAGATAGCCCTGCAGCACCGTGAGCGGCGTGCGCAGTTCATGACTGACGTTGGCAAAAAAGTTGCGGCGGGCGCCCTCCAGCTGATGCATCTGGGTCACGTCGCGCGCCACCATCAGCCACTGCCCTTCACTGTAAGGCATCACGCGGAACTCCATGTGCCGCTGATTGTTCAGTACCACCGTCAGCGGCCGGTCAAAATCGCGCTGGCGGATATAGCGGGAGAATTCCGGATAGCGCAGCAGGTTGAGAATATTCTGGCCGTTATCCTCCGGCCAGCGCAGCCCCAGATGCTGCTGAGCGAGGCCGTTACACCAGAAAATGGTTCCCTCTTCGGTGGTCAGCACCACGGCATCCGGCAGCGACTCCGCGCCGCTGCGAAAGCGTTTGATCAGGTTTCCCAGCTCGCGGCGGCGGCGGCGGTTACGCAGCTGCATCTGATAGAGGCCATAAAACAGCGGCTCCCAGCTGCCGCGCCCGGTGGGTGGTGTCATTGAGCGGTCGACCCACAGCCAGTGGGAGAGACGCATCAGGTTAGCGAAATGCCAGAGCAGAACGCCTGAAACAGCAGCCAGCAGCCACCACGGCAGATAGCCAGACAGCAGGCCGAGCAGCAGCGCAGGCAGACAGGCCAGCGCCAGCTCGGTCAGTAATCGCTTCCAGGAGAGGCGTTCCAGCACGGTAGCAGGCTCCGTTTAGTAGCGGGCAGAGAAACGGTACCCTGTTCCGCGTACGGTTTGTACCATGCGGTCATGGCCGGAGGTTTCCAGTGCTTTACGCAGGCGACGGATATGAACATCAACGGTGCGATCTTCGACATACACATTGGTGCCCCAGACGTGGTTCAGCAGCTGTTCACGACTGTAGACCCGCTCCGGATGCGTCATAAAAAAATGCAGCAGTTTATATTCAGTCGGCCCCATCTCCAGCGGCGTGGTTTCCGACATCACGCGATGTGAGGAGGGATCGAGACTCAGTCCCTGCATCTCAATCACCTCTTCGACCGCCATCGGGGAGATACGCCGCATCACGGCTTTGATGCGCGCCATCAGCTCTTTTGGTGAGAACGGCTTGGTGATGTAATCGTCGGCACCCACTTCCAGCCCGCGCACGCGATCTTCTTCTTCACCGCGCGCGGTCAGCATCATGACCGGGATATCGCGCGTCATGGCTTCACGCTTCAGATGCTTAATAAACTGAATGCCGCTGCCGCCGGGTAACATCCAGTCCAGCAGGATCAGATCGGGCCAGGGCTCAATCAGCCGGCTAATCGCGCTGTCATAATCGTCCGCTTCGATTGGCTGGTAGTCATTCTGTTCCAGCACAAAACATAACATCTCCCGGATGGGTGCTTCATCTTCCACAACCAAAATGCGCTTGGCCATTATTGCTCCTGCGAGTGTGACGGGATGTCACTGGGATATGCGGCGTCATTATGCGTCAGTTTTATGACACTTTTATGAAAAACCCTGCCCGTAAGCAAGAGATAAAAACGGCAGCATCACCGGCAAAAACGTGTTTTTTCCTTTACGGCCGAAGCCGTTATACTGGCCGCCAGCTTTCAGGCAGGACACCCCATGCGCATTATTCACACCGCAGACTGGCATCTCGGTCAGTTTTTTTACAGCAAGAGTCGCGCCGCAGAACATCAGGCTTTTCTCGACTGGCTGCTCCGGCAAATTGCTGAGCATCAGGTTGATGCACTGATCGTGGCAGGCGATCTGTTTGATACCGGCTCGCCCCCCAGTTATGCCCGTGAAATGTTTAACCGGTTCGTCGTCGCGCTACAGCCCAGCGGCTGTCAGCTGATTGTGCTGGCGGGCAATCACGATTCGGTTGCCACGCTGAATGAGTCGCGTGAACTGCTGGCCTGCCTCAATACCCGGGTGATCACCAGCGCCACGCCCGGCGGCGAACAGCAGGTGCTGACGCTGATGCGCCGTGACGGATCGCCGGGCGCACTGCTGTGCGCCATACCCTATCTGCGCCCGCGCGATATTCTGCGCAGCCGGGCCGGTCAGTCCGGTCGCGACAAACAGCTGTCGCTGCTGCAGGCGATTGAACAGCACTATCAGCACTGCTACAACGCTGCCGTGGCAGAACGAGACCGGCTGGATCAGCCGCTGCCGATCATCGCCACCGGCCACCTCACTACCGTGGGCGTGACCAAAAGCGACGCGGTACGCGATATCTATATCGGCACGCTGGATGCGTTTCCGGCGCAGGCGTTTCCGCCCGCAGACTATATTGCGCTCGGCCATATTCACCGCGCGCAGCGGATTGGCGGCACGGATCATATTCGCTACAGCGGCTCCCCTATCCCGCTCAGCTTTGATGAAACCGGACGAGATAAAAGCGTCTTTCTGCTCGATTTTAGCAGCACGCTGGAGCGCGTCACTGCGCTGCCTGTACCCGCCTTTCAGCCTATGCAGATGCTAAAAGGATCGATGGCAGACATTGAGGCACAGCTGGCACAGTTTGCGCGCTATGACGAGCCGCTGCCGGTATGGCTGGATATTGAGATCACCACGCAGGAGTATCTCACCGATCTGCAGCGGCGTATTGAACAGCTCACAGCCACCCTGCCGGTAGAGGTGCTGCTGGTGCGCCGCAGTCGTACGCTGCGTCAGCGCAGCCTGGAGCAGCTCACTAATGAAACACTGAGCGAGTTAAAGGTAGAAGAGGTGTTTGCCCGTCGTCTGGCGCAGGAGTCAGAGCTGGACGCGCAGCAGAGTGACGGGCTGACCCGCCTGTTTCGCACCGCGCTGGCTGCACTGGAGGATCCATCCGCATGAAAATTCTGACGTTACGTTTTAAAAATCTCAACGCGCTGCGCGGCGAATGGCTGATCGACTTCCGTCAGGAGCCGTTTGCCAGCAACGGCCTGTTTGCCATCACGGGTGCCACCGGCGCCGGGAAAACCACGCTGCTCGATGCCATCTGTCTGGCGCTCTATCACCAGACGCCGCGCCTTGGCGGACTGTCGCAGAGTGAAAATCAGCTGATGACGCGCGACACCGCCGAGTGTCTGGCCGAAGTGGAGTTTGAAGTTAAAGGTGAGGCCTGGCGCGCTTTCTGGAGCCAGAACCGCGCACGCGGTCAGGCTGACGGCAAGCTGCAGGCGCCACGCGTTGAGCTGGCGCGGGTCGCCGATAACCAGATCGTGGCGGATAAAGTCGGCGATAAGCTGAAAGCCATAGAGTCGCTCTCCGGGCTTGATTTTGCCCGCTTCACCCGTTCAATGATGCTGTCGCAGGGTCAGTTTGCGGCATTTCTGAACGCCCGGCCCGGCGAGCGCGCCGAACTGCTGGAGGAGCTGACCGGGACCGAAATTTATGGCGATATCTCCATCCATATCTTTGAACGCTGGCGCGCGGCGCGCGCGGCGCTTGAAACGCTGCGCGCCCGTGCCGGCGGCATGACGCTGCTGGATGAAGCGCAGCGTGCGGCGCTCACACAGCAGCTGAACACATTAAGCGCTGAAGAAGTCGCGCTGAATACCCAGCTCACGCAGGCGCAGGAACAGCAGCAGTGGCTGACGCAGGCGCAGCAGCTGACGCAGGAGCAGCAGATCGCTGCCGCAGCGCGTCAGGCTGCCGAACAGGCGTGGCAGCAGGCGCATACAGATCGCCAGCGACTGGCGCGCGCCGAACCGGCAGAGAAGCTGCGTGCCGGGCTGCAGCTGCGCGGGCAGCTGCAGCAGGACAGCGATGCACAGCAGCAGCTGATCCGCCAGCTGCAGCAGCAGCAACAGCAGGCTGAAGCGACGCTGCAGCAGGCAGAACACGGCTATCAGCAGGCGCTGCAGATGCGCGATGATGCGGCCGGGGCGGGACAGCAGCTTGAAACGCTGCTGACGGAGCAGGTGCTGCCGCTCGATCAGCAGATAGCGCGCACCGCACAGCAGCTGAGTGAACAGCAGCAGCTGCTGACACAGCAACAGCAGGCGGTCGTGCAGAGCGAACAGGCGCTGCAGCAGCAGCAGCAGGCGAGTGAACGCTTACAGCAACAGCTGGCGGAACAGCAGGCGTGGCGCACGCGCGAAGCGGCTACCGCGGGCTGGGGGCCGGAGCTGGCGCGCTGGCAGGCGGATATCGATCATCTTGAGGGGCGTGAACAGGCGGCGACGCAGCTTGCCGAACAGCGGCAGCGGCAGCGACAGCAGCTGGCGCAGCAGCAGCAGGCGCTGGCGGCGCGCGAACAGGCGGCTCAGCCATTAGCGCAGGCGGAAGCGGAGAGCCGCCAGCAGCGCGAACAGGCTGAGCAGGCGCTGACCTCTCTGGAAAATCAGCAGCGCAGCGCCGATCTGCGTGACGCCCTCGCCCGCTATCAGCAGCAGCGTGCCCCGCGTCAGCAGCTGACGCTGCTGGCCGCGCAGTGGCAATCGCTGCAGCCGCAGCGCATACAGCGCGCTACCCGGCTGAAGCAGCTGCAGCAGAGTTACCGGGAGGGTGAAGCGACGCTGCAGACGCTGCGCGACAGCTGGAAGCGCGAGCAGCAGGCGCTGCTCGATCTGCGTCGCCTGTGTGAACTGGAACGGACCATCGCCCGGCTGGCTGATGAGCGCGCCAGGTTACAGCCTGACACCCCCTGCCCGCTGTGTGGTTCCTGTCAGCATCCGGCGATAGCGGAATATCAGCAGGTCAGACCGGATGACAATCAGCAGCGACTTGCCGTGCTGGAGACGGCCGTCGCACAGCTAAAAGAGTCAGGTACGGCACAGGGCGAACAGCAAAAACTCTCCCTGCAGCAGCAGCAGGCGCTTGAAGAGGAGCTGGCTGAACTGGATCGCCAGCTGGCGGCACTGGATAGCGAGTGGCAGGCGCTGTGCGCTACTCTGGGGCTGCACTATACGCCTGCACAGCATGCGGAATTCACCGCCTGGCAGCAGCAGCTGGAGGCGCAGGCGCTGGCGGAGCAACAGCAGCTGCAGGCGCGCGAGCAGGCGGCGGCAGCGCTGCAGCAGGCCAAAGATGCGCATCTCCAGCAGCAGCAGCAGTGGCAGCAGCACCAGCAGCAGCAGCAGCTTGCGCAGCAGCAGCTGGAGAGCGCACAGCAGCAGCTGGCCGATCTGGAACAGCGCCTCCGGGATGAGCAGCAGGCGCTGCAGCAGTATACGACGCGGCTGACAGAGCAGCTCAGTGCCCATCAGCTTATTCTGCCGGACGCCGCCGGACGCGCCAGCTGGCTCGCTGCACAGCAGCAGCGCTGGCAGCGCTGGCAGGAAAGTGAGCAGTTACTGACTTCTCTGCAGCCGCAGCTCGCCAGAGCCGGAAGCGAGCAGCACAGCCTGCAGCAGACGCTGCAGCGTGAACAGCAGCAGCAGGAGAGCCTGCAGCGCGCTCTGACGCTGATGCAGCAGCAGCAGCAGGAGCAGCAGCAGCAGCGCAACCAGCTGTTTGGGTCGCGCAGCGTGACGGAGGCGCGCCAGCAGCAGCACGCGCGACTGCAGCAGCAGGAACAGGCGCTGGCACAGGCGCTGCAGCAGCGGCAGCAGGCGCACAGTGGGCTGCACAGCCTGCAGGGGCAGCTGGCGCAAACGCACAGCCAGCAGAAAGCTCTGACAGAGCGTCTGCAGCAGGCTGAGCAGCAGTTCTGCCAGGCGCTGCAGCAGAGCGCGTTTGCGGATGAAGCGGCGCTACGCGCGGCGCTGCTGCCGGAGGAGACGCTGCAGCAGTTGCGCACACAGCTGCAGCAGCTGGAGCAGCAGCGTTTGCAACAGATCGCCCGCGATGAGCAGCTGGAGCAGCGACTGACGCAGCATCAGCAGCAGCGTCCGGCTGGCCTCAGCGATGAGCAGGCTGCCACGCTCAGCCAGCAGCTTGAGACGTTACGTCTGACGCTGCGTGATAACGCGCGCCAGCAGGGAGAAGCGCAGCAGCAGCTGCAGAGTGATGCGGCCCTGCGTCAGCAGCAGCAGACGCTGCTGGCAGAGATCGCTGCCGATGAAGCTGAGCTGGTGCAGCTAAGCCGCCTCAACGATCTGATTGGTTCAGCCAAAGGGGATAAGTTCCGGCGTTTTGCTCAGGGGTTAACGCTGGATCATCTGGTATGGCTGGCAAATCGTCAGCTCGATCGCCTGCATGGCCGCTATCTGCTGCAGCGACGCCTCAGCGATGAGCTGGAGCTGGAGGTGGTGGATACCTGGCAGGCGGACGCCACCCGCGATACCCGGACGCTTTCGGGTGGTGAAAGTTTTCTGGTGAGTCTGGCGCTGGCGCTGGCGCTTTCCGACCTGGTCAGCCATAAAACCCGCATTGAATCCCTGTTTCTCGATGAAGGGTTTGGCACGCTTGATGCGGAAACGCTGGATACCGCGCTCGACGCGCTGGATGCGCTTAACGCCAGCGGGAAAACCATTGGCGTGATCAGCCACGTTGAGGCGATGAAAGAGCGTATTCCGGTTCAGATCCGGGTACGAAAAATGAATGGTCTGGGATACAGCAAGCTGCTGCTGCCGGGTGAGTAACCTGCGACTGATTCTGGTTCTGCAGAGAGTCAGAGGAATGCCATAGCTTTCCGCCCGGCGCGCGGTAGACTCAGCGGCTGACTTCCGTTTATCAGGCTCTGTTATGAAAATACCGTTTATTGCCGCCGCAGCGGGCCTGCTGCTGACAACGCTGATGCTGAATGGCTGCGCCCGTTCGCCTGCCGTTCAGCCCGTCGCATCAGCCAACCTGTGTGAGCCGGATGCGGCGCCGGAAAGCGCTTCCTGCCACTGGACGCGCAGCGTTCAGCATCAGCTTAACCAGCAGTTCCGCGATGCGGCACGCTATGCCGGACAGCAGTGCTGGCTGCGACTGGAGTGGCAGGCCAGCGGGCGCTTTGCCGTCACCCAGACGCAGGGTGACGAGGCGCTGTGCCTGCGCGCCTGGCAGCTGGTTGCCCGGTCCGGCGCGCTGCCCCCGCCGCCCGATCGCACGCAGCCGGCGTGGTTTGGTTTTGCGCCGCATACGTCATAACGTTGCCTGCCCTTCCAGCGGCCAGAGCCAGGCAGCACCGCGCACGCCGCTGGAATCGCCGTGCAGCGCTTTACGTACCGGCGTTTCACACTCGCGGCCAAACACCCAGGGTTTCATCAGGGCGGGCAGCGTCTGATACAGGCGATCCACATTACTCATACCGCCGCCCAGCACAATCACGTCGGGATCGAGCAGATTCACCACCTGCGCCAGCGCTTTCGCCAGCCGCTGTTCGTAGCGGCGCATCGCCTGCTCCGCCAGCGGATCCTGCTGCGCGATCAGCTGCATAATCTCCGCGCCTTTCAGCGCCTGTCCGCTCAGCCGCTGGTAGTCAGTGGCAAAACCGGTGCCGGAGACAAAGGTTTCAATACATCCCCGTAAACCGCAGTAGCACGGTACTTCCTGCTGAAAGCGCTGCTCGTCGGCATCCATCCACGGCAGCGGATTGTGCCCCCACTCGCCGGCGTTGCCATTTAGCCCGATGCGCGACACGCCGTTCATGGCGATCCCCGCGCCGGATCCGGTGCCGATGATCACCGCAAACACCAGCGGCTGACCGGCGCCGGCGCCGTCCGTGGCTTCAGAGACCGCCAGACAGTTTGCATCATTGGCAATACGCACCTCCCGGCTCAGCGCCTGCGCCAGATCTTTGTCCAGCGGCTGACCGTTCAGCCAGGTGGAGTTGGCATTTTTAACCCGCTGCGCATAAGGCGAAATCGAGCCGGGAATACCGACCCCGACGCTGCCCCGTTCTCCGGTCTGCGCCTCGGCCAGACGGACCAAATCCGCCATCGCCCCGACCGTGGCAGCGTAGTCGTTGCGCGGGGTATTCACGCGATAGCGGAACAGCTGCAGGCCGTCATCAGATAAAGCAATAACCTCTGTCTTGGTGCCGCCTAAATCGATACCGATACGCACGGGTTATTCCTCATTATTCACATGGGGTGGAGATACAGTAGAGGGGCCATTCGGGAAAGGCAATGAAACCCGGCGCAGGTTTCGCTATCATGCGCGCTCCCTGTTTGAGACTTGTGCGCCCGATCGCACCCACGGTAAGGAATCCCGATGTTGTGGTTTAAAAATATGATGGTTTATCGTCTGAATCGTGACCTTCCGCTGTCCGCAGACGATCTGGAAAAACAGCTTGATGTATTTACGTTCTCACCGTGCGGAAGTCAGGATATGGCCCAGACTGGCTGGGTATCGCCGATGGGTAACCGCGGGGAAGCGCTGGCCCACGAGGTCAACGGACAGATAGTGATCTGCGCCCGCACCGAGCAGAAAATTCTGCCGTCACCGGTCGTGAAGCAGGCGCTGGATGCCAAAATTGAGAAGCTGGAGGCAGAGCAGAGCCGCAAGCTGAAAAAAACCGAAAAAGATTCGCTGAAAGATGAAGTACTGCATAGCCTGCTGCCGCGCGCTTTCAGTCGTTTCAGTCAGACCTTTATGTGGATCGATACGGTTAATAATCTGATCGCTGTCGACTGCGCCAGCGCTAAAAAAGCGGAAGATACGCTGGCGCTGCTGCGCAAGAGCCTCGGCTCGCTGCCGGTCGTGCCGCTGACCATGGAGAAGCCAATTGAGCTGACGCTGACGGAGTGGGTGCGCGGCGGCGAACTGCCTGCAGGCTACGATCTGATGGATGAAGCGGAGCTGAAAGCGCTGCTGGAAGATGGTGGCGTGATCCGCTGCAAGAAGCAGGATCTGATCTCCGATGAGATTGCCAACCACATTGAAGCGGGCAAAGTGGTGACCAGACTGGCGCTCGACTGGCAGGAACGAATTCAGTTTGTGATCGCTGATGATGGTTCAGTAAAACGCCTGAAATTCAGCGATACGCTGCGTGAACAGAATGATGATATCGATCGCGATGATTTCGCTCAGCGCTTTGACGCTGACTTTACGCTGATGACCGGCGAACTCGCCGCGCTGATTGCCAGCCTGACCGATGCGCTCGGCGGCGAAGCCCCGCGTTAATAAGGCATAAAAAAAGCTGCAGCCTGAAGGTTGCAGCTCTGTCTCTCTTTTACCGTTTACAGGTAGCGGCAGAGATAGGAGGTAGGCTCAGCTACCTGCAGGTGAAACTCACTGTGGCCCGGGACATTAAATGTGCTGCCCGCCTCATACCATTTCCACTCCGCCTCGCCTGGCAGCAGCACTTTCAGTGCGCCGCTCACCACCGTCATCTCTTCCGGCTGGCCGGTGCCAAAAGTGTACTCGCCTTCAGCCATAACGCCTACGCTGGCGCGGCCAATGGTCACGCTGTCGAACCCGATCGATTTCACTTTTCCGTCGAAATAATCACTGACATTGAGCATGCTTTTTCCTCGCAGCACATGAAGGTTATCAGCAGATTACAAGGGAAACCGTCAGAGTGTCACGTAAATAAATTGCTGCTGACGCAGCAGCAGCGCAATTCAGGAGAGTCCGGAGAATTCACTGGCGTCCCTGCCAGAGAGGTTTATTCTTTTTCCACGTCTTCGTAGCGATCTTTCGCATCCTGCGCTTCCTGCTCTGATTCATGCTCGCTGATCAGGGAGTTCTCTTTGGGATGATCGGCACGCAATTCATACCAGGTAACTTTGTTACCTTCAGGCCCTTTTTCGACGGCGACGACACGGGCTTCACGCGGATAGGGTGGTCTGGATGGCATCGTTTTCCCTCTCTTATCAGTGTTCCACACGGCAGGGGCAATCCGCTGCCTGTTACTGAGTATAGACCAGCATACATTGATGCCAGTAAAGCGGGAGTTTTCTGATGACGATCAGCTGGCGCGGGCCAGAGCGAGTGAACGTATAATCTCTTCTGCAACCTGCTCAGGCGGCTGCATGGCATCGACCCGATAGTGCGCTGCCTGCTGATAAAGCGGCGCGCGCAGGCGCAGAATTTCATCCATTTCTTCTGCAATCGGCTGGCCGGTCAGGGTGGGCCGCTGCGCAGTTTCAGGCTGCTGCTGCAGCCGCTTCGCCAGCGCTTCCGCCGGCGCGCTGAGCCAGATGACATGTCCCCGCTCACGCATAAAGTGGCGATTTACATCTGCCAGAACCATTCCGCCGCCGGTGGCAATCACCGTTGCCGGTGCGGTGACGGCGCGCAGCGCCTCAGTTTCACGCGCGCGAAAGCTCTCCCAGCCTTCACGGGCAACAATCTCAGCTACGCTGCACTCTGCTGTCTGCTGCAGATAGTGGTCGGTATCACAGAAGGTATATCCCAGCGTGCGCGCCAGCACTTGGCCGATAGTCGTTTTGCCGCATCCGCGTGCGCCAATCAGATAGATGGGTAATGACATCCGGGCTCATTCTCCGCCGTGCTCTGCCACGCCGGCAGGCCATCAGGTCAATAATGCGTCGCATAATATCCGGATTTTATTTTAGCAGCCAGTTTCAGAGCACAAATTACGCGCATTTTAGCGCGTACTATAATTAGCACACTGAATTGATTGAGAAAAAGCATGCGCGTTTCGTGCATGATCTGACTTATGAACGCGGGCAACATTTGCTTACCACGTCAGCGATTTACTTTCGCCGCCCCTGCCCGCATATAGATAACCTTAACGCCAACGGAGGTTCACCCATGCAAAATCAGGAACAGCAGCTCATTGAAAATCTCTTCAGCCGGTTAAAGCAGGCCGGTGAGCAGAGTGGTCCGCGCGATGCGGGTGCTGAACAGCTTATCCGTCAGCATCTGCAGAGCCAGCCTGAAGCGCCTTACTATATGGCCCAGGCGATTCTGATTCAGGAAGCTGCGCTGAAAAAGCTGAATGCCCGGATTACCGAACTGGAAAACATGCAGGCACAGCAGCAGGCTCCGCAGCAGAGCGGCGGCTTTCTGTCCGGTTTGTTTGGCAGCGGGTCGCGTCCGCAGCCACCGCAGCAGCAGCAGTCAGGCTGGAACAATGCGGCCCCGCAGCAGCCAGCCGCGCCGGCCCGCGGCACCGGCTTTCTCGGCGGCGCGCTGCAGACGGCAGTGGGCGTGGCGGGCGGCGTGGTGATGGCAGATATGCTCACCAGCCTGTTTCATCATTCGCAGCCGGAAGAGATCGTCAATATCATCAACGAACCGGCGCTGCCGCAGGTGGACGATAACCTGGATACGTTTAACGGCAACGACAGCAGCAATGCATTTCTCAATGACAACAGCAGCTGGAATGACAATAGTTTTGCCGACAACAGCGATCTGAATGATTTTGATAGCGGCGGCTTTGATGATGATGACAGTTTTGTCTGATCAGCGCTGACGCAGCCACTTGTCCAGCTCGTTGGCAAACAGCTGGCGGTCGCGCGGACTCAGCGCCGCCGGACCGCCGCTCTGAATGCCACTGGCACGCATTGTCTCCATAAAATCGCGCATGGTGAGGCGCTGCCGGATGGTATCAGGCGAGTAGCGCTCACCGCGCGGATTCAGCGCGGCGGCCCCTTTTTCCAGTACTTCCGCCGCCAGCGGAATGTCGCCGGTGATCACCAGCTCTCCTGGCTGTACGCGCTTCACAATTTCATTGTCTGCCACATCAAAGCCGGCCGCGACCTGCAGCGTCTTCAGCCAGGGCGAAGGCGGCACGCGCAGCGGCTGGTTAGCGACAAAGGTCACCGTCACGTTTGTGCGTTCAGCCGCGCGATAAAGCACCTCTTTAATGACGACCGGACAGGCGTCAGCATCGACCCAGATTGACATAATGGTTTCCTGATAACGAATAACAGGCGCGATCTTGCCGTGCTCGCCAGGAAAGGCAAACGATATTTTGCCGGTACTTGTTATTCACCGCCGCTGACGTAAGCTAACCCGCAGCGAAATCAACACGATTAAGGAGAGAGCGATGCTGGAGAAAAAAATCGGCTTCATCGGCTGCGGTAACATGGCGCAGGCGATCATCAGCGGCCTGACCGGCAGCGGGCTTATCGTCCCGGCCAATATTCTGGTATGGGACCGTAAAGCGGAGACCAACCAGCAGATGGCACAGCAGCACGGGATCAGCGCAGCAGAGAGCGCAGAAGCCCTGGCGCGCGAGGCGGATATCCTGTTTGGCGCGGTCAAACCTAATGTGATCCTGAAAGTGCTCAGCGATCTGGCGGGGGTGATGAAAAAGGATGCGCTGGTGGTCTCGATTGCCGCGGGCGTGACGCTGGATTCACTGGCCGGCGTACTGGGCCACGATCGTAAAATTGTGCGGGTGATGCCCAATACGCCGGCACTGGTCAATCAGGGCATGACCTCGGTGACCCCCAACGTGCTGGTGGAGCCGCAGGAAGTGGACGAGATCGTGGCTATCTTTGAAAGCTTCGGGAAAGCCGCGGTGGTCAATGAGTATCTGATCCATGCGGTCGTGGGCGTCAGCGGCTCTGCTCCGGCATATGTGTTTATGTTTATTGAAGCCATGGCCGACGCCGCCGTGCTGGGCGGCATGCCGCGCGCGCAGGCGTATGAGTTTGCTGCGCAGGCGGTAAAAGGCGCCGCACAAATGGTCATTGAGACGGGCAAACATCCCGCTGAGCTGAAAGATCAGGTCTGCTCGCCCGGCGGTACGACGATTGAGGCCGTAAAAGCACTGGAAGAGAATGGCTTTCGCGCGGCGGTAATGAACGCCATGCAGCGCTGCATGGCTAAGTCAGAAGCGCTGAGTAAAGGCTAACCCCTGCCCGCACCTGCCGGCAATCCGGTCCTCTTTTCTGCACAGAGGACCGGCATCAGGCAGGGTATTACGCTGTATACTTCTCATACAGCGCCATGCCCTGCGCCAGCGTCAGCGGCTGCTGCATCGCGTCGATCAGCGCGGCAGTGAGCGTGTACAATCCTGCCGAACAGACCGCCGCAATATGGCCCTGCTGGCAGTAGAACGCGATAAACGTCTGTTCATCCAGCGAACCAAGCAGACGATAGTCATCCCACTCCTCCGCATGCCCGAGATATTCGTAACGGGTACCGTAGTGCGCCGTCCAGAAAAAAGGCACGCGATCGTACTCAATCTGCTTATCCAGCATATTCAGCGCGGCAATCCGCCCCTGCTGGTGAGCCACGCGATAGTGCTCAATACGCTGCGTGCCGTCAGCGGTGGGATAGGTGGCGATATCACCGGCAACCCAGACGGTATCCGTCACCCGCAGCTGGCGATCGGTCAGCAGGCTGCCATCCTCCTGCAGCGTTAAGTCATGCACAAACCCGGTCGCAGGCCTGACGCCGGTGCCGAACAGTACCCGTCGTGCGGGCAGCCTTTTTCCCCCTTTGAGGCGAACTGCGGCGACCTCACTCTCTCCCTCCAGCGCCTCCGGCTCACCCTGCTCAAACGTGACACCGTTGCTGCGGTGCAGCGCATAAAAGTGTTCAGCTATCTCTTCGCCAAACTGTTTGACAAACGGCAGACGCTGGCGGGCAACCACGGTGACCTTTACGCCGCGACTGCGCAGCGCTCCGGCCACTTCCATGCCGATAAAGCTGTTACCGACGATCACCAGCTCCTGCGTTTCATCGACCTCTTTCAGCAGCGCCGCAGCCTGATCGCGCGAACGCAGCAGGTGAACGCCGGCCAAATCTCTGCCAGGCATATCCGGCGCCTGTGGTACGCCACCGGTGGCTACCAGCAGCCGGTCAAACCTCACCTGCTGCCCGCTTTTCAGCGTTAACGTTTGTGCACGCGCCTGCAGCTGTACCACCTCATCCTGCAGCAGCGTGACCGGTTCCAGCACATCCTCCTGCAGCAGCGTGGGCACGTCATCAATAGCCATTTTGCCCGCCGGCACAAACTTGCTCAGCGCGGTACGGTCGTATGGGGCCGCAGCTTCCCGATCAATACGAATGATGTGTCCCTTAAATCCCTCATCGCGCAGCGTCCAGATCGCCGCGGCACCCGCCGCTCCGCTGCCAAGAATGACATAGACCGGCGCGTTATCTGTCGTAGCGGGTGCGGATGCTTCAGAGAGTGGCTGCTCACTGACAAACACGTTGCCCTGCTCAATCCGCACCGGATAACGCGTCAGGTTGGCAAGCGCCAGCGGTTCACACATTTTGCCATCCTGCAGCTGAAATACCGCTTTGTGCCACGGGCAAATCAGCCTGCCATCACAGACGGCCCCTTCAGCCAGCGGCGCGCCAGCGTGCGGGCATTTGGCCTGAAATGCCTGCACCTGCGCGCCATCACGGATCAAAATTATTTCGGTCTCGCCCACGCTAAACGGGACCGGCTTCTGCTGCGCCAGCGCGTCAAGCTCTGTGACAAATTGATAGCTCACACTTTGCTCCTTTATTATTGTCGGATGCGGGATGACAAACCCCTGCAAAGAGTAAGTGTGGCAAAGCCTGGGAAACTGGCAGGAAAAATAAAGCAAGCGGCAGCTAAGGCGTTAATCAGCCACCGCTTTTATCATCAGGCGCTTTTTTTCAGGCAGGTACTCATGAAGGTTTTGCGCGCATCACCCGAGAGATCTTTTTCTCCGGCTGCACTGTTACAGCTTTTCATTTTCAGCTGCTGCGGCGTCATATTGCCGAGCTTGCTCTCTTTTTTCAGGCAATCGCTCATAAAGGTTTTACGCTCATCGCCTTTCAGATTTTGCGTGGCGGCCAGCTGATTACAGCGCGTCATCTTTTCCTGCTGCGGCGTTTTTTCAGCGGCGCCTGCACTGCCGACGGTAAACAGCAGGGCAGCGCCAGTCAGAGCCAGTAAAGAACGTTTCATTGCCAGGATCTCCGTGTAGGGGGGCTTTATCAGCCTGGCACGAAAATCGGTAAAACAGCGGTAAATCACTCAGGCACGCTCAGTAACGCGGGTGCTTGAGCAATTTTTCGATATAGTTGCGTAATAGCGCAGCATCCGCGCTCTCTGCAATCGGTGCGGCGGGCGGCATCGCATTTTCAATCGCGCTGGCGATTTGATGATGCTGTTCTGCATTCAGCTGGCGCAGCATGGCAGTCAGCACTATCTCCAGCGCCTCGATCTGCACCACCAGATCTTTGGATGCCTCTTCTTTCTCCGCCAGCCTGAGCAGGAGTTCTGCAATCAGATTTTTCATGCAATGAACTCGATAAGGAAAGGAGTGCTGACGGTAGCACTGAGCCGAAGAAAACAACAAGCGCTTTTCCTCACTTTTGTGAATAAATAGCCCTTAAAAAAGCGTAACAATTCAACGTCTAATGGCGAAACGTTTTGCTGACGCAGACAGCCTGCTGCACATCCGGCTTTTTTGTCACGGTTTCAGCAACGAATGCTTTACAGCTGATGCTATTTGCATCAATGTGAGCGCATTACAATTACAGAGACATCATCATGACTTCTGCACTCTCCTTAGCGGCTATTCTGGCCCGTCGCGACTGGGAAAACCCGGTGATTACCAGCCTGCAACGTCTGGACAGCCATCCGCCGTTTGCCAGCTGGCGCGACGAACAGGCTGCCCGCGACGATCGCCCGTCACCTTCAGTGCAGTCACTGAATGGCGAGTGGCAGTTTAGCTACTTTACTCACCCCGAAGCGGTGCCGGAGAGCTGGCTGTGGCAGGATCTGCCGGATGCTGCGACTATGCCGGTGCCATCTAACTGGCAGCTGCACGGCTACGATGCGCCAGTTTATACCAACGTGCAGTATCCTATTCCGGTTAATCCGCCGTTTGTGCCGCAGGCTAACCCAACAGGATGCTATTCGCTCACATTCAGCGTTGATGAGCAGTGGCTGCAGCAGGGCCAGACGCGCGTTATTTTTGACGGTGTGAATTCAGCCTGCTTTGTATGGTGCAACGGACAGTGGCTGGGCTACTCCCAGGACAGCCGTCTGCCGGCAGAGTTTGATCTCAGCGCCGCCCTGCAGCCGGGTGAAAATCGCCTGGCCGTAATGGTGCTGCGCTGGTGCGACGGCAGCTATCTGGAAGATCAGGATATGTGGCGCATGAGCGGCATTTTCCGCGATGTGACGCTGCTGCATAAACCTGACACCCGCTTTGCAGATATCCAGCTTGAAACCGCGCTCAGCCCGGAGTATTCGCAGGGCGATTTACGCGTCAGCGTCAAGCTTGATGCCAGTGAAACCGCCCTGGCAGGCTGCCACATTCGCGTCAGCCTGTGGCTGGGTGAGACCTGCGTCGGCACGCAGGAGCAGATGTCCGGCAGCGCCATTATTGATGAGCGCGGACGCTATCCGGAACGGGCCACGCTGCGGCTGCCGGTAAACCAGCCACGGCTCTGGAGTGCGGAGACGCCTCACCTTTACCGCGCAGTGGTCACACTGCTGGATGCGCAACATCAGGTGCTGGAAGCGGAAGCGTATGACGTCGGGTTCCGGCGCGTCAGCATTGAGCAGGGACAGCTCTGCCTGAACGGCAAGCCGCTGCTGATCCGCGGCGTTAACCGCCATGAACACCATCCGGAACGCGGTCAGGTGGTGGATGAGGCCAGCATGCGCCGTGATATTGAGCTGATGAAGCGCCATAACTTCAACGCGGTGCGCTGCGCCCACTACCCTAATCATCCGCTCTGGTATCGGCTTTGCGATCGTTACGGTCTGTATGTAGTGGATGAGGCGAATATTGAAACGCACGGTATGCAGCCGATGAACCGGCTCTCTGACGATCCGCGCTGGTTTGCCGCCTTCAGCGAGCGGGTTACGCGCATGGTACAGCGCGACCGCAATCACGCCTGTATCATTATCTGGTCGCTGGGCAATGAGTCCGGGCACGGCAGCACGCATGATGCGCTTTACCGCTGGGTCAAAAGCAGCGACACAACGCGCCCGGTGCAGTATGAGGGAGGCGGCGCAGACAGCGCCGCAACCGATATTATCTGCCCGATGTACGCGCGGGTCGATCAGGATCAGCCCTTCCCTGCCGTACCCAAGTGGTCGCTGAAAAAGTGGATTGGTTTGCCGGGCGAACAGCGTCCGCTGATCCTGTGTGAATACGCGCACGCCATGGGGAACAGCTTTGGCGGTTTTGCGAAGTACTGGCAGGCGTTTCGTGCGTTTCCGCGTCTGCAGGGCGGCTTTGTCTGGGACTGGGCCGATCAGAGCCTGACGCGCTATGACAGCAACGGAAACGCCTGGCAGGCGTACGGCGGCGATTTTGGCGATACCCCTAACGACCGCCAGTTCTGCATGAATGGCCTGGTCTATGCTGACCGCTCGCCGCATCCGGCCCTGTATGAAGCGCAGCGCGCGCAGCAGTTTTTCCGCTTTGAGCATGACGCCACGCAGCCAGGGCGCATCACGGTCACCAGCGAATATCTGTTCCGGCACAGCGATAACGAGCAGCTGCGCTGGGGTATTGAGCAGGACGGGGTGCCGGTGGCGACCGGCACGGTACCGCTCGATATTGCGCCACAGGGCAGCCAGCAGATTGAGATTGCGCTGCCATCAGGCCTGCAGGGTGCCGTATGGCTGAATGTCGCAGTGCATCAGCCGGAAGCCACCGCCTGGTCCGAAGCTGATGCGCGCGTCGCGTGGGATCAGTGGCAGCTGCCTGCCGCGCTGCCGCTGCGTCTGCCGGTATCCGGCAACAGTGCGCCGCAGCTGCTCATGCAGCCGGAGGAGATTGACGTGGCGATCGCGCAGCAGCGCTGGCGCTTCTCACGCCTGAGCGGTGAGCTGGTACAGTGGCAGGTGGGTGAGCGGCAGACCCTGCTGACGCCGCTGCAGCCCTGCTTTATCCGCGCCCCCATCGACAACGACATTGGCACCAGTGAAGCGGCCAGCGTAGATCCCAATGCCTGGATTGAGCGCTGGCGGCGCGCCGGCTACGGGCAGCTCGAACCGGTGCTGCTGGCGATGCAGGCTGACAGCCTGGCGCACGGGGTACAGATTGAAACCTGGCATCAGTGGCGCACGCAGGAGCAGGTCTGTTTTACCACGCACCAGCGCTACTTTATCAACGCCCGGGGTGAGGTTACGCTGTCCCTGACGGTTGAGCAGGCCGCCGGGTTACCGCCGCCGGCGCGTATCGGCTGGCGCTGCCAGCTGGCACACTCACCGGAGCAGGTGAGCTGGCTGGGTCTGGGTCCTCACGAAAATTATCCGGATCGCCAGCTGGCAGCGCAGTTTTCCCGCTGGCAGCTGCCGCTTGCCGATCTCACCACCGACTATGTTTTCCCCGGTGAAAACGGCTTGCGCTGCGGTACCCGGCAGCTCGACAGCGGCAGCTGGCAAATCAGCGGTGATTTCGCCTTTTCACTCAGTCGCTACAGTCTTGAGCAGCTGCGCGATACGTCACATCGTCATCTGCTGCAACCGGAAACAGGCTGCTGGCTGCATCTTGATGGTTTTCATATGGGAGTTGGCGGCGATGACTCCTGGAGCCCGAGCGTCAGCCCGGAATTTCTGCTGACGCAGCAGCGCTGGCAGATGACGCTGACGCTGCATCAGGACGATCGGCAAATGTGAAAAAATATGACGAAACGTTGCTGACAAGCTTACGGCGCGCAACTATGTTTAAAAAATAACCAGACGCGCAGCCCCTTTTGCGGGCACGCCGTTCGGGTTCTGTTGCTGCCGCCTGCTGGCGGCACGCCGTGTTGTCTCTGCGGAGGTCAGCCATGAGAACCTATCCTGACAGCGCCAGTCGGGCGATTACCGACTACTTCAACACGCCTGCCTGGCACGTGCCGCATGAGAGCGATCTGCTGGCGGCTATTATGCGGGAACTGATGGCCGAGGGGCAGCCTGCGACCAGTAAAGCGGTTATTGCGCGGGTCATTGAAAAGCTGGAGTTTGAGGGCGATGAGCAGCGTCTGCAGAGCTACCGGACGCTGCTGGCACAATTACTGGGCAGCGAGCCGGGAGCCTGAGGGATGATTTATTTTGCGACCCGCAGCTGATCGGCTTCGCTGACGACGGCTTTGCCGCTCTGACGATGGTAGAGGCAGAGTTCACGTCCGGTGCGGTTTTTCATGTGTTTTTGCGGATAGCGTCCCTGCAGCAGCAGCGCGTCATAACCGGTGCGGTCGTCAAACTGCACCGGCTTACCCACAATTTTCGCCTGCGCCAGCGTACTGGCCAGCAGGCACGCCTGACGGCTCTGCTGCTCATTTTCCTGCCAGGCAGCTTCGCCGGATGCATGCGCCAGCGGGGCCAGCAGCGTTAACAGCAGAAAGCCTGAAAATCTTTTCATCATTACCTCTTGTTGCAGTAGCGCGTTCGCCGGTTAAAAAAATTCCCGCCGCAGCGGGAAGAAACAAGACGAACAGTGCATGTCTGAGATGACGAGGCGATCTCTGTTTGTCAGAGTATCCTCGCCGCCGGGCATGACAACCCGATGACAGTCGTGTGTCCGTCTGGTGTCAGCCGCAGTAGACGCGGGTGATGTTGCCCTCTTTATCGCCCATGAAATTCAGCCGGTGCAGATTAAAGTCCATGGTGACGGCACCGTTCCAGGGGATCGCGCGTACCGGACCGGCAAATTTCTGACTGCCGATCGCTGTCAGTGGCTGGCCAATAAAGTTCTGATACTGCGATGCGCGACACTGGTCGGTTTCCGGATCCACGCTGGCCGCAGCCTGGGTACTGGTTTTGCCGGCAGACTGACAGGCGCTTAAGGCCATGGCAGCGGTTAGCAACAGGACTTTTCCACAATGCGTCACAACTCTCTCCTTCTGAACAGATAACTACGTAGCCTCTGAGAGTAGCAAAGCCCGGCGCGTAAACGAACTTCGCTGGCCGAAAAATGCCGGTTTCCGCTCCGGAAACTGCGCGGTTACGCGGAAAATTTAAGATTAATCGCACTAAGTGACTCACTGACTCGCCAGAAAAAAACTATTCTTTCTAAGAATCATCTGAGGAGGCTTACTATGGAACTCATGATTTTTATCGGCTGCGTCATACTGATGACGTTCGTGGCCGTACGCGTTCGCTAACGCGCCGGCCGGTGACTGCCAGGCACATCTGCCGGGCACCTGCCCGCCGTGCCTGGTTTTTTACTGTAACGCTGAAGTGGTACTGAAATCTGAGATCGCGCACCTCGACAGCACTCTGCGCCATTGCTACTATGCCCTTCCCCCTGCCCGCTGAGTCGCCTATGGATACTCAATCCGACAAAGTTACCTTAACCCTGTTTTACGCGGGCTGCTTTGTTGTCTATTACCTCATAACGATGCTGATTACGCTCTTTCCTAACTACAGCGCGTTACGTAATGATGGGTTGCTGGTACCGGTTCTCTGCCTGTTTGAGTTCGCCGTGATCTATCCGCTTTACCGCTTTTATTGTCAGCGTCGCAGCGATATCCCGCTGGGTGCACTGCGTCCTCTGCAGACGCTGCTGTTTATCGGTGCGCTGTTTCTGCTGATGATGGCTCAGACCCGGTTTTTGCAGCCGGAAGGCTGGCTGATTGAGCAGAGCCAGCAGGGGCGCAACTCGATGCTGATCCTGCTGCTGACGGCGGTACTGCTGGCGCCGGTATTTGAGGAAGTGCTGTTTCGCGGTTTTCTGCTGCAGGCGTTTCTGCTCTGGGCACCCCGCAGCCGCTTCGCCTGCATGCTGCTGACTTCCCTGCTGTTTGCGGCGCTGCACACGCAATATGTGCACTGGGAAACGCTGGTGGCGCTGACGCTCTTTTCACTGCTGCTCTGCTATGCGCGCCTGCGCAGTAATAACCTGGCCCTGCCTATCTTTCTGCATACGCTGAATAATCTGATTGCAATACTGCCCGCCTGGTTCTTTGCCTGATCGGCTTCACTGTTTACCTGTGCTCTCCTCTGTCGCCGCGCATTTTCAGTTACTATCACGCTTACACATGAAGGGATGACGGGACGGAAAAATGATTACAATGCTGGATGTGGCCCGGAAGGCTGGCGTCTCCAAAGCCACCGTATCGCGCGTGCTGGCGGGTACGCGCTACGTCAGTAAAGCGACGCAGCAGAAAGTGTTTCAGGCGATTGAAGAGACCGGTTATCGTCCTAACCTGCTGGCACGCAGTCTGGCAACCCAAAAGTCACAGAATATTGGTCTGATTGTCACCCACTCCCTGTTCAACGGCCCCTATTTCAGCGAACTGCTTTATCAGACTGCCACCCTGACCAATAACTACGGGCGCCAGCTGATCCTGGCTGACGGCAAAACCAGTGCCGACGATGAACGGGCGGCGATTGAATTTCTGCTCGATCTGCGCTGTGACGCCATCATTATCTATCCGCGCTTTCTGGATACGGCCGCGCTGGAAGCGCTGATTGAGCAGCACGCCATTCCGATTATGGTGGTCAACCGGCAGCTGACGCAGCATGCAGAACACTGCGTCTGGGCGACCCATCAGCAAAACACCTTTGATGCCGTGTGTTATCTGATCCAGCGCGGACATCAGGATATCGCGTTCATTACTGGCCTGCCGGGCTCGCCCACCGCTGCCGCGCGGCTGGCTGGTTATCAGCAGGCGCTGGCTGCTCATCAGCTGCCCTTTGAGCCTGCCCGGGTCGTCCAGGGCGCCTGGACCTCGCTCAGCGGCCAGCTGGCCACGCAGCAGCTGCTGGCATCAAAGGTCACGTTCAGCGCACTGATGGCGAGCAATGACGATATGGTAATGGGCGCGGCGCTGGCGCTGCATGCGGCCGGGAGGCGACTGCCGCAGGATGTCTCACTGATGGGTTTTGATGACATTAATATGGCCGCTTTTTTTCTGCCGCCGCTGACCACGGTACATGTCCCGGTCGCCGAAATGATCCAGCACACGCTGGCGCAGCTGGTCGCAATGCTGGAGGGGAAGCCTGTGACGGTGTTGCCGCCCTTTAGCGGGCGGCTGATTGAACGCGCGTCGGTCGCTGACGGACCGGCGCGGCGTAACGCGATCAGTAGCTGACCGCGTCGTCGAGCGTGGCGCCGTTGCTGGCAATCAGCTGCTGATACCAGAAAAAGCTCTTTTTACGATAGCGCGCCAGATCTTTCAGGTCATGCTCATCGCGGTTCACATAGATAAACCCGTAGCGTTTACTGATCCCCTGATGCGTACTGACCAGATCGATCGCTGACCACGGACAGTAGCCAAACAGCGCCACGCCGTCCGCAATTGCCAGCCGCAGCTGCCGCAGATGATCGCGCAGGTAGGCGATACGGTAATCATCGTGTACTTTGTTGCCCGCCTCCAGCGTATCAAAGGCACCCAGACCATTCTCCGTTACAATCAGCGGCAGCGCATAGCGCGCGTAGATCTCACGGGCGGTAATGCGAAAGCCGACCGGATCGATATACCAGCCAAACTGATTCTGCGGCAGATGCGGATTATTGCAGCCGACATACACCGTGCTGTCGATCCCCGCCATCTGCTGATCCGCTTTTTGCTTACTGTTCAGTTCACCACGGGCGGCATCCGGCAGGTCAGCGCTGACGGTAGCGGAGGCATAATAGTTGAAGGCGATAAAATCAGGTTTGCCCGCTGCGATGGTCTCCATATCGCCCGCTTCAATCTCCGGCAGCCAGCCACGCTGCTGCAAGAACGCCCAGACCACCGCGTTGTAGCGTCCGTGTACCGCCAGATCGAGATAGAGCCAGTTGCGGATCGCTGAAAAGTTGTCGGCGGCCAGCACATCTTCCGGCCGTGAGCTGGCGGCGTAGACGCAGGAGATATTGGGCGCCGGACCAATTTTTGCGTCCGGCAAACGCTGATGGCAGGCGATCATCGCCCGCGCCTGTGCCAGCATCATATGGTGATTCTGCTGATAAAGGCTGCGCTGCACATCTTCTGTGCCTTCTGCCAGCGTGCCGATGACCTCCCCCTTGAGGATCATCATGTTCTGTTCATTGATGGTCAGCCAGTATTTTACCTGTTTGCCATAGTGTTCAAAGCAGGTCACGGCAAAGCGCTCGAAGGCCGCTACGGTGCGCCGGTTGGACCAGCCGCCTGTCTGCTGCAGCGCCCACGGCAGGTCAAAATGATAGAGCGTGACCAGCGGTTCAATGCCGTGCCGGCAGATTTCATCAATCAGCTGCTGATAAAACGCCACGCCCGCCGGATTCAGCTCGCCGTCGCCGTCGGGGTAGAGGCGGCTCCATGCGATGGAGAACCGGTAGGTTTTCAGCCCCATTTCGGCCAGCAGCGCAATATCCTCTTTAAAGCGGTGATAGTGATCGCTGCAAACGGTAAAGTCAGTGACGTTATCACTGAAACGCGCATGGTCAATGACTGACGGTCCTTTGCCATCCGCATTCCATGCGCCCTCAACCTGATACGCTGAGGTTGATGCGCCCCAGAGAAACCCCTCCGGAAACGCACCGGGATTGTGATGCTGCATAGCTGCTCCTTACTGTTGTGCCGCCAGTTCACGACGTAGCTGAATGATCTCTTCTGCCAGTTCGCGGCAGAGCATGGCGTTCATCAGGTGATCCTGGGCATGCACCATAATCAGGTTAACCGGAATTTTCCCGCAGCCTTCATCAGCCCCAATCAGTTCCGTCTGGATACGATGCGCCGCTTTCGCTGCCTGCGTGGCGGCCGTGAGCTGTGCGTCTGCGTCACTCCACGCCTGATTACGCGCCGCGCGCAGCGCCTGCATGGCGCAGGAGCGCGCCTCGCCCGCCTGAATAATCAGTTCCATTACCGTGCTTTCATCAATTTCCATCATGACTCCTTAGCCAGTTGTGCAGCTGCGGCCTGCTCCTGCTCCTGTTGCAGCAGCTGTCGCTCATACATTTTGAAAAACGGGTAGTAGATAAGCGTGGCAATCGCCACCAGCACGGCGATCAGCACAATCACGCGCCAGTCCCAGCCGGTTGACCAGGCTGCGCCAATCGGGGCGGGCGTGGTCCACGGCGCCAGCGACACCACGTGATTGATCAGGTTAGTTTTGGTGGCGGTCCAGGCGATCACGGCGTTAACCAGCGGCGCAAGCAGAAACGGAATAAACAGAATGGGGTTCATCACCACCGGTGAGCCAAAAATTACCGGCTCGTTGATGTTAAACATGCTGGGCACAATACTCAGCTTGCCAATTGAACGCAGATGCGCTGACCGGCTGCGCAGATAAAGCAGCACCAGTCCCATGGTGGAACCGGAGCCGCCTATCACGATAAAAAACTGCCAGAAGGGTTCAATAAACACGTGCATGACCGGCTCTCCGGCGTTCAGCGCCTGCTGATTCAGCCCGAGATTGGTCAGCCAGAACGCCTGCAGGATCCCTCCTACGATCACCGCACCATGAATGCCGGCAAACCACAGCATATGGCACAAAAGCACTGCAATCAGTACCGCAGGCAGTGAGTCCGACGCGGAGATGACCGGCGCGAAGATGGCCATAATCGCCTGAGGCAGCAGCATGCCAAACTGCGCCTGCACCCACAGGCTGAGCGGAAACAGCGTCAGGAAAATGGCGACAATCGGGATCAGCAGATCAAACGACTGACGAATTTTCGGCGGAACCTGCTCGGGCAGCTTAAAGCCGATATGGTGTTTCTGCAGGAAATGCATCATTTCCGTGGCGAACAGCGCGACCAGAATCGCCGTGAAGATCCCTTCACCACCCAGCGAGCCCACCGGCAGCGTCTTATCGCTCTGGGGAGCGGCCACCACCAGGAAAGCCATCAGCGACAGGCTGGCCGCCATAAAACCATTCATTTTGTAGCTGCTGGCAAGGTTATAGGCGATAGCACTGGCGATATAGAGCGCCATAATGCCCATTGTCATGTTGTAGGGCATCATGATCTGCGCTTCGTGCGCCCGCACCATACCCAGCCACCACTGTGCGAAGGCCCATGAACTGTCGGCAGAAAACGGCGGATGGGCAAACAACAGCATAAAGGAGCCGACAATCAGAAACGGCATAGAGGCGATGAAACCATCGCGAATTGCGATCACGTGACGCTGGCTGGAGAGGCGTCCGGCAAATGGACTGATCCGGTTTTCAATGACGCCAAATAAAGATTCGCTGATGCTGCTCATGGGCAAGCTCCTTGCAACAGGCAACAAGAGAATTAACCTGCACAGCGGCTGTGCAGGCGGAAGAATTATTTGAGTGCAGGCGTTATTTTCAGGCGTGAATCAGCTTTAAGGAATCCGCTAATATTTTCTCGCCATTCATCATGCCGTAATCCATGCTATTTATCACGGCAATAGGCTTATTAAGCTGCTGAGCTATCGGAGCAAAATCAGCCAGTTTATATTTGATTTGCGGCCCAAGCAGACAGCAATCAACATCCTGAATTTCATCGTTAAACTCTTCTATTCCCACCGCTTTTATCTCGACATCAACACCCTGCTCTTTTGCCGCTTTTTCCATTTTCTGCACCACCATGCTGGTGGACATTCCGGCGGCACAGCACAGTAAAATTTTTGGCATGATCGTTTCCTCTGAATGGCGTTTAATTAACGAATACACAGCCAGCAGATTTTCTGCAACCGGTTTCAGATCTGGATACAGAAAGTGTGAGAAATATCAAAACTCAATCCGGATAAATTAAGTGGCAAAGAAATAATGCAGGATGGTGATTATATAATGGCAGGTGCGTAATCGCATGAGAAAGCCGTCTGGCAGACGCCGCAGTTCAGTTAACGGCTGCGGCGCTTACCGGACGGCTGACGCTATCAGGAGATAGCAGACTCTTTGTGTTTATCTGCTTCGAAGTGACTCTTGAACTGCTCGTAAATGGAAATCATATTTGACGCATCGCCATGCAGGGGGCTCAGTTTTCCGGCACGGACCAGCTCAATAACCAGCTGCAGGGCAGCCTGTTTTGGACTGCTGGCAGGATGGGCAATATCAGACATGCTTTTCTCACTCATTTAAAGGGGTCAGCTGCACAGTTTAGCCTGGATTATGCCGGGTTTGGATGCGCAGCGCGCTGCTATCAGACCGTTCGGATAAAAAAGCCGCTCAGGGTGTTCATTGACCTGTGAGGCAATTGTCTATACTGGATCAAAAAAGGGAACACACAGCCACACATTCCGTACCAGCGCGAAGGTGTTAAAGGAGCCGGTTATGCTGATTGGTTTTGTTTTATTAGTGAGTGCCTGCGGGCATGATGCCTGTGACGCGTTACCGGTGTCAGAGCGTATTTATCCGACGAAAACGGCCTGTGAAACCATGGCCAATCGTATCTATAAAGTGCGCCCTAATGTGGTCTTACTGTGTGGCGAAGTACATCGCTGAATTGAGACCAGGATTTGCTGCATTGCGCACATTTTAGCCAGCTGCCATTGCAAGCACTGGCAATAAGGTTCAAAATATAAGCTGTTTTACACTATCATCGTTGTGAATCCCATGAAGAAATCGCGCCCCCGCCGTCCTGCCGGACGCTGGGTTTATTACATTTTGTATGACGGTATCCTCTGGCCCTGCCCGGTACGCTGGGAGTGGGAAAATGGCTTTGATGGCTGGCTACCCTTCTACTATTCACCCACGTTTGAGTTTGTGGCGGGCGATCCGCGCAAGGCGTATCGTATTGCGCGCAGCAGCCTGCGCAACGTGCGCGAAGCACTGCATGATGCAGAGTATGCCTGAGGGCAGAAACAACGATGCGCCCGCAGGCGCATCGTTAAAGCATTGACCGTTACGCGTTGCGCAATCAGTTATTCAGCGTGTAATCCAGCGTAATTTCCGCATTCAGCAGCTGCGATACCGGGCAGCCTGCTTTCGCTTTCTGAATAATCTCGTCAAACGCGTCTTTATCCACACCTGGCAGCGAAATCGTGCTGGTGAGTGCCACTTTGGTAATAGCAAAGCCTTCGCCTTTTTTATCCAGCGAGACATCAGCGGTGGTGTCGATACTTTCCGCTTTGTGGCCGGCATTGCCCAGCATCAGCGACAGCGCCATAGAGAAACAGGCAGCGTGTGCAGCACCAATCAGCTCTTCCGGGTTCGTGCCTTTCTGGCCTTCAAAGCGCGTATTAAAACCATACGGCTGCTGATTCAGTACGCCACTCTCTGTGCTGACGGTACCTTTACCTTTGATATCACCTTCCCAGTGGGCCGATCCTTTCTTGTGAATGGTCATGTCATTCCTCCTGTTAGTGGACAGCACTCAGTATAGACAATCCACTCTGTTTTGCCTGGCTCAGCGTACCGCGCGCGGACGTGCGGGCTGTAAACCCGCCTCGCTCAGCAGTGCATTAGCCTGCACCAGCGACTCCTGCGTAATATCGGCGATCGATTTTGCACCGGTCAGCGTCATCGCTACCCGCATCTCTTTTTCAATCAGCGTCAGCAGATTCTCCACGCCGCGCTGGCCGTGTGTGGCGAGCGCATAGATAAAGGCGCGCCCCAGCAGTACGCTGTCGGCACCCAGCGCCAGCATGCGCACCACATCCAGACCGCTGCGAATGCCGCTGTCTGCCAGAATGGTGATATCGCCTTTAACCGCATCGGCGATGGCCGGCAGCGCCCGCGCGGAGGAGAGTACGCCATCCAGCTGCCGTCCGCCGTGGTTAGAGACCACGATGCCGTCAGCGCCGAAACGCACCGCGTCGCGCGCATCTTCCGCATCCAGGATCCCTTTAATCACCATCGGCCCCTCCCAGAAGTCGCGGATCCACTCCAGATCCTGCCAGGAGATCGAGGGATCGAAGTTGTTTGCCAGCCAGCCAATATAGTCCTCCAGCCCGGTGGGCTTGCCGAGATAGGCCGAAATATTGCCCAGATCGTGAGGCCTTCCGTGTAGCCCGACGTCCCATGCCCACTGCGGATGCGTTGCCGCCTGCCAGTAACGACGCAGCGCGGCGTGCGGCCCGCTCATGCCGGAGTGCGCATCACGGTAGCGTGCGCCCGGCGTGGGCATATCGACCGTAAACACCAGCGTTGAACAGCCGGCGGCTTTGGCGCGCTCCAGCGCGTTACGCATAAATCCGCGATCGCGCAGCACATAGAGCTGAAACCACATCGGCCGGTTAATGGCCGGTGCCACCTCTTCAATTGGACAGAGCGAGACGGTAGAGAGCGTAAAGGGGATCCCCTTCTGCGCGGCTGCCCGCGCCGCCTGCACCTCTCCCCGGCGCGCATACATTCCGCATAATCCCACCGGCGCCAGCGCCACCGGCATCGCCAGCGTCTCGTTAAACAACCGGGTTTCCAGGCTCAGCGCAGACATATTTTTCAGCACCCGCTGACGGAGCGCGACGTCAGAGAGATCAGCCACGTTTCGCCGCAGGGTATGTTCGGCATAGGCACCGCCGTCAAGATAGTGAAACAGGAACGGGGGCAATATGCGTTGCGCTGCGGCGCGATAGTCACTGGCAGCAGAAATAATCATCAGGTGTTCTCCTTACGGGTCGCTGCCGTTTCACCCGGCAGGCGGGTAATGCGCGCCTGCCGCGCTTCATCTTCATGCAGCGTTTTCATCGTGGTATGGACAAAGCCGAGGTGATCCATCGCCGCCTGACGCGCGGCGGCGGCGTCCCCCGCCATCACCGCATCAAACATCGCCTGATGCTGCTCATTAAGGCGGTTAAATATTACCGGCTGGGTATACATGCGCTGACGGCTGTGCAGGACCGAGGACTGCAGCAAATCGAAAAAGCCGCGCATGGTCTGCAGTAAGACCAGGTTGTGCGACGCCTCTGCGATGGCGAGATGAAAACGCAGATCGGCCTGCGCCGCGAGATCGGGATCGCCGCAGTCGTTCAGTCGCAGCAGCGCATCAAAGGCGTAGCGCAGTTTTTCTTTATCCGCTTCCGTTGCGCGCAGCGCGGCGTGCCACGCGGTGCTGGCCTCAATGGCGTGGCGCGCCTCCAGAATATCCCAGCGGTAGTCGGGATCGGCCGCCAGCAGCTGACGCATCGGCTCAACGATACGCTGTTCTGACCAGGGCTCCGGCGGCTGGCACAGCCAGGTGCCGCCGCCGCGTTTGCTGATCAGGACGCCGCTGTTGATCAGCTGCTGAATCGCCTCGCGCAGGGAAGAGCGCGAGACGCCCAGCAGCGCCGCCAGCTGGCGTTCCCCCGGCAGCCGCATACCGGGCGTTAGCTGCTGCGCGCTGATCCAGGCGCTGAGACGCTCGCGCAGCGGCGCGCTCACGGGATCATCCACGTCAGCACGTAGGCCTGCAGCGTGGTGATCACCCCGACCATGCAGGTAAAAATCAGGCTGTGTTTTACAGTGAAGCGGAACAGATCGGACTCTTTCCCCACCAGCCCGACCGCCGCGCAGGCGATGGCAATCGACTGCGGCGATATCATCTTGCCGGTCACGCCGCCGGTGGTATTGGCGGCCACCAGCAGAATATCGGACACGCCGATTTGCTGAGCCGTGGTGGCCTGCAGCGCAGCAAACAGCGCGTTGGAGGAGGTGTCCGATCCGGTCAGGAACACGCCCAGCCAGCCGAGAAACGGCGAGAAAAAGGTAAACGCCTGCCCGGTGTGCGCCAGCGCCAGCGCCAGCGTGGCGGAAAGCCCGGAGTAGTTAGAGATAAAGGCAAACGCCAGCACCATGCCGATAGAGTAGATCGGCAGCGCCAGCTCTTTCAGCGTCTCTGCAAACGTCTGCAGCGCCGCGCGCGGTTTCATCCGCAGCCAGAGGATCGACAGCAGCGCCGCAACCAGAATCGCCGTGCCGGTGGCGGAAACCACATCGAATTTAAACAGTGCAGCGTACGGCGTGGCCTGACTCACTACCGGCGGCATCCGCGCCACCAGTTCATGCAGCAGCGGTACCGGCACGGTAAAGACCCAGTCATAGAGCACGCCGCCTTTGGCGAACAGCGCCTTGAACGGGGGGATGCTCCACAGCGTCACCGTTGCCGTCAGAAACAGAAACGGCATCCATGCGCGCACAATTTGCGCCAGCGTGTAGCGCTGCGCGTCCGGCGCGGCGTCAGCGGTATCGCGTTCTTCAAAACGGAAAATGCGTACCGGCTGCCAGCGACGTAAAAACAGCGTCAGACAGATCAATGAGGCGAGCGAGGAGATAATATCCGGCAGCTCCGGCCCGAGAAAGTTGGAACTCAGGAACTGGGCAATGGCAAACGATCCTCCCGCCACGATCACCGCCGGCCAGGTCTCTTTCACCCCGCGCCAGCCATCCATAATCGCCATGATCCAGAACAGCACAATCAGCGTCAGAAACGGCAGCTGCCGCCCGGCCATCTGGCCAATCTGAAAGCTGTCCAGCCCGGTGACCTGCCCGGCCACAATAATCGGAATACCCATCGCGCCGAACGCTACCGGGGCCGTATTGACAATTAAACAGAGGCCCGCCGCATAAAGCGGTTTAAAGCCCAGCCCGACCAGCAGCGCAGCGGTAATGGCCACCGGCGCACCAAAGCCTGCAGCGCCCTCCAGAAAGGCACCGAACGCAAACCCGACGATCAGCATCTGCAGGCGCTGATCCGGCGTGATCGACAGGATCGACGCACGGATAATGTCAAACTGCCCGGTTTTAACTGAGATTTTATACACAAACACGGCGGCAATGATGATCCAGGCGATCGGCCACAGACCATAGAAAAACCCGTACACCGCCGATGCCAGCGCCTGCCCCACTGGCATGCCATACAGCAGCAGCGCCACCAGCAGCGCCAGCACAACGGTAGCCGTGCCCGCCTGATAGCCTTTAAGCTTGAGTTTAATCAGCGCGAAAAAGAAAAAAACAATCGGGATCACTGCGACTAAGCTGGAAAGCCACAGATTATTAAGCGGATCATAATTTTGCTGCCATACCTGCATGCCATTATCTCCGGAGGAGTCAGACCGGCACGGTGCAGCAGAACATGCACCGTGCAACAGTGCCCGTAACGCGCTGAAAGTGGTCGGACCGCTTTCAGAAAACCGGGCTTATGGCGTCAGATAGTTAATGCGTTGTTAACTGAAAGCAACGCATTGCGGGAGAATTTTGCAGCAGTGTGACCAGACAAAAAGGTTTTACCGGCTTTGGTAGGACCAATCAGCGCGACGGGTGAGTAAATGCCCTCGCATAGCTGTGTGGATGAAAGCGCAGGTTCAGCACAATCAGGCCCAGCGTGATCGCGCCCTGCATCAGCCAGATACCGGAGAAGCTGCCGCTGAATGCCTGCAGCTGGCCAGCGATAAACGGCATGCAGCCGGCAATGATAAAACCGGCCCCCTGCATAAATGCCACCAGCCGTGCGCCCGCCTGCGGGTGCGGCAGATGATCGAGTGCCAGCACCATCGCCAGCGGAAACGCAGCGCCAAGACCAAACCCGGCCACCGCGGCCCAGCACCACGGGGCGAACAGCGGCGCAATCAGCAGGCCTGCCATACCGGCCAGCTGACAGAGCAGGCTGAAAATCAGCTGCGGGCGCCGGTCAGCACGGCGTGCCAGCAGCGGCATCAGCAGCGCCCCGATAACCTGACACAGAATCATTACGCCAAGCAGTGAACCGCCCGCCTGCTCACTCCAGCCGGACTGCCGGTACGCGTCCGGAAGCCACGCCACGCAGGTGGCGTAGCCGCCGTTAACCAGTCCAAAGCTCAGCGCCAGCGACCAGGCGCGCGGCGTGCGCCACAGCGGGGGCAGCGCCGGTGCCGGCTGCGCCGCCGTC
>NZ_DGLH01000014.1:0-88748 GCF_002387285.1 Pantoea sp. UBA4549 | reverse complement strand
TGCTCACCGCGCCCTTTCGCCTACGTCCTGTCGGCTCATCCCGGAATCGCGCCCTCCCTCGGCGGACCCGGATGGCGCTTCCCCCGGCTGCTGCTTTTTTTCTCTTTCTCGAATTTTTTATGGCTGAAGGTTTCGTGAAAACGCTTCAGACCACACCACAACATTTTTAAAAAACAAAATGAAGGGTTTGCAGGCGGGGAGAGGGGGCGCTATCCGCAGCGCCGGGCGCAGCGTGACGGCCAGGGCGAGCCGGCAGGACGCCGGCGAGAGCGCGGAGTGAGCAGGAGCGAATCCGCGCGGTCCGTTAAGGCCGGAGGGATGCGTCCGGGAATTCGCGAGGACGGCGCGGGGCGGGGATTGCTAAGGGGCGCGCCCACCCGCCCCTTAGCCCGTCCGCGTGCGGTAATGCCGCTGAAACTGCCAGAAGCCTGGCGGGCGGAACCCCCTCAGAGTCCCGCGCTGCCAGGCGCACAGCCCCCGCGCGGCTAAACGCACCGCTCCGCGCGGCTAAGCGCACCGCTCCGTGCGGCTAAGCGCACCGCGTGCTATGGCAGCGTCACCCGCACCCGCAGTCCGCAGCGTTCACCTTCCGGGGTCAGACAGTTAGACAGCGCCACCTGCATCTGATGCTTTTGCGCCACGCTGCGCACAATCGACAGGCCAAGACCGCTGCCCTGCGCCTGCACATCCGGCGAACGGGTAAAGCGATCAAACGCCCGCTCCAGAAACGACTCCGGCATGCCGGAACCGTTATCGACAATATCCACCACAATGCGATCGTCTGCGCGGTGCAGCAGCACATCCACCAGGCTTCCTTCAGGCGTATGCAGCATGGCGTTACCGATAACGTTATCAAATAGGGTGCGCAGTTCAGAACGGCTGGCCTGCAGGCGGTAACGTGCGCTGCCGCTATAGCCAATATCGATGCCGCGCTTATCGGCAACCACCATCAGCTGTTCAATACTCTCCTTCAGCAGATCGTCGATCTCGATCGTTTCCGCTGCCGGAACCGCGGAGCGATCCTCCTGGCGTGACACATCCAGCAGCTGTGTCACCAGATGACGGGTGCGGGTTACGCCCGCTTCCAGCTGATCAAACTGACGGCGCGCCTCGCCAGGCTGAATATGCTGTCGCAGATTCTCCAGCTGCAGCGTAACGGCGGTAACCGGCGTGCGCAGCTCGTGTGCGGCGTCCTCCAGAAACTGCCGCTGGGCGGACCAGGCGGCGCGCAGTTTGTCCAGCAGCGCATTGTAGGCGGCGACCAGCGGCAGCACTTCGTCAGGCAGGCCATCCGGCGACACCGTATGCGGATGCAGGCTCTCCTGCGCCGCGATCTGCCTGGACGCTACCAGCAGATTGCGCGTAATGGCGCGTACGATCAGCCAGATCAGCAGCAGCGACAGTGGCATCATCAGGATCAGCGGGATCACCGCCGACAGCACGCGCTTCACCATCAGGCTTTTCATGTAGCCGATATTATGCAGCACCTGCACGGTGCCGATTTCACTGCCCGCTTCGCCGGGACGGGTATAGACGCGCCATTCACAGTCGTCACCGCAGTCGCCAAGACGCAAATCGGACCAGCCGTGAACCGGCTGCAGCGGTGCCTGCAGCGCCGGCCACGAGCTGGCGCGCAGCTGATGATGCGTATCCCACAGCTGGACGATATAAGCGCTTTTAAGCCTGTCCTGATCGAGGATCATCGGCATCAGCGCGGGCATTGTCTGGCTGGCTGACCAGACGTCGGCCACTTTTGCGAGCTGATCGTCTTTCATCGAGCCCATCATGTCGCCGTAGCAGTGAAAGAAGTACCAGGTCACGCCACCAATCATCGCCAGATGCAGCAGCACCAGGCTCATCAGCAGCTTATTGCGCAGAGAGCGCAGAAACGTAAAATTTTTCATTGTGCCGGTACCCGCCAGCCAAGGCCGCGAACGTTGCGGATCGCTTCGTTCCCCAGTTTGCGCCGCATACCGTGGATCAGCACATCAACGGCGTTGCTGGTGACTTCTTCGCCCCAGCCATAGATGCGATTCTCCAGCTGCTCGCGTGAGAGGATCGCACCGGGTCGCTCCAGCAGCGCATAGAGCAGGGCATATTCGCGAGCGGTGAGCTGTTCACGCTGGCCCTTATAGAGCACTTCCCGCGTCATCATATCCAGCTGCACGTCGCCGCTGCCGAGCAGCGAGTCGGCGGCACCGTGGCGGCGCCGGGTGATGGCGCGCATACGCGCAAACACTTCCTGCAGATCAAAGGGCTTGAGCAGGTAATCATCCGCGCCGCTATCCAGCCCCTGAATGCGCTGGGCGACGCTGTCCCTGGCGGTCAGCACCAGTACCGGCGTCATATCACCGCGCGCGCGGGCGCGCCGCAGTACGTCGAGACCATCCTCACGCGGCAGGCCAAGGTCGAGCAGCACACAGGTGTAATTGCTTTCCGACCAGGCGTGCGAGGCAAACCGGCCGTCGCGCACCCAGTCTACCGACCAGCCTGCAGCTTCCAGCGCCTGCTGCAGGTTGGCACCAATCATTTCATCATCTTCTACCAGCAGCACGCGCATGGAGTCTCCTTATCAGTGTCGGGCAGTGTAACGCCGCTTTATTAGCAAACAATTATCGCCGCTGAATTTTTGCCGCTGCCCGCTTTGCTAATTCTGCGCTAATTCTTCGCTAATTAAGGGATAAATCTCCTGCGCTACAGTGGCCACTCAGGAACAGGCTGTTAAGCCGGAGGGTGCGATGAATCAGCGAGAGTTTATCCGTAGTTTACTGGAGTGGATTGAAGATAACTTAGGCCACGATCTGCATCTGGATGAGGTAGCGCGTCGATCGGGCTATTCACGCTGGCATCTGCAGCGCCTGTTTCGTCAGCACACCGGTTTTTCACTGGCTGAGTATATCCGCCAGCGCCGCCTGACGGAATCGGCGTTAACGCTGCTCAACAGTGACGACGCCATTTTGCAGGTTGCCATGAACTACGGTTTTGATACGCAGCAGGCCTACACCCGGACCTTTAAAAATTACTTTCGCGTCACGCCAGGACAGCTGCGTCGTCAGCGTCGCGTTGAGCCGGAGCGGCTGTTGCTGCCGTTTGCCGTCGCCGTATAAGGGACGGCGTCCGTACCGGCCGGCCTGCGGCGGAGAGAAAATCGGATGCAGAACGGCATAATACCTTTTAAGCTGCGGGGCATGTTTCTCTGACAGCCGGACCCATGAACCCTGGTGATAATCTGACAGCCATGCTGCTGTTTGCGCACGTGGCAGAGCGGCAAAGTTTCAGCGAAGCCGCGCGCATTCTCGGCGTCTCTAAATCCTATGTCAGCCGCGAAATTGCCCGGCTGGAGGTGCGGCTGGGGATCAAACTGCTGCAGCGTACCACGCGTCATGTGGCGCTGACCGGGCACGGTCAGGCGTACTACCCATTCTGCCTGCGCATGCTGGACGAGCTGCATCAGGCGGATACGTTTGTGCAGCAGCTGCATCAGCTGCCGGCCGGCAATCTGCGCCTGCAGGCTCCGGTGACATTTGGCTGTCAGTGTGTGGCGCCGGTGGTGGACGCCTTTATTCGCCGCCATATTCATCTGCATGTTGATCTGGACCTCACCACCAGCGACGATCCTCACCCTGACGCAGATATCACTATCGCGATCCGCAGCCGTGCACCGCAGGGAGGCGCCTGGCGCGAACTCAGTACTATCGACTGGGGCCTTTACGCTACGCCCGGCTATCTGACCGCGCATCCGCTGATTGATCATCCGCGCACCCTGACACGCCACAACCTGCTGCTGTTTCACGGTCCGGCACATACCGCCGCTCTGCCGTTCCGGCGTGACAAGCAGCGGCTGGCGCTGGAGGTACGCAGCCGCTTCCGCGCCAATAACAGTATGGCGCTGCTCAATGCCGCGCTGGCTGGCGGCGGCATTGCCTATCTGCCTTCTTATATGACGCGTGAGGCGCTGGCGCGCGGCGATATCCAGCCAGTGCTGAGCGACTGGCAGATGGATCGCTTTCACAGCTACCTGCTGCTGAAAGAGCAGCCGCAGCCTTCATCGCCGGTCACACAGCTGTGCGATGCGCTTATCACCGCGCTGCATGCTCCCTGATTGTTGCTGTCTGGCAACGGTGGCGGGCTGACAGGTAACTGTTCTGCGCCGCCTGTTTTCTGCCGTTTTGCGCTGTTAGCCTGATAAAAAACAGCCGGCGGGAGAAGGTATGCCACACGCATCATTATCATTAACAGCTGAACAGCAACACTGGAAGTGCAACCTGCTGGTCTGCACGCTGGGGTCATTTACTACCATTGTGGCGATGACGCTGCTGCTGCCGTTTCTGCCGATCTATGTTCAGCAGCTTGGTATTAAGGAGCCGGCGGCGATCGCCCGCTGGTCAGGTGCCGCCTATGCGGCCACGTTTCTGAGCGCCGCGCTGACGGCCCCGCTATGGGGCCGGCTGGCGGATCGCTATGGACGCAAACTGATGCTGATCCGCGCCAGTCTGGGCATGGCGATAGCCATGTCGCTGATTGGTATGGCCACCGCCCCCTGGCAGCTGGTGGCGCTGCGCCTGCTGGCCGGGTTGCTGGGGGGTTATGCCTCAGGCTCTACGATCCTGGTCGCCGCACAGACGCCGAAAGCCCACACTGGCTGGGCGCTGGGCATTCTCTCAGCGGGCATTATGGCAGGCAACGTCGCGGGGCCGCTGCTGGGCGGAATACTGCCGCCGCTGATCGGCATCCGTCACACCTTCTGGCTGACGGGTGCAGCGATCTTCCTTGCGTTTCTCGGCACGGCGTGTCTGCTGAAAGAGGCGCCGCGGCAGCCAGAACGCGCGGCTGAGGCAGGGCAGGTCGCACCAGAGCAGCCTGCTAACCTGCGGGTGGTACGGCTGATGTGGCTGACGGCGATGCTGATGATGTTTGCCACCATGTCTGTCGAACCTATTATCACGCTCTATATTGCGCAGTTTGTGCAGGGCGAGCACGCGGTAACCGTCAACGCCGGGATTGTGATGGCGGCGGCCGCGCTGGGCAGCATTATCGCTGCGCCGCTGGCCGGGCGACTGGCGGATCGTATCGGACACGGCCGTGTATTGTTTGCCGGGCTGACAGTCAGCGCGCTGCTGCTGATCCCGCAGGCCTTTATCAGCCACGTATGGCAGCTTACCGGCCTGCGTTTTCTGATGGGTATGGCACTGGGCGGGCTGCTGCCCTGTATTACTGCGCTGATACGCCACCATGTCCCGCAGCAGCAGACGGGAAAAATGCTGGGCTATGCAACCTCGGCACAGTATGCCGGACAGGTGACCGGGCCGCTCTGCGGCGGGATCGTCAGCGGAGCAGTTGGGATGCAGCCGGTGTTTCTGATCACCGCGCTGATGATGGCGCTGTGTGCTTTGCTGGTACGCAGCGTGGTGCGGGAGAGACAGGAGGCATAAAAAAGGCGGGCCATTGGCCCGCCTGATTTATGCTGCTGTTACGAAAGGTTATTTCGTATCAGGCAGCGCATAGGCAACCACGTAGTCGCCCAGTTTGGTGCCAAACGAGCCGTGACCGCCAGCCGCGATGACAACGTACTGCTTGCCGTTCGCTTCATAGGTCATTGGCGTTGCCTGACCACCGGCTGGCAGACGCGCCTGCCACAGCATTTCACCGGTGTTGGTATCAAACGCACGCAGATAGTTATCTGCCGTTGCGCCGATAAAGGCAACGTGTCCCGCCGTGGTGATTGGGCCGCCCAGCATTGGCATACCCATTTTAAACGGCAGCGGCAGTGGCGCGCTGTCGCGCACGGTACCAATGCGTTTTTTCCACACGGTTTCGTTGGTTTTCAGATCCACCGCTGAAATGTAACCCCAGGCTGGCTGTTTGCACGGCAGGCCAAAAGGTGACAGGAACGGATTCAGCTCAACGCCAAACGGCACGCCATACTGCGGCTGCACGCCGGTTTCAGTACCGGAACCGCCTTCCGCACCTTTCGGTGGCTCAGCCGGGTTGCCCGGTCCGCGTGGGATCAGTTTTGAGACAAACGGCAGCGCCATCGGGTTGGCGATAGCAATCTGACGATGTGGATCAACGGCGATACCACCCCATTCAAACATGCCGAGGTTGCCCGGGAAGACCAGCGTACCCTGTTCAGATGGCGGCGTGAATGGACCTTCATAGCGCAGGCGTTTAAAGATCACGCGGCACACCAGCTGGTCAAACATCGTCGCGCCCCACATATCCTTGTCAGTCAGATTCTGCTTAGGACGGTAGGTCAGCTCAGAGTAAGGCTGCGTCGGTGATACGTGGTCACCTTTCGCTGCGCCCTGCGGAACCGGGGTTTCCGGTGCCGGTACGACCAGCTTGCCGTTGCGGCGATCCAGCACAAAGATGTTACCGGTTTTCGCCGGTGCATAGATCACCGGAACGGTGTTGCCATCTTTGTCGGTGATATCAGCCAGCGTCGGCTGAGAAGGCAGGTCCATATCCCACAGGTCGTGATGCACGGTCTGATAAGACCAGACCAGCTTACCGGTGGTGGCATTCAGCGCCAGAACGCTGTTTGCATAATGCTCCTGCTCAGGCGTACGGTTGCCGCCCCAGATATCCGGAGTAGACACGCCCATTGGCAGATAAACGATATCCAGTTTCGGATCGTAAACCGCCGGTGCCCATGAGTTCGGTGAATTCAGGGTATAGGTGTGCTCATCTTCCGGAATCGCGTTAGGATCTTTCGCGCCCGGATCGAATGCCCACAGCAGTTTGCCGGTGTTGACGTCAAAGCCGCGGATCACACCCGATGGCTCACGGGTAGAGTAGTTATCGGTTACGGCACCGGCGATCACGATAGTGGTATCGGTGATAATCGGTGGCGAGGTCGGTTCATACTGACCTGGGGTAGTAACCGGCTGCTTGTGCTGCAGGTCCAGCTCGCCGTTGTTACCAAATGACGGGCAGCGTTCGCCGGTTTCCGCATCCAGTGCAAACAGACGACCATCGTTGACCGGCAGATAGATGCGACGCGCGCAGAGTGCCGGCTGAGTTGCCGCGCTATCCGCTGCTGCAGGGGTTTCATGATAGGAAACGCCGCGGCAGGTGATGTGCTGGAAGGTCGGATTCTGCTTCAGAGCCGGATCAAACTTCCACTTCTGCTTACCGGTTGTGGCATCCAGTGCAAACAGGATCTGGTGCGGTGAGCAGAGATAGAGCGTGTCGCGGATTTTAATCGGCGTTACTTCATCCGTGATTTCACCCGGATCGTTAGCATTTTTCAGATCGCCGGTCTGGAACTGCCAGGCAACCTGCAGCTCTTTAACGTTGCTGGTGTTGATCTGCTTCAGCGGAGAGAAACGGGTGCCCTGCTGATCGCGCGCATACGCCGGCCAGTCAGCATCAGCAATATTGCTGATAGGCTGAGTCTGTGAAGTGGCCGCTGCAGCAGGCAGTTCGCCATTCAGCTCCTGCGGATCGTGGAAAACGGCCCACGCCAGAACCAGTACGCTGGCAATCAGCGCCACCAGCATCGCGCCTCTGCCGGCAGGATTAAACGCGCGGCAGACGAAAGGCAGGATCAACCAGATACCGAAAATCACCAGCACATCGGTGCGCGGTGCCAGCGCCCAGAAGTCGAAGCCGACTTCCCATACGCCCCAGATCAGCGTGCCGAGCAGCAGCAGCGCATACAGCATCAGCGCGGCGCTACTGCGACGCCAGAGCAGAACAGCGGTGATCAGCATCATCACACCGCCAATAACGTAGTACCAGGAACCTCCAATGGTAGCTAACCAAACGCCACCAACCAGCATAAACGCGCCTGTCAGCAGTGCGAACAGCACCGTGAGTAAGCGGATTACGCCAAAAGATGAGGAAGCTTTCCCCATAATATTGACCTCTTTCTTTGCCATAGAAAAACAAAGGAAACAACGCTTCAGGCTGTTTCCCGACATAGAGTACGAAGTGAGCAGAAATGTTCACGCAGCGTTCTTCCGTGACGCCAGATGATCCCTTTGCGTTAAATTTTATCTTAAAAACGTTAACGAGTTTGCTTTTTTTAGCGGTTTTAACTCTGTCTGGCTAAATCCTGCGACATTTTATGGGGGAATAGCGGCGTTAATTCCGATCAAATCAGGTTGCCACGCCGCGGAGTAGCAGATTGTGTAAACGGTTACCCTAAAAAAGCGTGCCGGGTGTGCGCTGTTGCTGCCAGCCGCTTAACTGCAGACGCTGGTAATGTTCGCTATTCAGCGTCAGTTGTGCGGTACGTAATATAACATCTGCTTCTCTTTCCCTGAGAGACTCAATTAAAAACGGAAAGCTGAACTTGAGATAATTATCGTTAAAAAAATCTTCAGCTAAAACCACGCCGCTAAATGGAAACGCCACGATTTTTTTCCATTCTGTTCCCGGCGGCGCGAGATCGCACAACCAGAATGAGAAGTGGTGCGCAACGGCAAGCAGGGGAGCACCACCCTGTAGCAGCCCTGCATAATCAATTGCCAGACGGACGTGCGCAGCCTGCAGCATCGGATAATTTTCCGGGGCGCGCAAAAATTCCATCAGGCTATTTCCCGCCAGCGGAATAATTATTAATTCAGGTGTGTCAGGCAACTGATTATGCAAAGCAATTATGTTATGTCCATTAAGTAATGTATCAGCATCCTGCTCGCAATGCATAAAGGGTGCTGAATAACACACGCCGCACAGCGTGTTGTCAAAGCGATGAATGCGCTCAGTAACATAAGGATTATAAGTACTGTTTTTCATGTATCTCTGCAAAAAAATTATTAACCGGAACGATATGTTTTATTATAAATGCGTGTTATGTCTGTAATTTACCGGCGGCTAATATAGATCGAAAGAGAGTGCCAAATCACCTTTTTTTACCTGTCTCTGATACAGAGATATTCCTGGCGTTAAAAAGGATAATTAAGCTGTTAATTCAGTAATCAATAAATTAATACCTGTTTTCCATCGATAACAATAACCTTCCTGATATATAGAGGCCAATGTTTATTGCTCAGGCGGTTAACCTGCTGTTTCAAAAGCGCACAACCCGCCATTGCCTGCCAGAGTGTTATCGCGCACTCTCAGAGAGACAAAACGATAACAGAAGCTGCTGCCTGGCTTCTGACCAGATTAGTGCAATGACGCTAATCAGTTAATTATTTCAGGATGGGATCATATGACAGGTTTAAAAAGCACTGCTGCAGAAGCGTCACTGCTGCGGCATCGATCGTTTGTGGCTTTCTGGCTGGCGCGCACCTGCTCGTCATTTGGCTTCCAGATGTTTTCAGTGGCGGTCAGCTGGCAAATCTATGCGCTGACACACAGTGCGCTGGCGCTGGGCATGATCGGTTTAATGCAGTTTTTACCCTCGGTACTGCTGGCGTTGCCGGCCGGTCATCTGGCCGATCAGCACGATCGCCGTCGTATTGTTCTGGTGGGCCAGCTGATTGAGTGGGTAGCGCTGCTTGGCCTGGTGGCGCTGACGCTGCTGCACTGGGCCGGCAGGATAGAGATCTGGGGACTGGTGTTTCTGATCTCAGTGGCAAAAGCGCTGGAGTGGCCGGCCATTACATCAATGCTGCCGGCGCTGGTGCCGCCGCCGGTTCTGGCCCGCGCCATGGCGGCCAGTTCAGTGGGGGGGCAGGCAGCGGTGATCGTCGGCCCGACGCTGGGGGGCCTGCTGTATGTCGCCGGACCTGAAGTGGTATATGGCGTCTCAGCGCTGTTCTATCTCTTCTCACTTGTCCTGATTAGCCGCCTGCGCTACGCGCGGCCGCCTCAGTCGCGTATGCCGATGAACCTGACCAATATGTTCGCCGGCGTGCGCTTTATCCGTGAACGCAAAGATGTGCTGGGCGTGATCTCGCTTGACCTGTTTGCCGTCCTGCTGGGCGGCGCCACGGCGCTGTTGCCGATTTTTGCGCAGGATGTTCTGCATACCGGGCCGTGGGGGCTGGGTATGCTGCGCGGTGCACCTTCAGTCGGGGCGCTGGTAGTGGGTGTCTGGCTTAGCCGCAATAAACTGGAAAAGCATGTCGGTATGATTATGTTTGGCTCGGTTGCCGGTTTTGGTCTGGCGACGCTGCTGTTTGCGCTCTCAACTCAGCTCTGGCTTTCACTGCTGGCGCTGGCTGCGCTGGGAGGGTTCGATATGGTCAGCATGGTGATCCGCGGTGCGCTGGTACAGCTGGATACGCCGGATGATATGCGTGGCCGCGTCAACGCCGTCAACGCTATCTTTATCAATACCTCTAACCAGCTGGGGGAGTTTGAATCGGGCCTGCTGGCCGCGTGGCTGGGGGCGGTACCGGCGGCTGCGCTGGGCGGAATAGGGACGCTGGTAGTGGTAGCTGTCTGGATGACGCTTTTTCCGCATCTGCGCAAACGGCAAAAGCTCGAGAATGAAAGCGGCGTGTAGATGAGTGTGCCCGGAGCAGCATCACGCCGCCGGGCATATCAGCAGACCGGCAGCAGGGTGCCGGTCTGCCTGTCGGCATCGCGTTATGCGACGCCGTTAACCAGGATAACGCGGTAGTTAGCGCCTTTCACGCGGTGCGCTTTCGCTTCCTGATAAGCCGGGCTGTGATACCAGGCGCGCGCGGCGTCCATATCCGCAAACGCCAGAACGACAACGCCTTCAGCATCGCGCCCCTCCAGCACTTCCTGTTCGCCATAGAAAGCCAGCGGCGTGATCTGATGATCGCCCCGCGCGTCGCCCGCTTTCTGTGAATAGGTTGCCAGCTCATCTTTGTCCAGCGTCTCATCCTTAATCATTACCATATAAGCGGTCATTACTTCTCTCCCCGTGCCTGACGTTTATCTTCGGTGTTGTGCTCAAAATCACTGGCGTCATGCCGCTCCAGCAGCTGATCCTGCGGCTCAGCGCCAAAGGCGCGATTAACTTTGCGCCCGCGGACTACCGCCGGACGTTCCGCGATCTCCTTCGCCCAGCGCACCACGTTGGTGTAAGCCTGCACATCCAGAAACTCTGCTGCACCATACAGGCCGTTCAGCACCAGGTTGCCATACCAGGGCCAGGTTGCGATATCAGCGATGGTATAGGCGTCGCCTGCGAGGAAGCGGTGATCAGCCAGCTGACGATCCAGCACATCCAGCTGGCGCTTCGCCTCCAGCGTAAAGCGGTTAATGGCGTATTCAATTTTCTCAGGCGCATAGTGGTAGAAGTGGCCAAAGCCGCCGCCAAGATAGGGCGCAGAGCCCTGCAGCCAGAAGAGCCAGTTCAGGGTTTCAGTGCGGCCCGCCATATCTTCCGGAATAAAGTAGCCAAACTTTTCTGCCAGATAGAGCAGGATGTTACCCGATTCAAATACCCGCTGCGGTGGCGTCACGGAGTGGTCACTCAGCGCCGGAATTTTGGAGTTAGGGTTCACATCAACAAAACCGCTGGAGAACTGATCGCCTTCGCCGATGCGGATGAGCCAGGCGTCATACTCTGCCTCTTTCACACCCACCGCCAGCAGCTCCTCCAGCAGAATAGTGACCTTCTGACCATTTGGTGTACCAAGCGAGTAGAGCTGCAGCGGATGCTGACCGACCGGCAGCGCCTGTTCATGCGTGGCGCCAGCGGCGGGGCGGTTGGTTTTGGCACCGTTGCCTTTGGCTTCCGGTTCCCAGGTCCAGACTTTTGCGGGCTGATACTGATTATCTGACATCGTCATTTCACCTTATGGTCGTGAGCGTTGTGCTGCCACTGAGTGTAGCAGCGCAATCCCGCGCCCATTTAACCGCGCTGGTGGTGAGCGTGCCGGTCAGATCAGGTACAGTTCTCCTGGGTATAGAGCATAAAGTCGACTTTGCCGGGCGCGTAAGTATCAGGCTGCTCACGCTCTTCCAGATGCCGCAGCAGCAGCGTCAGGGCGAGTTCGGCGTGGCGCTGCGTATTCTGATCGAGCGTCAGGGTCAGAATACGCTGCTGCAGCAGCTGGCGCGTGGTCGCATAGAGTTCATGCGTCACATAAACCGTGCTGCCGCACAGCCGGTGGCGCGCCAGCGCTTCATAAATCTGGGTATTGCCCATGCCGGTGTTATAGAGTCCGGCGATCTGGCGCGATCCCGCCAGCGTTTTCTCCAGCAGCCGGCTGATGCGTTCACGATCGTCCTGACCGGCGAGGATCTCACGCAGTCGCAGCTCCGGGAAGCGCTCAGCCAGTACCTGCTGAAAACCTTCTATACGCTGCTGATGCGCAAGGTAGTCAGCACGACCGCTGATCAGCACCACGTCCCCTGTACGGGCCGCCATACTGCCCAGCATCAGGCCCGCCGTGCGTCCCGCTTTGTATTGATCGATGCCGACGTGGCAGAGCCGCGCCGCGTCAGGCAGATCGCTGACCAGCGTGATGACCGGCACGCCCCGCGCCTGGCAGGCGGCCAGCGCGTGATAGATCAGCGGGCTGGCGTGGGCAAAAACAATGAGTCCGTCCCGCTTTTTACTGCCGGAATCGATGTGTGCTGCCAGTTTTTCCGGGGCATCTTCCGGGATCAGCGTGCGATGCAGCCGGACCCGCCGGTAGCCCAGCGCATCCGCCAGGCGGGCAAACTCCTGCGCCAGCTGCTGAAAGAAGAAGGAGCCGTTGCCGCTCAGGATGACCTCGATCTGCCAGCTGTGACGATGCTCCTCCGGCAGAATACGTTTTAAGCCCGCCTCCCGGGCCGCCTGCAGCACTTTTCGCGTCATGGCGGGTGAGACACCGCCGCGATCGTTTAACACCCGATCCACGGTTGCGACGCCAACGCCTGCGCGCTTCGCCAGTCCGGCCAGCGTGGTTGTTTTCATTTGAGTGAATTCCATCAAAAACTGCGTTCTGACAGCCTGCCAGAACGGGATATTTTGACAAGACAGGGCATTCTGAAGTGTGAGCTAAAGGAGCGTTAACATGCGGATCCCGCAACGTTTTGCAGTAGTCGGGTGCGGTTTTATCGGACAGGTCCATGCCGCAAATATCGCCCGCCATCCGGGAACTGACCTGACGCTGGTTTGCGATACCGACACGGCGCGTGCAGAGAGCGTGGCGCGGCAGTATGGGGCCAGAAGCGTAACAAGCGAACAGGCGCTGGAGAGCGATCGGATTGATGCCGTACTGATTGCCAGCGCCACGCCAACGCATGCCGCACTGCTGGAACAGGCGGTACGCGCAGGAAAAGCGGTTTACTGCGAGAAACCCATCGATCTCTCCTTGGCCCACGCGCGTGATGTGGTCGGACGCATTTCGCCCACGCGGGTGCCGGTCACCGTGGGCTTTAACCGCCGTTTCGATCGCAGTCATCAGCAGCTCAGGGCACAGTTGCGGGAGGGCACCATTGGTTATGCTGAGCTGATTCAGATGACCTGCCGTGCATCAGTGCTGCCATCCGCTGACTATCTGCGTGCGTCAGGCGGACAGATGCGCGATCAGGCGATTCACTTTTTTGATCTGCTGCGCTGGCTGACTGACGACGAGGTGACGCGCGTGGCGGCGATGGGGGCGGCGCTGGCAATGCCGGAGATCCGCAGCTTTGATGTCGATACTTCAGTGGTGATGCTGCAGCTGCAGAAGGGCGCGCTGGCACAGCTGGATAATAGCCGCCGCACCGCCTACGGCTACGATGAGCGCCTCAGCGTGATGGGCAGCGAAGGGATGCTGGCGTCAGAGAGTCAGGCTACGCGCGGGGCCACACTTTATCAGGGCGGCACGATCCGGCAGCCGGGCCTGTATGCAGACTGGTTCAGTCGCGTGCAGGAGACCTACTATGCGCATCTGGACGCCTTTGTCCGTCATATCAACGGAGAAGAGGTAGCGGATTTGCCAGGGTTACTGGATGGCCTGCGCGCGCAGGCTATTGCGGAAGCCGCCCAGCTCTCACTGACGCGCGGGACCTTTACCGAAGTAGAACACGTAGCGATCTGAACCGTCTCTTTCCCCCTGTATCGCGCAGGGGGAAGTAATCCGCCATGCTGCAATCAGAGATTCAGCAGCTCGCGCTCAATCAGTTCGCGCGTTTCCACCGCCTGATAGCGCATCTTCTCCGGATAGCCAAAGAGGGCTGCTGAGATAATCGACTCACCGCCGACTTTGAAGCTGCGACGGGCAAAGTCCATTTCGCGCAGCGCTTCAAACAGCGCGTCGAAGTTTACCTCCCCTTCGCCGACCGCGACGTGCTGGTGAATGGTCGCGTCCACGCCGGGCGGATTCACAATATAGCGGCAGTGTTTGGTATGGTTCATGGTATCGGCAATCAGCATATGCGAGAGATCGTCACCGGCATACTGCAGCATGTTTTTCACATCCCCTTTGCCTTTGTCATAATAAAAGGTGTGAGGGGCGCTGTAGATATACTTCACGTTATCGCTGCGAAATGACTTTACGATATCCGCCGTTTCATTGCTCTCTTCGCAGAAATCCCACGGATGCGCCTGAATTTCAATGCGGATCCCTTCACGCTCGACGATCGGCAGCAGCTCTTCCATTGAGCGGTAGAACATCTCTTCACAGATTTCTGGCTCATTAGGATTGCCGGAGAGCTCGGTGTTGATAACCTGCACGCCCATTTCAACCGCAATCTCAATCATGCGCTTCCAGTTTTTTACCGCCGCCTGACGCCGCAGTTCGTCGGGTCCCGACCAGCGATAAACCGTAATGAATGAAGAGATTTCAGTGCCGGTGGCATTCAGCGCATTTTTATATTCGCGCAGGATTTCGCGGCTGGCTTTAGGGTGTTTATAAAAGGGATTGATCTGCGGATGAGGCGACTGCTCAATGTATTTATAGCCCCATTCTGCTACCTGATGCACCATCCGGGTAATGCCGAGATCCCGGATAACGTCCACGTCAAAAGCAATTTTCATGCTGTCTTTTCTCCTGCGCGATTCCGCTGCCAGCGTTGTTCCGGACAGGCGGAAGCTGATGCAGGACGCCAGGCAGACAGAGAGTGTATTTATCAGCCACTATAAGAAGAGACATCAGGGCGCTCTACGGTTTTACTGATGTAAAACCATCAGGACGGCACCGGGCACGGTGCGCAGGAAGTACAGGCAAAGCGGAATGAAGAATGCAGAAAAGCAAAAACCCAGCCATAAGGCTGGGTTTTCTGAATTTTGGTGCCCGAACCCGGAATCGAACCAGGGACACGCGGATTTTCAATCCGCTGCTCTACCGACTGAGCTATTCGGGCAACGGGGCGCATTAAACCTTAATGGCCGCATATCGTCAACGGGTTTTAGCAAAAAAGCGCGCTATCCGTGACTGACTGCCTGCTTTTCAGGCATGTCAGCCGGTTTTCAGGCCAGCGCGCCGTTCTGACGACAGAGCGCAATGCTAAAGACATCTTCCGCCAGCCGCCGGGCGGTTGCCACATCCTGTACGTTGCGTTTCACCAGCAGTTTGCTCAGGCAGCCTTCAAGGATCAGTTCCATCTGGTCAGCCACCATTGCGGGATTATCCAGCGCCAGCTCAACCAGTATCTCATGGGTAAACTGCCACGAGTGGCGTTTCTGCTGCTCTGCCAGCTGGTGCACCGGCTGATCAGGCTGCGGATAGAAGCTGCAGGCAGCAATAAACAGGCAGCCGGGAAAACGGCCTTTGCTGACATACTCTGCCAGCACGTCATAGCGCGCCATCAGCTTTTGCGCGGGGCTGAGCCGCTCATCCAGCTGCACCTGACGTCGCCAGCTGTCGATCTGCTGACCGTGATAGCGCAGTGCGTCATAGAGCAGCGCATCGCAGTCGGGCCAGTAGCGGGTCAGCTGTTCGGTGCTGAGTCCGGTTTCACCTGCCAGCTGTGGCAGCGACAGGGTGGCCGCCAGACCATGTTGTTCGAGCACATTCAGCGCATGCTCCAGAATTTGTTCGCGTTGCACATGACTCTCCTCTGGAATATCGGCCCGCTCGTCGATGAGCGGGCGGTGGCTGAACCAGTGTCGTTTAACGCGGCAGATTCTGCAAATGCGCGCGAAACGCTGCCGCACGCAGAAAGCCGCTGATGCGCGAGCCCGGGATCTCGCGGCCCTGCGCATCAAAAAACAGAAGGGTCGGTAATCCCGGCACCTGCAGCTGCTTCAGCAGGGCGTTATCCTGCGCGCTGTTCGCAGTGACATCCGCCTGCAGCAGCTGCACGTCAGCGAGTGCGCTACCGACCGCGGGATCGCTGAAGGTATACTTCTCAAACTCTTTACAGGCGACACACCAGTCGGCGTAGAGATCGAGCATGGTGATGCGCCCCTGCGCCTGCTGCAGCGCCTGCTCAAGCTCCGCGCTGCTGCTGATGCGCTTAAACGGCAGATGGGCCACGCTCTGACTTGCCGCGGCGCCAAATGCCCACTCCTGCAGCGGCCGCGCCATAATCAACGCTGCCCCTAACATCACCACCGGCACAACGCGCCACCTGCCGCGCGCATGCATGCTGTGAATAAATGCCCAGGCGAAAAATGCCACGCCAAGCAGGCTCCAGAGCCGCAGGCCCCAGGTATCACCGAGAATACGCTCCAGCAGAAATACCGGCAGCGCCAGAATGACAAACCCGAAGCCCTCTTTCACCGTCTGCATCCACGGGCCGCTTTTGGGCAGCAGACGATGCCCGTAAAGCGTCACGGCGATCAGCGGCAGCCCCATTCCCACGGCGTAGAGCCACAGCGTACCGGCACCGGCCCACAAATTTCCGCTCTGGGCGATATACAGCAGGATTGCGCTGAGCGGCGCAGTGGTGCAGGGGGAGCAGATGAGTCCGGCCAGCGCACCCATGATAAACACGCCGGGCAGCGAGCCGCCGCGCTGCTGATTGCTCCAGTGCGCGAGCCGCGTCTGCAGGCTGGCGGGCAGCTGCAGGGAAAACAGGCCAAACATCGACAGCGCCAGCAGAATAAACAGCAGCGACAGACCCGCCAGAACGTACGGATGCTGCAGCGCCGCCTGAAAGCGCAGCCCGGCAGCGGCGACCACGACGCCTAAAAGCGTGTAGGTCAGCGCCATGCCCTGCACATAGACCAGCGCCAGCGCCAGCAGGCGGCCGGTAGTGTAGCGGCGTGCGCCGCCAAGGATGATACCGGAGATCAGCGGGTACATCGGCAGGACGCAGGGGGTAAAGGCAACACCGATCCCGATCAGCAGCGCCCAGAGCGGAGAGAAGGGCAACGGCGCGGCGGCGGCGGGCGGCTCAGTAACCGGCACGCTGCCGCCGCTGACGGCGCTCAGCGGAACGGTACGGCTCTCCGGCGGGTAGCAGAAGCCGGCTGCGGCACAGCCCTGATACGTTACCGTCAGCGTGGCACCCGCATCAGCCCGCTGCAGCGTGACCGGCAGCGTCACGGCCTGGCGATAAATCTCGCTTTTGCCGTAAAACTCATCTTCATGCGCTTCGCCGGGCGGCAGCGTCAGCGGAGCCAGCTGCGCGTGCTGAGCCGCGATCTTGATCTGCTGACGATAGAGATAGTAGCCGGGCCTGACCTGCCAGTTCAGCGTCAGCGTTGAGCCCCGCTGAGAAAAATCAAACTGAAAAGCCTGATCAACCGGTACAAAGCGGCTGGTGGATTTTGGCGCAAAGAGATCGGCCTGAGCCGACAGGCACAGCAGTAACGTCAGGCAGAGCGTCAGCAGGCGGGAAAGAGATGCAGCCATAACAGATTAATCAACTCCGGTAGTGCAGAAGCGGTAAGCATAACACGCCCGCTTCGGCACAGGATTTCACAATGTAACGGCGTCAGAGGATCAGACTGCCAAACAGAAAGCCAAACGCAACCGAGAAGGCGATGGCCAGTACGCCCGGAATGATAAAGGAGTGGTTAAAGACAAACTTACCGATTCGCGTCGAACCGGTGTCATCCATTTCTACCGCCGCCAGCAGCGTCGGATAAGTGGGCAGGACAAAGAGTGCTGATACCGCAGCAAACGAGGCCACTGCCGCCAGCGGCGAGACGCCGAGCATCAGCGCTGCCGGCATGAGCGCTTTGGTGGTTGCCGCCTGCGAATAGAGCAGGGTGGCGGCAAAAAACAGCACCAGCGCCAGCATCCAGGGATAGCGCTGCAGCATGTCGCCGGCCAGGCTCTGAATCTCACTCAGATGCGCTTTGACAAAGGTGTCACCCAGCCACGCCACGCCCATGACGCAGATACAGGCGCTCATGCCCGACTTAAACGTACTGGCGCTGAGGATCTCACTGCTGTCCACGCGGCAGGTGAGGCAGATCAGCGTCGCGACCGTGAGCATAAACACCACGATCGCTTCGTTACGCGGCAACACCGGGCTGGCGATCAGGCCCACGCTGTCGCTGATGGCGGTGGCATAGAGCACCACTGCTGCAATGCCGGTCAGAAACAGCAGCACGGCGCGCCGCGCGCCGGGACGGGTTGCAGAGACTTTTTTACCGCGCAGCGTGACATCGCCTCTGGCAAGCCGCGTCTGATAGACAGCATCATCCTTCAGCTCTGTACCGAGAAAGTTGGTGATCACCGCGGCGCAGAAGATTGCCGCCATGGTTGAGGGCAGCGCCACGCCCAGCAGCGCCAGATAGCTGACGCCGCGGGGTTCCAGTATGGAGGCAAAAAATACCACTGCCGCGGAGAGCGGAGAGGCGGTGATCGCAATCTGAGAGGCCACCACCGCGATAGAGAGCGGGCGCGATGGCCTGACGCCCTGTTCTTTGGCAACTTCAGCGATAACCGGCAGCGTAGAGAACGCGGTATGGCCGGTGCCGGCCAGCAGCGTCATCAGGTAAGTGACCAGCGGCGCAAGGAAAGTCACATAGCGCGGATGGCGGCGCAGCAGCTTTTCCGCGAGACCGACCAGGTAATCCATGCCGCCTGCAACCTGCATGGCAGCAATCGCCGCGATAACAGCCATGATGATTTCGATCACATCAAATGGGATCGCGCCTGGCTTCATACCGCAAACCAGCGTGAGCACCAGCACACCCAGGCCGCCGGCAAAGCCGATACCGATACCGCCCAGACGGGCACCGAGCCAGATCGCCAGCAATACCACTGCCAATTCCACTGCTATCATCCGTTTCTCTCCTCAGGCTGCAGATCGCGCCCCCTGAATGTTGTCGTCGCCACATATAAAAAAAGCACGCCGTATTGTATACAGGCGTGCCCGGGACGACGTGATCGGAAACAGGTTACTGTTCGTTTTCGTCGGTATAACGTTTGGCTTTGTAGGTCGGATGCATCAGGTTCTGAACGGAGAAGATGTCATCCAGCTCCGCCTCGGTCAGCAGGCCGCGCTCCAGCACCACTTCACGCACGCTCTTACCGGTTTCGGCACAGACTTTACCCACGATATCGCCGTTGTGGTGGCCGATATAAGGATTGAGGTAGGTGACAATACCGATAGAGTTGAACACGTAGGCTTCGCAGACCGCTTTATTCGCCGTGATGCCGTTAACGCATTTTTCCAGCAGGTTGTAGCAGGCGTTGGTCAGGATGCTGACAGATTCAAACAGCGCCTGGCCAATCACCGGTTCCATCACGTTGAGCTGCAGCTGGCCCGCTTCAGACGCCATGGTCACCGTGGTATCGTTGCCGATAACCTTAAAACAGACCTGATTGACCACTTCCGGCACCACCGGATTTACTTTGGCTGGCATGATCGAGGAGCCCGCCTGCAGTTCCGGCAGGTTAATTTCGTTCAGACCCGCGCGCGGACCGGAGGAGAGCAGGCGCAGGTCGTTGCAGATTTTTGACAGTTTCACCGCCAGACGCTTCAGCGCTGAATGCACCATCACGTAGGCGCCGCAGTCGGACGTTGCTTCAATCAGATCTTCCGCTGGCACCACCGGCAGATTGCTGACTTCAGCCAGACGCTGCACGGCCAGCTGCTGATAACCATCCGGCGTGTTGAGGCGGGTACCGATTGCGGTTGCGCCAAGGTTGACTTCCAGCAGCAGCTCGGCGGTGCGCAGAATACTGCGGGTCTCTTCGTTCAGCAGCACGTTAAACGCGTGGAATTCCTGTCCGAGCGACATCGGCACCGCATCCTGCAGCTGGGTGCGCCCCATTTTCAGGATGTTTTCAAACTCCACGGCCTTGCGCTGGAAGCCTTCGCTCAGTTGCGCAATCGCATCCAGCAGCTTGAGAATAGAGGCGTAAACCGCGATTCGGAAGCCGGTCGGATAGGCATCATTGGTTGACTGGCATTTGTTAACGTGGTCGTTGGGATTGAGGTACTGATACTCACCTTTCTGGTGGCCCATCAGTTCCAGACCGATATTCGCCAGCACTTCGTTGGTGTTCATGTTCACCGAGGTGCCGGCGCCGCCCTGGTAAACATCCACCGGGAACTGATCCATGCATTTGCCGTTGTTCAGCACCTCATCGCAGGCCTGAATAATGGTATTCGCAATGTTGCGTGGGATCGTCTGCAGCTCTTTGTTGGCCAGCGCGGCTGCTTTTTTAACCATCACCATGCCACGGACAAACTCAGGAATGTCGCTGATTTTACTGCTACTGATATAGAAATTTTCAATCGCACGCAGAGTATGAACACCGTAGTAAGCATCCGCCGGCACTTCACGCATGCCTAACAGGTCTTCTTCGATACGAATGTTGTTCGCCATGATTACCTTCTTATTATTGCTGCTCTGATACCGCCACGCATCCGGCATGGATGGAGAGCGAATAACACGCAGGTGAAGCAATTATATTGTCGTGGAATACCAGTGCCGACATTTTATCCATCTTCGGGCTGGCGGGCACGATCATATTCTGTCACGACAGAAATGCTCGTACACAGATCACTTTACGGACATTTGCCCGGCGAGTGGTAATAACGATATGTGATGCATCTCTCACTTTTATGTCAAAAGGAAATATTTGGCCGGTACGGTTGAAATTCACCGCGCAGGTGCCCATCTCTGAACCTATGATCGTCACGATCGCTCTGTTTCTGCCGCCTGGCTTATCGCGAGGTGGCCCAACTCACAGGAGACACCGGTGCGCTGGTTACCGTTTTTACTCTTTTTTGCCCTGGCGTGGATTGAGATCACGCTGTTTATCCAGGTCGCTCATGCGCTGGGCGTGCTGATGACGATGCTGCTGGTGATTTTCACCTCCTGTATCGGTGTGTCGCTGGTGAAAAATCAGGGCATGAAAAACTTTATGCTGATGCAGGAGAAGCTGGCGCGTAATGAAAGCCCGGCGGCGGAGATGATCAAAAGCGTCTCGCTGATCATCGCTGGTGTGCTGCTGCTGCTGCCCGGCTTCTTCACCGATTTTCTCGGCCTGCTGCTGCTGCTGCCGCCGGTGCAAAAGCTCCTGACGCTGAGGCTGATGCCGCATCTGCGCGTCTGGCGCGGTCCGGGGCAGGGACCAGACAGCGGCGTAACGATGGATGGTGAATTTGAGCGTAAAGATCAGGATCGCATCGGTCACGATAAAGATCGCTGAAACAAGCGAGGCGGCGGAAGCCGCCTTATTTGTATTCTTTTTAAGCATCTGTAGCACAAACAAAAATTTTTTATTTTTTTGCCCTTGAAAGTCCCCTGTCTGCCCCCTATCTCTTCCTGCACGAGGCCGGAACCCTCAAGCCCGGCGTTCAACCCAAAAATGAATGATTGGACTTCTCAAAGGAGAGCTATCAAATGAAAATTCGTCCGTTGCACGATCGCGTTATCGTCAAGCGTAAAGAAGTTGAAGCTAAATCAGCAGGCGGTATCGTTCTGACCGGCTCTGCAGCAGGCAAATCAACCCGTGGTGAAGTTCTGGCTGTTGGCAATGGCCGCATCCTGGACAACGGCGAGATTAAGCCGCTGGACGTGAAAGTGGGTGATCTGGTGATTTTCAGCGAAGGCTACGGTGCAAAAACCGAGAAAATCGACAACGAAGAAGTTCTGATCATCTCTGAAAGCGACATCCTGGCGATTGTCGAAGCGTAATTTACGCGTAATTCACTGAACGAAACGAATTTAAGGGATATTTGAAATGGCAGCTAAAGACGTAAAATTCGGTAATGACGCACGCGTAAAAATGCTGCGTGGCGTGAACGTACTGGCAGATGCAGTAAAAGTTACCCTGGGCCCGAAAGGCCGTAACGTGGTTCTGGATAAATCTTTTGGTGCACCGACCATCACTAAAGATGGTGTGTCTGTTGCGCGTGAAATCGAGCTGGAAGACAAGTTCGAAAACATGGGCGCACAGATGGTGAAAGAAGTCGCCTCTAAAGCAAACGATGCAGCAGGCGACGGCACCACTACCGCAACCGTACTGGCTCAATCTATCGTTAACGAAGGCCTGAAAGCCGTTGCGGCCGGCATGAATCCGATGGATCTGAAGCGCGGTATCGACAAAGCCGTTATCGCTGCTGTTGAGCAGCTGAAAGCGCTGTCTGTACCTTGCCAGGACACCCGCGCAATCGCGCAGGTAGGTACCATTTCTGCTAACTCCGATGAGAGCGTCGGCACCCTGATCGCCCAGGCGATGGAAAAAGTGGGTAAAGAAGGCGTGATCACCGTTGAAGAAGGCACTGGCCTGCAGGACGAGCTGGACGTGGTTGAAGGTATGCAGTTCGATCGCGGCTACCTCTCTCCTTACTTCATCAACAAGCCAGAAACCGGCGCAGTTGAGCTGGAAAGCCCGTTCATTCTGCTGGCTGACAAAAAAATCTCCAACATCCGTGAAATGCTGCCAGTACTGGAAGCCGTTGCAAAAGCGGGCAAACCACTGCTGATCATCGCGGAAGATGTGGAAGGTGAAGCACTGGCAACGCTGGTGGTGAACACCATGCGCGGTATCGTGAAAGTGGCTGCGGTTAAAGCACCAGGCTTTGGCGACCGTCGTAAAGCGATGCTGCAGGATATCGCTATCCTGACCGGCGGTACCGTGATCTCTGAAGAGATCGGTATGGAGCTGGAGAAATCCACGCTGGAAGATCTGGGTCAGGCGAAGCGTGTCGTGATCAACAAAGATACCACCACCATCATCGATGGCGTGGGCGATCAGGGTGCTATCTCTGGCCGCGTATCGCAGATCCGTCAGCAGATCGAAGAAGCGACCTCTGATTACGATAAAGAGAAGCTGCAGGAGCGCGTAGCGAAACTGGCAGGCGGCGTAGCCGTACTGAAAGTAGGTGCCGCAACTGAAGTGGAAATGAAAGAGAAGAAAGCCCGCGTTGAAGATGCCCTGCACGCCACCCGTGCTGCGGTAGAAGAAGGCGTGGTAGCAGGCGGCGGCGTCGCGCTGGTACGCGTTGCTGCTCAGCTGACCGAGCTGCGTGGTCAGAACGAAGATCAGAACGTGGGTATCAAAGTTGCGCTGCGCGCAATGGAATCTCCACTGCGTCAGATCGTGTCCAACGCCGGTGAAGAGCCTTCTGTTGTAGCAAACAATGTGAAAGCAGGCGACGGTAACTACGGTTACAACGCGCAGACCGAAGAGTACGGCAACATGATCGACTTCGGTATCCTGGACCCGACCAAAGTAACCCGTTCTGCGCTGCAGTACGCAGCCTCTGTGGCAGGTCTGATGATCACCACCGAGTGCATGGTTACCGATCTGCCTAAAGGCGACGCACCTGATTTAGGCGCGGGCGCAGGTGGCATGGGCGGTATGGGCGGCATGATGTAATTGCCCCTGACAGCGTAAGCTATCTGCGAAACCCCCGACCGGAAACGGTCGGGGGTTTTTCTTTTGCTGGCGAACAGGGTATAAGTAGGGACGCGATCTTTCGGCTTTGCGGGTTCAGGGCAATGAATGTTCAGAAAAAAAGTGCGCTTTTCTGCTACGCTGCCGCCCGACACTGATGATAATAAAATGGGGATTACAATGCGGATTAACCTCTTGCCCGGACTGGCAGCGGGCATCATGCTGCTGGCGGGTTGCAGCAGCTCAAATCAGCTGAGCGCCGCTGGCGAACGTGTCACGTTTGTCGATGAGCAGCCAGCAAGTCAATGTCAGCTTCTGGGCAACGTCACCGGCTCACAGAGCAACTGGCTGAGCGGTGCAGGCGGCGAAAACAGTGCATTACGCGGGGCTGCCAACGATCTGCGTAACCGAGCGGCTGAAATGGGCGGCAACGTTATTTATGGTGCCACCAGCCCGACGCAGAATCTGCTTTCTGCGTTCGCGCCGCTCGACAGCAAAATGACCGGCCAGGTTTACAAGTGTCCGTAAACGCGCCGCGATAAAAAAGCCGCTGATGCGGCTTTTTTTGTTTTTGATTTCGGTGGCTGCATGATCGCCATCCCCGGTAGCTGACCGGGCACGTTATTCCTGACGCAGCTGCAGGTCCAGCGGCGTTTTGCTCGGCTCACCGCCAATCTCACGCGCCAGTCTGGGGACCATATAGCCGGAGACCCGGCTGAGCAGCTGGCGCATCAGCGCGCGCGCTTCCGTATCTGAAACAAAGAAGTGGGCAGCACCCTGAACTTTGTCGAGCACGTGCAGATAGTAGGGCAGAATGCCGGCATCAAACAGCGCGTTGCTCAGTTCAGCCAGCGTATCCGCATTATCATTGACGCCGCGCAGCAGCACGCTTTGATTCAGCAGCGTTACGCCCGAGCGCTTTAGCAGCTGCAGGCGCGCGCGCAGCGCATCATCAATCTCCTGCGCGTGATTGATATGGCTTACCACCAGCACCTGCAGGCGGGTGTCAGCCAGCAGCTGGCACAGCGTTTCCGTAATGCGTGCCGGGATCACCACCGGCAGGCGGCTGTGAATGCGCAGGCGCTTCAGGTGCGGGATCTGCTCCAGCGCCGCAATCAGCCAGGCCAGCTCATGATCTTTAGCCATCAGCGGATCGCCGCCGGAAAAAATAATTTCATCCAGCTCCGGGTGTGCAGCAATATAGTCAATCGCTGCCTGCCAGTTACGCTTGTTGCCCTGATTATCCTGATAAGGGAAGTGACGGCGGAAGCAGTAGCGGCAGTTAACCGCACATCCCCCTTTGACCAGCAGCAGCGCGCGGTTTTTATACTTATGCAGCAGGCCCGGTACCACGCTGCTCTGTTCATCCAGCGGATCGGTAGTGTAGCCCGGCGCATCGGTAAATTCCTGGCGGCTGGTCAGCACCTGCAGCAGCAGAGGATCGCCGGCATCGCCGTGGCGCATGCGCTGAATGAAGGCGCGCGGCACGCGCAGGGCAAAAAGCTGGCGTGCAGCGTGGCCGGCAGCCAGTTCCGGATGCTGTTCGAGGCCTAAAAGTTGCAGTAATTCAGCAGGATCGGTGACAACATCAGCAAGTTGCTGCAACCAATCTTCTCTGACAGGGGAATTTAGGGTTACAATGTGTGCCATTTTTTTGGCTATTACCAGTTAATATCTACAGAGGGCCTTTATGGCGACTTATCTTAGCAACGATTTTCGTTCCGGTCTTAAAATCATGTTCGAAGGCGAACCGTATGCCATCGAATCCAGTGAATTCGTAAAACCGGGTAAAGGCCAGGCTTTCGCACGCGTTAAAATGCGTCGTCTGCTGACCGGTTCTCGCGTTGAGAAGACCTTCAAATCTACCGACTCTGCCGAAGGCGCAGACGTTCGTGATATGACGCTGCAATACTCTTACAACGACGGTGACTTCTTCTACTTCATGCACCCTGAGTCGTTTGAACAGTACCAGGTTGAAGCCAAAGTACTGGATGACGTGACCAAGTGGCTGCAGGACAACGCAGAGTGTATCGTAACCCTGTGGAACGATAAACCGATTGCCGTTCAGCCGCCAAACTTCATCGAAGCAGAAATCACTGAAACCGATCCGGGCCTGAAAGGCGATACCGCAGGTACCGGCGGCAAGCCAGCGACCCTCTCTACCGGCGCAGTGATCAAAGTGCCACTCTTCGTTCAGATTGGCGAAGTGGTGAAAGTTGACACCCGCTCGGGTGAATACGTTTCCCGCGTAAAATAAGCACGACATCAGCACTCAATCAGGCGCATCAGTGATGCGCCTTTTTTTATGGCCGCGAAACGCGATGCCGGCGTGAATTTTTCCGGGGCACAGCTACCAGGGCTGCAGAAGCAGGCTATGCTTTAAAAGCTGTACTTTTACTGCAACCAACAAGGATATGGCTATGTTTAAGAAAAGTATTGTCGCAATTTTCTCTGTGCTGGTGCTCTCTTCAGTACTGAGCGGCTGTAACACCACGCGCGGCGTTGGTGAGGATGTTGAAGCGGGTGGTCAGGCAATTCAGCGCAGCACCCAGTAAAATCTGCCGGTGCGAAAGCCTTCGCACCGCTCTTCTTCTCGCCTGACCTGCCGGATCCTCTTCCGCTACGCCTCGTTGTTTGCAGCTTCTGTTCCGGGTAGACTTCCACCCCTTATTCGTATGAGGAGTCATCACCATGAGCGAAACGGCAAGCTGGCAGCCGAGCGCACCCATTGCCAATTTGTTGAAACGCGCCGCGATTCTGGCGGAAATCAGGCGTTTCTTTGCCGATCGCGGCGTGCTGGAAGTGGATACCCCGGCAATGAGCCAGGCCACCATCACAGATATTCACCTGGTGCCGTTTCAGACGCGTTTTGTCGGACCTGGCGCCAGCGAAGGTCGCGATCTCTGGCTGATGACCAGCCCGGAATATCATATGAAACGGCTGCTGGCGGCCGGCAGCGGGCCGATTTATCAGATGGGGCGCTGCTTCCGCAATGAAGAAGCGGGGCGCCATCACAATCCTGAATTCACCATGCTGGAGTGGTACCGCCCGCACTACGATATGTATCGTCTGATGAACGAGGTGGACGATCTGCTGCAGCAGGTGCTGGAGTGTGACAGCGCAGAATCCCTCTCCTATCAGCAGGCGTTTATCCGTCATCTGGAGATTGATCCGCTCTCTGCGGATAAAACGCAGCTGCGCGAAGCCGCGACAAAGCTTGGCGAGGGAGAGCTGGCGCAGCGTGAAGATGACCGTGATACGCTGCTGCAGCTGCTGTTTATGCTGGGCGTGGAGCCAAAAATTGGCAATGACAAACCCTGCTTTGTCTACCACTTCCCGGCAAGCCAGGCTGCGCTGGCGGAGATCAGTACCGAAGATCATCGCGTTGCTGAACGCTTTGAGGTTTATTACAAAGGGGTTGAGCTGGCGAACGGGTTTCGCGAGCTGACCGACAGCCGCGAGCAGCGTCAGCGTTTTGAACAGGATAACCGCCGTCGCGCGGCACGCGGACTGCCGCAGCATCCGATTGACCACTATTTGCTGGATGCGCTGGCGCACGGTATGCCAGCCTGTTCCGGCGTGGCGCTGGGCGTAGATCGTCTGATTATGCTGGCGCTGAAAGCCAGTGCGCTGAGCGACGTGATCGCGTTTCCGGTCGACAGAAGCTGAGAACGTCAGGTTAAGCGCGGCGCCTGATGGCGCCGCGGCTTACTGGGCGGTGGTCACGGGCGCGGCAGCTTCCGGAAACTCCTGAATCGTGACCGGCAGCGTCATTTTCTGCTCATTACGCAGGATCTGCACATCAATCACTGAACCGGGGCGGATTTCTGCCACCTGATCCATCGTCTCCTGCGCGGAAAGGGCAGGCTTGCCATTGACCTGCAGCAGCACATCGTTGGCCTGGATCCCGGCGCTGTCTGCCGGACCGCCCGGCGCTACGCTGTTAACAATTATTCCCTGTACGCGATCGAGATTGCTGCCCTGACCGTGCAGCGGCGGCAGTTCACGTCCGGTGATGCCGATATAGCCGCGGATCACCCGGCCGTCGCGGATCAGCTTATCCATGATTTTTGCGGCCAGCGCGGTAGGGATCGCGAAGCCGATACCTTCCGGTGTTTCTCCGTCGTTGCTTTTATCAAACGTCAGCGTGTTGATACCCATCAGCTCGCCGAGCGAGTTGATCAGGGCGCCGCCCGAGTTGCCCTGATTAATTGAGGCATCGGTCTGCAGGAAATTTTGCCGGCCGGAGGAGCTTAGCCCGATGCGTCCGGTCGCGCTGATAATGCCCTGTGTGACCGTCTGCCCGAGATTATAGGGGTTGCCAATCGCCATCACGACGTCACCAATGTGTGCTATCCGCGCGGCATTAATGGGGATAACCGGCAGGCCTGATGCGCTGATTTTGAGCACGGCTAAATCGGTCATGGCATCGGAGCCTACCAGGGTCGCCTCAAAAAAGCGGCCATCCTGCAGCGCCACGATGATCTGATCGGCGTTATTGATAACGTGCTTGTTGGTCAGGATGTACCCTTTCGCGTTCATGATCACACCCGAACCCAGAGTGGTGATGCCGCGATTATTGTTACCGTGGGCGCTGCGGTTGTAGACATTGACTACGGCGGGCACGGCGCGGCGCACCCCCGGGTTAAAACTGAAAGGGGTTTCGTCAGCGCTGCTTTCATGATCAAAAGTGACGTCACTGCCCATACGCAGCGCCGGAATCGCAACAAGCAGCAAGCCTGCTACGATCAGGCCCATCACCACTGCACGCAAAAGTTTAAGAAACATGGTGTTATTTCAAGCCAGGTGAGATCGCAGGGCAGAATAACATGAGAAAGGCGGACACACACCTGCTTGTCCGCCTGTCGGTGGGATTATCTCAGCAGCAGATAGATATTCTCGTCGCCGCGCACAACATTCAGCGCCAGCACCGGCGGTTTGCCCTCCAGCACTTTACGCATCTCGGCGAGGCTTTGTACCCGGGTACGGTTCACACCAATAATCACATCATCTTTCTGCAGGCCGACCTGCTCAGCGGGCGTGCCTTTTTCGATGGTGTCGACTTTAACGCCTTTATCGCCTGTTTTGGTGTTGCCGTCGCTCAGCTGCGCGCCCTGCAGGGCAGGAGACATCAGCTGCGCACTGGCGGTGCTCTGCGCGCTCTGCTCCAGCGTAACGGTCACGCTGACCGGCTTACCGTCGCGCAGCAGGCCGAGTTTCACCTGCTGGCCTGGCGGGGTGGTGCCTACTTTGACGCGCAGCTCGGCGAAGCTGGCGATTGGCTTGTCGTTGATAGAGGTGATGATATCGCCCGACTTTATCCCCGCTTTCTCTGCGGCAGATTTTGGCAATACCTCAGAGACAAATGCGCCGCGCTGTGCGTCAACGTTGAACGCTTTCGCAATATCCGCCGTCATCTCTGTGCCTTTGATCCCCAGCTGACCGCGCTTCACTTCGCCGAACTGAATCAGCTGCTGCGCCAGGTTGATGGCCATATCACTGGGGATGGCGAAGCCGATGCCAATATTCCCGCCGCTTGATGCCAGGATCGCGGTGTTGATACCGATCAGTTCGCCGTTCAGGTTAACCAGCGCGCCACCGGAGTTGCCGCGGTTGATTGCCGCATCAGTCTGGATAAAGTTTTCGAGACCTTCAAGATTAAGGCCGCTGCGGCCGAGTGCAGAGATGATCCCGGAGGTGGCCGTCTGACCCAGGCCAAACGGGTTACCGATGGCCACCGCAAAGTCGCCGACTTTCAGCGCATCAGAATCTGCGATTTTCACCTGCGTCAGGTTTTTAGCCCCTTCGACCTGAATCAGAGCGATATCTGTCTGCTCATCATGACCAATCAGTTTGGCATCATATTCATTGCCGTCGCTGAGCTGGACGCTGATTTTATCCGCGCCGTTCACGACGTGGTTATTCGTCAGAATGTAGCCTTTTGCCGCATCAATAATGACACCTGAACCCAGACCTTCAAACGGCTGAGGCTGCGACTGGCCGGGTGCCTGGCCGAAAAAGCGCTTCAGCGGTTCCGGGATCTCCTGCGCCTGCTGGCCACTGTCGCTGCCCTCTACATGCACGCTGACCACCGCCGGCAGTACTTTCTCCAGCATCGGGGCAAGGCTCGGCAGTGCCTGGCCCTGAATCTGCGCCGGAAGCGTGGCCATCGCCCCTGGCGTTGCGGCCAGGCTCATGCTGATACTCAGGGCCAGTGCGCTTAATAGTTTTGTTTGTTTTTTCATGGGTTATCAGGCTCTCGCTGCGAATAGGGGAGTACAGGAAGTGTGACAATCGTTTACTGCAAGTGTTCGAAACAAAAAGGGCACCGCATGAGGCGGTGCCCTGAAAAGATTAATTGCGGGTTGGCGTGTTGCGCTCGCTGCCGCGCAGTAATCCGGAGGCACCTTCAGAGTAGTCGCGCGGGATCTGAACCGGCGCCTGATCGTTATCTGCTTCCGCTTCCGTCAGCTGATAGGCAAACGGATTTTTTTCGCCCGGCAGATTAGGCAGCAGATCGTTAGATCCTTTCGCCATATGCTGATACAGCTGGCGATAGTCGCGCGCCATATTATCCAGCAGCTCTGCGCTCTGGGCAAAGTGGTTGGTGAGCTCTTCGCGATAATCCGCCAGCTCAGCCTTTGATTTTTCCAGCTCATACTGCATGCTGCGCTGTTCCCGCAGTTTTTTGTTGCCAAAACGCATAGCGACTGCGCCGACAATAATGCCAATCACTAAACCAATCAGCCCGTATTCCCAGGTCATAATAACTCCCGTGTAATTTCCGTTGCTTCGTAGGGCATTGCTTCAACTTCAACTTCAGTTTCACTATGAGTCACTATACCCGTTAATCTGCAGGAAGTGGAACTATCGGACTGTATCGCTTAGTGTAGAGCGGCCTAATTTTCAGCAACCGACACGTGAATCGGACTTTTCAGGGATTCAGAGAGAACCATGCAAACCTCATCTCCGCTTGCGCGCTATGAGCAGGCGCTGTCGCAGGGCGAGTTCCGCCCGGACGACGTACAACGTGAAGCTATTACCCGCCTGGACGCTATCCAGCAAGGGTTGATTGCCCGTCAGCAGCCGCGTGAAAACAGCAGTCGCGGATTGCTGGGACGCCTCTCCCGGCTGGTCAGCAAGGAGAAAGCAGCGCCAGAAGCACCGGTACGGGGCCTCTATATGTGGGGCGGCGTTGGCCGGGGAAAAACCTGGGTCATGGACCTGTTTTTTCAGTCAATTCCTGGCGATCGTAAACTGCGTCTGCACTTTCATCGCTTTATGCTGCGGGTGCATGAAGAGCTGACGCAGCTGCAGGGGCAAAGCGATCCGCTGCAGATTGTGGCCGACCGTTTTAAAGCGGAGACCGATATCCTCTGCTTTGATGAATTTTTTGTCTCTGACATTACCGATGCCATGCTGCTGGGTACGCTGATGGAGGCGCTGTTTGCACGCGGTATTGCCCTGGTCGCCACCTCCAATATTCCGCCGGATGATCTCTACCGCAACGGTCTGCAGCGCGCGCGCTTCCTGCCCGCTATTGAACAGATCAAACAGCACTGTGAGGTGATGAACGTGGATGCCGGCATCGACTACCGTCTGCGTACGCTGACGTCGGCACATCTGTGGAATCATCCGCTTAACGACGCCACGCAGGCGGAGATGACGCGCATGTTTCGTGCGCTGGCGGGCGGAGCGCCCGAGGATGCACCGGTGCTGGAGATTAACCATCGGGAGATGCCTACCCGCGGGGTACATGAAGGCGTGCTCGCGATCGATTTTCTGACGCTGTGCGGGGCGGGGCGCAGCCAGCATGACTATATCGAGCTGTCGCGGCGCTTCCATAGCGTACTGCTGTTTGATGTGCCGGTAATGATTTATAAAACCGAAGATCAGGCGCGCCGCTTTCTGGCGCTGGTGGATGAGTTTTACGAACGCCATGTCAAGCTGGTGGTAGCAGCAGAAACCTCGCTGTTTGAAATTTATCAGGGAACCCGGCTGAAGTTTGAGTATCAGCGCTGTCTGTCACGCCTGCAGGAGATGCAGAGCGAGGAGTATCTTCGGCTGCCGCATCTGCCGTAACGCCTGGCCAGAAATCGTGAATTTTGTCGCAAAAAGGTTCGATTTTTAAATCTGACTTCTCTATAATCTTGCGACCCCACGTTACAGCACAGCATTTCTTTTCCCGGAAAGCTGTGTGATCCGGTAACTCTACCTGAGGGGGTGGGCTTGCTGGGCGAAATGGTCGCGTGAGCCTCAATCGTTAACTTAGCGTTTGGGATTTCACCAACGTGTAACTTTTATTTGGGTAAGCTTTTCAATGAAAACTTTTACAGCTAAACCAGAAACCGTACAGCGTGACTGGTATGTTGTTGACGCAACTGGCAAAACCTTGGGTCGCCTGGCGACTGAACTGGCGCGCCGTCTGCGTGGTAAGCACAAAGCGGAATACACTCCGCACGTTGACACCGGTGATTACATCATCGTTCTGAACGCGGACAAAGTTGCTGTAACCGGCAACAAACGTACCGACAAGATTTACTATCACCACACTGGTCACATCGGTGGTATCAAGCAGGCGACCTTCGAAGAGATGATTGCCCGCCGTCCTGAGCGTGTGATTGAAATCGCGGTTAAAGGCATGCTGCCAAAAGGCCCACTGGGTCGTGCTATGTACCGTAAACTGAAAGTTTACGCAGGCAACGAGCACAACCACGCGGCGCAGCAACCGCAAGTTCTTGACATTTAATCGGGATTATAGGCAATGGCTGAAACTCAAAACTACGGCACTGGTCGCCGCAAAAGCTCTGCCGCTCGCGTCTTTATCAAGCCGGGTAGCGGTAACATCGTAATTAACCAGCGCTCTCTGGAGCAGTACTTCGGTCGCGAGACTGCACGCATGGTCGTGCGTCAGCCGCTGGAGCTGGTTGATATGGTTGGTAAACTGGATCTGTACATCACCGTTAAAGGTGGTGGTATTTCTGGTCAGGCTGGTGCGATCCGTCACGGTATCACCCGCGCTCTGATGGAATACGACGAATCTCTGCGTGCAGAACTGCGCAAAGCGGGCTTTGTTACCCGTGATGCTCGTCAGGTTGAACGTAAGAAAGTCGGCCTGCGTAAAGCACGTCGTCGTCCTCAGTTCTCCAAGCGTTAATTGCTTACTGCTTCGGCAGTGTCAATTGGCTCAAAAAACCCGCTTCGGCGGGTTTTTTATTGGCCGTTACGCTGGTAAAGCAGTGTAAAAACGCGAGCTTTCCCGGCTATTTGCCCGCAAATACGTAACCCCGCCCCACAAGCTGCTTAAAATCTGGTAAACTCACTGACACTTTGCGCCCGCGAGCCGCGGCCTGAACTGACGCTCCGCTCCGGACATGAGCAGGCTATCAGTGCTGCCCTGCCGTGTGCGAGTCCGATGAGCAGGTGAGTCGCCGTGTGGTTGGCTATTCGCAGTATATTTTTGTGAACAAACTTGGAGGTTTTCATGGCTGTCGCTGCCAACAAACGTTCGGTAATGACGCTGTTTTCTGGTCCGACTGACATTTTCAGCCATCAGGTACGTATCGTACTGGCTGAAAAGGGCGTCAGCGTGGAGATCGAGCAGGTTGAACCAGATAATCTGCCGCAGGATCTGATTGACCTCAACCCGTATCGCACTGTACCTACGCTGGTCGACCGTGAACTGACGCTGTATGAATCACGCATCATCATGGAGTATCTGGATGAGCGTTTTCCGCATCCTCCGCTGATGCCGGTTTATCCGGTTGCACGTGGCGAAAGCCGTCTGATGATGCACCGCATCGAGCAGGACTGGTATAGCCTGCTGCGCACTATTGAAACCACCAGCGGTGCTGAGGCAGATGCTGCGCGCAAACAGCTGCGCGAAGAGCTGCTGGCGATTGCGCCGCTGTTTGCCCGCACGCCGTTCTTTATGAGCGAAGAGTTCAGCCTGGTGGATTGCTACCTGGCGCCGCTGCTGTGGCGTCTGCCGCAGATGGGCGTTGATCTGAGCGGTGCCGGCTCTAAAGAGCTGAAAGGTTATATGACACGCGTATTTGAACGTGACTCCTTCCTCGCCTCGCTGACGGAAGCTGAACGGGAAATGCGCCTGCAGGCTCGGGGCTAAGTATGGAAATGTCGCAACTCACCGCGCGTCGCCCCTACCTGCTGCGGGCATTTTACGACTGGCTGCTGGATAACCAGCTGACGCCGCATCTGGTAGTGGATATCAATCTGCCTGGTGTACAGGTGCCGCTGGAGTATGCGCGCGACGGACAGATCGTGCTGAATATTGCGCCGCGTGCGGTAGGCAATCTCGATCTTTCTAATGACGAAGTGCGCTTTAACGCGCGCTTTGGCGGCGTGCCGCGTCAGGTTTCCGTGCCGATGGCAGCGGTCATGGCTATCTATGCGCGTGAAAATGGCGCGGGTACCATGTTCGAACCGGAACCGGTCTACGACCAGGCGATGGACGATCAGGAAGCGGGTCACGAAGAGACGGTGATGTCGGTTATCGATGGCGATCGCCCGGATGATGCTCCGGATGAGGATCATTCTCCTGACGACGAACCACCGCCGCGCGGCGGCCGTCCTTCACTGCGCGTCGTTAAGTAATCTCTCTGCGTAAAAAAAACGGGCCTGATGGCCCGTTTTTTTATGCTGTGACTCAGTAGACGTCACGCAGATAGCGTTTATCTTTCTTCAGCTGATCGATATACGCTGCGGCACGCTCTCCGGACAGACCGCCGCATTGACGTACCACTTCATACAGCGCGGCGTCGACATCTTTCGCCATACGCGATGCATCACCGCAGACGTAAAAGTACGCGCCTTCCTGCAGCCAGGCGTAAAGCTCGGCGCCTTTCTCCAGCATCCGGTTCTGCACATAAATTTTCTCTTCCTGATCGCGCGAGAAGGCGAGATCGAGGTGCGTCAGCAGACCGCTCTGCTGCCAGCCATGCAGCTCATCATTGTAGATATAATCATGTTCCTGATGCTGATCGCCGAAAAACAGCCAGTTTTTACCTTTCGCTTCCGTTGCCTGACGTTCCTGCAGAAACGCGCGAAACGGTGCAATACCGGTGCCAGGCCCGACCATAATCAGCGGCGCATTGCCATCAGCTGGCACGCGGAACGCTTTGTTGGGCGAAATAAAGATTGCCGGTTTCTCGCCGCGACGTACGCGCTCAGCCAGATAGGTAGAACAGACGCCTTTACGCTCGCGTCCGCCGCTGTGATAGCGCACAGAAGCGATGGTCAGGTGCACCTGATCGGGATGCGCTTTGGCGCTGGATGAGATGGAGTAAGCGCGGTGCTGCAGCGGACGCAGCATGGCCACAAATTCCGGCACCGACAGGCTGCGCTTCAGCTCCAGCTGCAGCAGATCGAGGCTGTCTTTGCCCCACAGCCAGTTGGCCAGCGTATCTTTATCATCGTGCTGCAGTACATGCAGCAGCTCCTGGTTGGCGGTGTGCTGGCCAATCCACTCGATCAGCTTGCGTGACGGCTCGGAGATCTCAAACTGATAGGTCAGCAGATCGCCCAGATTGCGATCAAAGCCCGGCACCGGCGTTTCATAATCTGCTTTCAGCTCAGTCAGCAGCAGCGAGACCAGGGCAGCGTCGTTGACCGGGATAATACCCAGCGCATCGCCCGCTTCATATTTCAGGCCACTGCCGCTGAGGTCAAACTCAAAGTGGCGGATATCTTTAGCCGACTGTTCGCCAGAAAGGCGTTTATTGGTGATCAGTGCAGCCGCAAACGGGTTCTGTTTATTGCTGCCGGGAATAACCGGTGCTTCCGGTGCGCTTTCCAGCACGGTACCGCTGCTGCCGGCGCTGGCCGCAAACTGTGGCATCGCGCTGCCAATCCAGGCATCGGACGGCTCTTCAAAATCGATATCGCAGTCGATGCGATCCACCACCCGGCGGGCCCCCAGCTGTTCAAGACGCATATCGATAAATTTACCCGCCTGGCAGAAACCGTCGTAGCCGGTATCACCAATTGCCAGTACGGCAAAGTGCATCTGCTCCAGACGCGGCGCGGTGCTGGCTGAAATTGCCTGCCAGAACAGCTGCGCGTTGTCAGGCATTTCCCCTTCACCATAGGTTGAGGTCACAATCAGCACATGACGCATGGTCGTGAAGACTTCAAGATCCACCTCGCCCAGCGCCTGCACCACCGGTACCAGACCTTTGGCACGCGCTGCTTTGGCTGCAGTCTGGGCCAGCGCTTCGGCATTGCCGGTCTGAGAGCCGAACAGAATATGCAGCTGCGTGGTCGCGCCGGCGCCGGCGGAAGGTGCTGTCTGCTTATCGTCCAGCACTAACAGGCGCGAGTGGAGACCGGCGAGAAAGCCCGCCAGCCAGTATTTCTGCTCACCGTTAAACGGTGCATCTTCAGGAATGTAAGGAATCTTCATGATACGGGTACTCAATCCTGTTAGTAATGTTCACTCTTAAGGCTCAAATGCCGGGCTGACGCGATCAGGAAAGTTTTCCGACCGCCGCCGCAATCTCCGGGAGCGCCGCACGGGCAAACAGCTCTTCAAAGTCCGGCAGGTGACCCAGCACATCGCGATGGCGCGCATCCTGATAAATGATCCAGCCATAGGTCGCCAGACTATCCATGGAACGGATATTACGCTGCGTTAAAGCCGCTTTGTAATCCGCCATGCGTTTTGCCGCGATCAGGCTTGCCAGCTCATCATCGCTGTAGCTCTCAATCGCCGCACGGGCGTGCCGCTGCAGCTTGCTGACCAGCGAGAAGTCCTCAGTCATCAGCAGGTTGCGTACGGCTTTTTCAACTGCCGGATCTTCCACTGCGGTGCCTTTCGGCAGCTTGCCCAGCGCCAGCTGCTGCGCAAAACTCAGCACGGTGTAGTTGTTAAGCAGGACAAACATCTCCTGTGTATCGGTTGCACCGTAGGCGGGCACGGCCCCGTCAGCAATGGTTTTGCCGCTGCGCCACGCCGCTTTGAATTTGGCTACCTGATGCGCAGCCAGCGAGGTTGACAGCTCTTCCAGCAGGTCTTTGCGTGATTTTGCTTTCAGGATCTCGCCGCCATCCTGGTAGAGCAGCAGCGAACGCGGCATGACGTAAACAAAGTGCTGGCATTCGCTCTCCCAGTTCGCCAGCAGCCAGGCCGCGCGCGGTGAACGCGTCGCTTCCAGATGCCAGTTCAGCATGGTCAGTACCGCCTGCTTATGCACGCGCGCCATCTCGTTGTCATCCGCAATGGAACCAAACAGTACGGAGTCTCCCGCCGCATGGCCGGCAAGGTTGCCATACGGATCATACTGGTAAGCGAAACCGCCACTCATGCCGTTGCCAAAGCCTTTGCCAAACGTGCCGAGGTTAAGGATGGCGCCGTTGGTCATATATTCGCAGCAGAAATCGCCCACGCCTTCCACTACGGCAGTGGCGCCGGAGTTGCGTACCGCGAAGCGATCGCCTGCCTGGCCCTGCACAAACAGCCGGCCACCGGTTGCGCCAAACAGCGCAAAGTTGCCGATCAGCACGTTGCCGTCGCTATCCTGCGCGCCGCCGCCGGGTGACATGACCACCAGTTCACCGCCGCACTGGCCTTTGCCTACGCCATCGTTGCAGGTGCCATAGTGCTGCATCAGCATACCGTCGTTGCAGAACGCTCCGAATGACTGTCCGGCTGCGCCCTGGGTATGGATGTGCACGGTGCGTGGCGCCAGGTAGTGACGCCCGCGGTCGTCTTTCAGTACTGCCGGCAGCACGGCACGCTGCTCAGCAGGCAGCGTATGGTTCAGCAGCCGCTCAATATCGATAGCCAGCTGTCCGCCGACGCTTTTGTTGCGGTTGTTCAGCGTCACGCCGTTGCCCAGGGTAACCTCACGGCCTGCCTGTTCAATCAGCTGCGACGTCACTTCTGTGACCCAGCCATCGTCGAGCGTGAAATCTTTTTCCAGATAGACCGGATGCGCGATTTTCTGTTCCGGTACCACCGTCAGCATGGCGCGCAGATCGAGTTTGCCCACTTCCAGCGGGTGATCCATCAGGTGCAGCAGATCCGCACGGCCACGCGCTTCACGCAGCGAGCGCAGGCCGAGGCGGGCAAGAAACTCACGCACTTCCTGAGCCACGTTAATGAAGTACTGTGCCAGCTGACGCGGATCGCCATCAAAAGCTTCAGCATTAGTGGTCAGGCCTGCCGGGCATTTCACATTGCAGTTCTTCGCCATGACACACTTCAGCATCATCAGGGCCGTGGTACCAAACTCAAAGCTGTCGCCGCCCAGCAGCGCAGACTTGATAACGTCGCTGCCGGTCTGCTGCGCGCCGGAGCAGCGCAGCTGTACTTTGTCGCGCAGGCCATTGGCGCACAGCGCCTGATGCACCTCAGCAATACCGATTTCCGCCACGCGGCCGGTATATTTCAGGCTGGTTACCGATGCCGCACCGGTTCCGCCAGTATTACCTGCCACGTTAATCACGTCGGCGCCGGCTTTGGCCACGCCAACGGCAATGGTGCCGATGCCCTCTGAGGAGACCAGTTTGACAATAACGCGCACGCGCGCAGCTTTGCAGTCGTGGATCAGCTGTGCCAGATCTTCAATAGAGTAGGTGTCATGATGAGGCGGAGGCGACACCAGCTCTACACCCGGCGTACCGCCGCGGGCGGCAGCAATCTCTACCGTGACCTTAGGCGCCGGCAGCTGACCGCCCTCACCAGGTTTTGCACCCTGACCAATTTTGATCTCCAGCTCTTCCAGCATTGGATCGGCCAGATAGGCCGCCCAGACGCCAAAACGTCCTGATGCCAGCTGTTTGATGCGTGAAGCGCGAATCGTACCGTGACGCGAATAGTGCTCACCGCCTTCACCACAGTTACTCATGCCGCCCACCATGTTGGTGCCGTGCGCGACGGCTTCATGCGCGGGCGCCACCAGCGCACCGTGGCTCATCGCACCGGAGGCGAAGGTGCGGGTGATTTCGTGTGCCGGCTGGATCTCCTCCAGCGGCAGCGAAGGCAGCGCCGTGAAGATTTTTGCCAGATACTCTGCGGCCTTACCATAGGCGGTAATGTGCAGCACATTCTCTTCTACTCTGCTGCTCTCAATGTCATCCCGGAAACGGGTGCTGAGCGCGCGCGCCAGCGCTGCCAGACGCTCCTGCTCTGGCTTCAGACCGGCAATCGCGTCGATCAGGCGCAGCTCAAACTGGTTCAGGCTGCCCGCGACGGCCTGACACTGCAGGCCACGGATGGCGAAGCCATTGTTAACCAGTGAATAGCGGCCCAGCTTGCGGCCAAACTCCGCTTCACTGTCCACGTGAGTCAGATCGCAGGGCAGGGCAAGAATGTCGCGCAGGGCGGCCGGACGGCGTTTACGCTCGGCATGCATCAGGCTGGAGAACTGGCGGTAATCCGGCGTGATGGCAAAAGTATCGATGACCGCATTCGGGATGCGCTCAAAGCTGCTCTCTTTAAAGCTGTCCGCTTTAATGCCAAACGCGTTCTCCAGTCTGGCGAGCGTCATCAGACGGATAAAATTATCCTCTTCGCGCGCTTTATCGGTAAAGCGGATCGGCTGTTCCGTCATATCGATGAAGGTCCGCACGGCGATGGTGCCATAGGAGTGACCAGCACCTTCCGCCCGCTCTTTGAACAGGCCAAGCAGCGGCACTTCCGCTTCACCCTGAATTTTCAGCGCGCTTTGATGCCAGTCTACCGCCATCTGGGCGATGGCCGGGAAGCCTGCACCCCCCACCGGGGTTTTAATATTCGGGAAATATTTTTTCAGCACCGGATCTTCAGTATCGAGAAAATTCGGCTCAAAGAACTCACCGCAGCTGTAGCTCTCAACGGTGCAGAGGCCCACTTTGCCCATGGTTTTCATCAATGCTTTTTCAGCGGCTTTGGCATAGCGCCTGAACGCCTTGTTACCCTCTTCGCCTTCACCAAATTTCTCTTCTGCGCGCATCTGCACGCCCAGCGGGTAGACGGCAGAAGCACCAAAGCCCAGCGTGGCGGCGATATGGTGCGATGAGATGCTCTGACCGCTCTCGACCACCAGAGAGACATCCAGACGCAGCCCTTCCTGCACCAGACGCTGGTTAATGGCGGAGATCACCAGCAGCATCGGCATGGCGGCATGCGTGGTTGAAACATGACGATCGGTGATAACGGCAATGCCGCCCTGCGCGCGGGCGAAATCCACCACCTGCTGAGCCAGATTGTCGATCGCTTTTTCCAGCGCGCTGGCGTTAGCGGCGCGGCTGACGATATCTTTGCCTGTCACCGGCTCATAGAGCATTTCAAAACGCGCATAGGGTGCCACGTTCTGCTCGCGCAGGCGCAGCATATCAAGGTGGGTCAGGATCGGACTGGGAACAATAATCTGCTGGCCTTTGCTGCGGCCAAGGTGCGGTTTAGCCCCCAGCGCCACGCGCAGCGTCATGCCATCCGCTTCACGGATAGAGTCGAGCGGCGGGTTAGTCACCTGCGCAAAACGCTGCGAGAAGTAGTGCGCCATGCCGCCTTCATGATCGGAAAGGCCGTTGATGGCGTTGCCGTAACCCATTGCTGAGATCTTTTCAGCACCGGTTTGCAGCATCGGATCCATCATGAACTTGAAGCTTTCCTGGTTGTAGTAGTAAGCAACAAAACGCTGATAGGTTTTGAGATCGCCGCGATAGCGCAGCGGAGAGCCAAGCTTCTCGGCCGGAATTTCCGGCAGCTCGTGCAGCTCAACGCGTGCCGCCTGCAGCAGGGCACGGTAATCTTTTGCAGCCGCCAGTTTTTCCAGCGCTTCAGTCGTGGTATAGGCGCGCTTTTCTTTGTGATCGTAATAGAGCATGCCGCCCGCTTCGATGCGGCCGCGACGCAGCACGCTTTCTGGCGGAAACGCAATCTGGCCCGCTTCTGACATGGCGCCGATATAATCAGCGGTTTCCACTGAACGCAGCGGACGCAGGCCCAGGCGGTCCAGACGTGCACCAATCACCTCGCCGTTGCCAAAAATCAGCGCGGCCGGGCCATCATTTTTCTCTTCATACAGTGAAAAGTACTCCAGCATCGCACGCACGTCAGCGGAGAGTGAACTGTCATTCTCCCACGCCGGAGGCATCATAGAGACCACGGCGGTGATCAGGTCGAGATCATCTTCCATCAGGCGGCTGTGAATGCTCTGGTCAAGACGCGAGCTGTCAGACTGGCCTTTAGGACGGACAATTTTTTTACCCCGCGCCAGCATCAGTGCGGCTTCCGCAATGCGGTTTTTACGATCGGTATTCAGCTCTCCGTTATGCGCCATCAGGCGGAACGGCTGTGCCATAGTGGTGTGGGGATCGGTATTGGTAGAGAAGCGGGTATGGAAAAAGAGCCCGCGCACCTGGTGATCGCTGTCGGTAAGATCTTTGAAGTAGGGGATCACTTCGTTGGAGTTCAGACGCGCTTTAAACACCTGCGTGCGTGAAGAGAGTGAGAGCGGATAGAGGCCGCCAAACTCACTTTCGGTAAACGCGCGCGCTTCGATATCCAGCAGCGCCCGGTAGATCTGCCGTTCAAATTCAGTCTGATTCGTTAACGCAGGCGGTGCGGCAAAAACCCACTGCACAATCGGCAGCTGAAAAGCCACGGCGGCAGGGCGTGTCACGCTGTTATCCAGCGGCATGTCGCGCTTTAGCAGCACCGGGAAATTCCATGCGGCCAGGGTCTCTTCAACCAGGCGTTCCGCATTAGCCCGCAGCGTGGCATCTTTCGGCACAAAAAAGTTGCCGACGCCAAACTGGCCAGCTTCCAGCGCCTGACCGGTTAATTTACGGAAAAAGTTAAGCGAAAGATCGACGTTAATGCCGGCACCATCACCGACACCCTCTGCGGACATCCCGCCGCGATGCGGCACGGTACAGAGTGCGCTATGCGCCATCTGCAGAATGTCATGTGTCTGCTCGCCGTCCTTGCGGGTAATAAAACCTACACCACAACTATCGCTGCCTGCGGCCGGATCGTACAAACCATAGGAATGAGGTTTTTGCGTGGACATTGAGAGTCTCCTTAAACTGCTTTAGACATTGCCTGTTCTGTTTCAGGCACAGAGCGCTGACGCGTGCTGTATCACTGGTTTTTTCCGCATTAAGCGCGGGCGTCGCAACACCGAGCAATGACTCTCAGGATCCGGGTATAACGTCCTTGATGAGTTGCTCTTCAATCCGGTCTCTAACGGGAGATAACTTGCATCCAGAGGGAGTCTTCTTGCTGCATAGATATGTCGAGACACAGTCCCGACTGGAAAGCATCCAGCGGAATTTCAACTTATCGGGAAAGCGCACAGAGGTCAAATAGCCAGCGCTGAGCCATATATCTGCAGTAAAAATGGCATAACTGCATGAATTTTATTGATTTTAAGAGTAAATTTATGTCAATAATCGCTAAATTAAACCCCTGCTAAGTGTGAGCCGTCTCACTATCTGCAGGCGGCGATATTACCTCTCCCTGCTGGTACAATCGCTTATGGCAGCATAAAATATCGTAACTGTGCAAGCTGGCATTTCATGTATCTGTTTTTCTTATGGCGTCTGTTTTGAATTAAATTCACATCTGTATAAGTAAAATTAATCAGAAATTGATTGAGTAAAAGTTCATTAAATATGAATTGATATGCAATGAAGGAGGGTGGCACTATGCTGAGGAATCAGCTGCCACAAGATAAAGAAAGCAATCAGGTCTGACGCTTAGCTGCGCACAGACGGCCTTTCAGATTATTCACCTGTGCAAATTAGTCAAGTGCTTTACTCAGTGTGCGCCAGATGCGGCAGAAACCGGACGCAGATGCACTATTATGGGGCGTGAAACAGGCGCAATATCCCGGTCAGCCCGGGCAGTTACAGGCTAATTACGTTATGATGGCGCCATTCGTTCAGGGGATCTGCCATGAAACAAATTCGTCTGTTAGCTCAATATTATGTCGACCTGATGGTCAAACTCGGTCTGGTACGCTTTTCACTGCTCCTGGCATCAGCGCTGGTGGTGCTGGCGATGATTGTCCAGATGGCGGTAACCATGGTACTGCGCGGGCATGTGGAAAGTATCGACGTGGTGCGCTCGGTCTTCTTCGGCCTGCTTATTACCCCCTGGGCGGTCTATTTCCTGTCGGTTGTGGTCGATCAGCTTGAGGATTCGCGTCAGCGGCTGTCAAAGCTGGTTGATAAGCTGGAAGAGATGCGCACGCGCGATCTCGAACTTAACCAGCAGATGAAACAGACCATCACGCAGCTGAATCAGGAGATCAGCGATCGCATCAGCGCTGAAGAGGCGCGTAAACAGGTGATGGATAAGCTGCGTGAAGAGATGGCGCGCCGCGAGCAGGCGCAGATTGAGCTGGAGCAGCAATCCTCGTTCCTGCGCTCATTTCTGGATGCGTCGCCCGATCTGGTCTTCTACCGCAATATCGACAAACAGTTTTCCGGCTGCAACCGCGCCATGGAGCTGCTGACCGGGTTAAGTGAAAAACAACTTATCGGACTGACGCCGCGCGATATTTATGACGATGAAGCAGCAACTAAAGTGCTGGAAACAGATGAAAAAGTGTTTCGCCATAATGTATCACTCACCTACGAGCAGTGGCTGCAATACCCGGATGGGCGCAAAGCCTGTTTTGAGATCCGCAAAGTGCCCTATTACGATCGGGTGGGCAAACGCAGCGGGCTGATGGGGTTCGGGCGCGATATCACTGAACGTAAGCGCTATCAGGACGCGCTGGAGAACGCCAGCCGGGAGAAAACCACCTTTATTTCGACCATCAGTCACGAGCTGCGCACGCCGCTGAACGGCATTGTGGGCCTGAGCCGTATCCTGCTGGATACGGAGCTTAGCCAGGAGCAGCTGAAGTACCTGAAAACCATCCACGTTTCTGCTATTACGCTGGGCAATATTTTTAACGATGTGATTGAGGTGGACAAAATTGAGCGGCGCAAAGTCCAGCTGGATAACCAGCCGCTTGATTTCACCGGTTTCCTTGCCGATCTCGAAAACTTATCCGGCCTGCTGGCCCAGCCGAAAGATCTGAAATTTGTTATGCAGCCTGCGCTGCCGCTGCCGCATAAAATTCTGGCTGACGGCACCCGTTTACGGCAGATCCTGTGGAACCTGATTGGCAACGCCGTGAAATTCACCCGCGAGGGAGAAATTGTCGTGCGGGTCGCGTATAGCGCGAATGAAACGCTGCGTTTTGAAGTTCAGGACTCAGGAATGGGCATCCCGCAGGAGGAGCAGGACAAAATCTTTGCCATGTATTATCAGGTTAAAGATCAGCACGGCGGTAAGCCCGCAACCGGCACCGGTATCGGGCTGGCGGTATCGCGTCGCCTGGCGCAGGCAATGGGCGGTGATATCACCGTCAGCAGCGCGCCGGGTAAGGGCTCCTGTTTTGTGGTTGAAGTTAACGCCCCGCGCGTGGCTGACGAAGTGGAAGATGCCGATCTGGATGACAGCCTGCCGCTGCCGGCGCTGCACGTCCTGCTGGTGGAGGATATTGAACTTAACGTGATTGTTGCCCGCTCAGTGCTGGAGAAGCTTGGCTGCAGCGTTGAGGTCGCAATGAATGGGCATGATGCACTGAGCCTGTTTGATCCGCAGGAGTTTGACCTGGTACTGCTGGATATCCAGCTGCCGGATATGACCGGGCTGGACGTTGCGCGCGCTATTCATCAGCAGCACAACGGCGTGCAGCTGCCGCCGCTGGTCGCGCTGACGGCTAACGTGCTCAAAGATAAAAAAGAGTATCTCGATGCCGGCATGGATGACGTATTAAGTAAACCACTGGCGGTACCGGCGCTGACGGCAGTGATCAAAAAGTTCTGGGATTATCAGGGCGAGGCACAAGAGACAGATATGCCTGTCGCTGATACGCAGTCGCGCATGCTGCTGGATGTAGCGATGCTGGAGCAGTATATCGAGCTGGTAGGGCCTGACTTAATTACGCAAAGCCTGACGATGTTTGAGCAGATGATGCCGGGTTATCTTGATGTTCTTGATTCCAACATGATGGCGCGCGATCAAAAAGGTATTGCTGAAGAAGGGCATAAAATTAAAGGTGCTGCAGGCTCGGTAGGCTTGTTGCATCTGCAGGCGCTGGCAAAACAGATTCAGTCGCCGGAATTGCCGGCATGGTGGGACAACGTGCAGGAGTGGATCGATGAACTCAGGCAGGAGTGGCGCCAGGATGTGGCTGTTCTGCGCGAATGGGTTGCTGAGCGGGAAAAGCAGAAGCACTAAAAAAAATGACCCCGGTCGAAACCGGGGTGCGCGAATACTGCGCCAACACCAGGGAAAAAGCGACTGCTGCTGTTATGGTTAGTTGAAGTAAAAAGCAGCTGTCAGGTATTGGTTAACGTTACAAAATCACCTTAGCAAATTTGCCAGCCTGCGCGACAAGATTCATTAAATTGTGTGATGTTGAACAACGTTCCGCTACAGAAAACATTAATTTGATAACACTGTCAAGCAGGGAATCAATTTCCCTGCTGATTTGTTTGCTATTTAACCAATATGAAGCCGTTTTGACTGTTTTTTCGCCAGCTCAATCAGGTGAGTCTGTGAAAGCACTGATAGCGAGAAGATAGCCGATTGTTTTAGAGTAAATAATGTTTATGCCTTTGTTTTGTAATAAAAATAGCCTACAGATGTTCTGTTTATCCGAAACGTTTTGGAAAGCAGGTTAGTAAACTTCCAGATCGGCTATTTTGAAAAATACGCCAGCCAGACTGTAAAATTTGATTTACGGAGAATTAGCGGGGGATTGCGGCGTCGGGCAGCATAAAATGTGTCTGAAACCGATCTCATAACAGACGATAGTCAAAAAAGCCTAAGCTATTTCCCGCCAATGTTAAGATAAATGAAAGTCTGATTTACATGACTATTAGTACAGGTTAACTGCCTCCTGAAGATCAGGTTGAGTGTTTTTTATGCATGGAACCGATTCCTTATAAATGGAAGTCATTGATGTTTCAGGGTATCAGCAGAAGAACCTCGGCCCGCTCTGAACGCTTTTTTATCTTCCGAAACCGGCTGGCAGTATGAAAGCGGGTATAACGATGAGCACAGGGCGCAATCATGACCAGAGTGATTAATTAATACAGGGAAGGGATACAGGAAGAGACTATGAAAAAAAACAAACGAAAGCGGTTCAGCCGGTTTACATCACTGATCGCCAGATGCCTGCTGGTATGGGCAGCCCTCTGGATAGGGGGGATTGTTATTTTCGCTTTCTTACCCGTGCCCTTTTCCGCTGTTATGGCAGAACGGCAGGCAGGCGCATGGCTGCAGGGAAAAACGGATTATGTAGCGCATTCAGACTGGACCAGCATGGATAAGATCTCTCCGTGGATGGCGCTGGCAGTAATTGCCGCCGAAGACCAGAAATTCCCGGAACACTGGGGATTTGACGTCGGTGCCATTCAGCAGGTGCTGGACAACAATAGCGGTGAGCGTATGCGCGGTGCGTCAACGCTTTCTCAGCAGACGGCAAAAAATCTCTTTTTGTGGGACGGGCGTAGCTGGCTGCGTAAAGGGCTGGAAGCGGGCATGACGGTTGGCATTGAGACCGTCTGGACCAAGCGTCGTATACTTACGGTCTACCTCAATATTGCTGAATTTGGCCCCGGTATTTTTGGCGCTGAAGCTGCCGCGCAGCGCTATTTCCATAAGCCCGCCAGCCGCCTGACGATTGCAGAGGCTGCCCTGCTGGCCGCGGTATTGCCTAACCCGATCCGCTTTCGTGCGGATGCGCCTTCAGGCTATGTCCGTCAGCGTCAGCAGTGGATTATGCGTCAGATGCGCCAGCTGGGAGGAGAGGGGTTCCTGAATCGCTACCAGCTGCACTAAGGCATTTATTCTTCGTCAAAACCGGCTTCAAACAGTTCAATGACGGCGGCCAGCGCCGCTGTTTCCTGCGGTCCGTTGGCTTCAATTTCGATATGACCGCCTTTCGCGGAATCCAGCATCAGCAGCGCAATGACGCTGCTGGCCTCAGCCTCGGTGCCCGCTTCATTGCGCAGCAGAACATCAGCGTCGAAACTCTGCACCAGCTCAAACAGCTTCATCGCCGGGCGGGCGTGCATGCCCAGCTTGTTACGGATTTCGACAGTTTGCTTTACGGTCATGATTTACGCTTTTCCAGTGTGCGATGACGCGACTGCACATTTTTACCGCGCGAACGGAAATAGTCAGCCAGCTGCTCAGCAATATACACAGAGCGATGTTTACCGCCGGTACAGCCTATCGCGACGGTCAGATAGCTGCGGTTGTTGGTTTCCAGCATCGGCAGCCACAGCTCAAGATAGCTGCGCGTCTGGTAGATAAAATTGTGCACTTCCGTATGCCGATCCAGAAACGCCGCCACCGGTCGATCGAGGCCCGTCATCGGACGCAGCTTAGGATCCCAGTGCGGATTAGGCAGAAAGCGCACGTCAAACACGTAGTCGGCGTCAATCGGAATACCGTGTTTAAAGCCAAACGATTCAAACACCATCGTGAGTTCGCGTTCGCGCTTGCCCAGCAGGCGCGTACGCAGCATCTCAGCCAGCTCATGCACAGACATCTCTGAGGTATCAATAATCAGATCGGCACGCGAGCGCAGCGGCTCCAGCAGATCGTTCTCTTCATCAATGGCGCTTTCCAGCGACAGGTTTTTGCTGGAAAGCGGATGCAGACGACGGGTATCGCTGTAGCGCCGGATCAGCGTATTGCGATCGGCATCCAGAAACAGCAGCTGAGGAGAGAAAGAGTCAGGCAGATTATTTAACGCCAGCTCAAAGACTTCCTGCGACTCCGGCATATTACGGACATCAATACTCACCGCCGCTGAAATATTACGCTCCGTCAGCGTATTAGCCAGTTCCGGCAGCAGGACTACTGGCAGATTATCGACACAGTAAAAGCCCATATCTTCCAGAGCACGCAGCGCAACTGATTTACCTGAGCCTGATCGACCACTGACGATCATCAGCACCATCACAATTCTCCCCTGTTTTATCCGGTTCGCAGACCGGTAACGCTATGTACTGATTACGAATGCGCTTCCTGAGCTTCTGTGATAATGGCGTAGAGCTCCTGATCGCTTTGCGCCGCGCGCAGGCGGCGGCAGACCGTCTTATCTGCCAGACGTTTTGCGACCAGCGACAGGGTATGGAGGTGCGTCTTACACTGATCGGCGGGCACCAGCAGAGCGAACAGCAGGTCGACCGGCTGATTGTCCACCGCATCAAAGGCAATGGGCTGATCGAGGCTGATAAACACACCAACCGCCCGCAGCGTATCCTCTTCCAGTTTGCCATGCGGAATAGCAATGCCATTGCCAATGCCGGTACTGCCCATACGCTCCCGGGTCAGAATCGCTTCGAAAAGCGTCTGGTGCGGCAGATTGAGCTGCTTAGCCGCCAGTTCGCTGATTATCTCCAGCGCGCGTTTTTTACTCTGGCAGTGTACGCCGCTGCGGGTGCAGTCAGGCGTCAGAACCGAGCTCAATTCCAGTGTCAGATCGTTGTTCATCGTGGTTTCACTTGCGAGTTCACATAGCCACAGAGCGAAAGGCCCTGCTGGCGTTTGCGCAGATGATAAAACGGGGCGCTCTTCCGCCCCATTTTTCCCTGAGCACTGAACGGGTCAGCGCTCTGCAAACGTGAAGGTTAGTGTTTTTTCAGTTTGTCTTTGTGTTTGGTCAGCTGACGTGCCAGCTTATCAACCAGCCCGTCAATGGCCGCGTACATATCTTCCGCTTCTGCTGTGGCGTGCAGCTCACCGCCGTTAACATGCAGAGTTGCCTCTGCAATCTGAGTCACTTTCTCCACTTTCAGAACAATATAAACCTGATTAATACGATCGTAATAGTGTTCAAGTTTGGCAAATTTGCTGTTCACAAATTCACGCAGCGGGTCAGTGATTTCGACATTGAGTCCGGTAAGGTTTAGCTGCATAGGTCTTCCTTCTTAGTTCAGTCAGACCAGCTGTTTACGCTGGTTTGATGGCGGTATAGATAAAGACTCGCGATACTTCGCAACCGTACGTCGCGCTACCATAATACCCTGTTCAGATAACATGGCGGTCAGTTTGCTGTCGCTCAAGGGTTTTGCGGGATTTTCTGCCGCGACCAGTTTTTTTACCAGCGCACGAATGGCCGTGGAAGAGGCTTCGCCGCCGCCTTCCGTGCTGACATGGCTGGAAAAAAAATATTTCAGCTCAAAAATGCCACGCGGACTGTGCAGATATTTTTGCGTGGTCACGCGTGAGATGGTGGACTCATGCATATCGACCTGTTGCGCGATATCTGCCAGCACCATCGGGCGCATATACTCTTCGCCCTGCTCGAAAAACGCCTGCTGCTGAGCAACGATGCAGCGGGTAACTTTGAGCAGCGTGTCATTACGACTCTCCAGGCTTTTGATAAGCCAGCGCGCTTCCTGCAGGTTATTCCGAATAAACTGGCTGTCGCTGTCGCTGCGCGCTGAACCGCCCATGGCGGCATAGTGCTGATTAATTCTCAGGCGCGGCAGGCTTTCAGCGTTCAGTTCCACCACCCAGCGTGCACCCGCTTTGCGTACCAGCACATCCGGAATAACGTATTCCGGTTCACCTGTATTAATTGATTGCCCGGGGCGCGGATCGAGCGACTGGATCAGCAGCATCGCCTCTTTCAGCACCTCTTCCTTCAGGCGGGTCACCCGCATCAGGCTGCGGAAGTCATGATTAGCCAGCAGATCAAGATGTTCACTGACAATCAGGCGCGCCTCTTTTAGCATAGGAGCGTCCGCCGCATATTGCGATAGCTGAACCAGCAGACAGTCACGCAGATCGCGCGCGCCTACACCAACCGGGTCAAACCGCTGGACGCGTTTGAGCACCGCTTCCACTTCATCCAGCGTCAGCTCATCGTCGCCGATACTGTCGCAAATGTCCTGCAGCGTCACGGTGAGATAACCGGTGGTGTCGATCGCATCAACAATGGATGTCGCAATAGCGCGGTCGGTATCGGTAAACGGTGTCAGCTCCACCTGCCACATCAGGTAATCCTGCAGCGACTGCGTGGTTTCTCCCTGGTACACCGGCAGCTCATCATCCTGATAATCAGTTCCGGTGCCGGAAGGGGTACCGGCGGTGTAAATTTCATCCCATGACGCATCCAGCGGCAGTTCGTCAGGCATCTCTTTCTGTTCCAGCGCCTCACGGGTATCTAACGTATCGCTTTCCTGCGTTTCGCGTGCGTCCACTTCATCATGAATATCGGTCTGCTCAAGCAGCGGATTGCTCTCCAGCGCCAGCTGGAGCTCCTGCTGGAGTTCAAGCGTAGAGAGCTGCAGCAGGCGAATGGCCTGTTGCAGCTGGGGGGTCATCGCCAGCTGTTGGCTGAACCTGAGTTGCAAACCTTGCTTCATAATCCGGCTTGAATGTCCTAAGCGAATATCGGGTTGATCGACACCTTATCAGAGTCTGAACTCTTCGCCCAAATAAACCCGCTTAACCTGCTCATCTGCCAGAATTTCATCTGGCGTACCGTGTGCAATCAGATTGCCCTGGCTGACAATATAGGCGCGCTCGCAGACGGCCAGCGTTTCACGCACGTTGTGATCGGTGATCAGGACACCGAGGCCGCTGTCACGCAAATGCTCAATGATCTTTTTGATATCGATAACGGAGATGGGGTCAACCCCGGCGAACGGCTCATCCAGCAGAATAAATTTTGGATTGGCCGCCAGCGCGCGTGCAATTTCCACACGGCGACGTTCGCCACCGGAGAGCGCCTGGCCCAGGCTGTTGCGCAGATGTTCAATATGGAACTCTTCCATCAGCTCATTGGCGCGATCCTGGCGCTGCTCTTCAGTCAGATCGTCACGGATCTGCAGCACGCCCATCAGATTGTCGTAGACGCTCAGCCGACGGAAAATAGAGGCTTCCTGTGGCAGATACCCGATACCACGCCGCGCCCGCGCATGCAGGGGCAGAATACTGATATCTTCATCGTCGATAATAATGCGGCCCGCATCGCGCGGTACAATGCCAACCACCATATAAAACGTCGTGGTCTTACCGGCACCGTTGGGACCCAGCAGTCCGACAATCTCGCCCGATTTAACCTGCAGGCTGACATCTTCCACTACGCGGCGGCCTTTATACGCTTTGGCCAGATTTTCAGCGACTAAAGTTGCCATCGGTCAGTTACTCTTTTTAGGGTTTGCAGCGGAACCGTTTTTATCCTGCAGCTGTGAAGGGACCAGCACCGTAGTGACGCGTTTGCTCTGACCCTGACTATAGGCCTGCATTTTCTGCTCTTTCACCAGATACGTGATGCGATCGCCTTTGATATTGCTGTCCTGCTGCTCAATGAAAGCGTTGCCGGTCAGCTCGACAAAATCGTTGGCCAGCTCATAGTGCAGCTTAGCGGCATGGCCTTTAACCGGCTTGCCGTTGTCCTGCATCTGATAAAACGTGGCCGGGTTACCATAGGCATCGACAATCGTTTTGTTGCTGTCGCCGCCGGGACGGGTCACCACCACTTTATCGGCCGTGATTTTAATCGTACCCTGCGTGACGATAACGTTGCCGGTAAAGGTCGCCACGTTGCCCTGCAGATCCAGCGCCTGATTAACCGAGTCGATATTGACCGGTTTCTCTGAATCGCCGGTGACAGCCAGGGCGGGCAGGCTGCCAATCAACAGCGATCCGAGCAGCAGCGCATTAACACTATTTTTGTTCATTTTGAATTTCATAAGAGGTTTTGACCTTTTCAAGCAGTTCGGCGTTTTTTGTCCGCAAATTGCCGCGCATCTTCATGCCCGTGGAGTTAAAACTGCGGCCAAATAACGTCACCTGGTCGTCAGACATCACATCCTGGGTCACCAGGTTGACCTGCGCGTTATCGGTGATAATGCGTTCCAGCTGAGAATCCTGCGTCAGCGTATGCACTTCAACATGGCCATACAGGTAAAGCATACGATCTTTCGTTAGCTTTGCTTTGTCCGCCCGTACTGACCAGGTTGGCACTTTGTTTTCATCAAAGGTCGTCATGACGGGACGATCAAACCAGCTGACTTCATCCGCTGAAAAGTAGGTGACTTTGTCGGAGACAAGCTTGTAGGCCAGTGCACCCGTTGGGTTGTATACCACGGTATTAGAGTTCGCGCTGGTATAGGTTGGCTCCTGATCGTTTGAAGCCAACGGCGTGGCGCTCTCATCCTGATTCGTCAGGTTCCAGCCGATCAATATCAGCGCGACCAGAGCCAGAATCAGCGTTATCCAACGCCTGCTTTTACTCATACTGATTGCCCTCTGGCATCCTCAAATTTATTCTGCGCCAGCAATATCAGGTCGCATATTTCGCGTACCGCGCCGCGTCCGCCGCTGATACGTGTGACATAGTCGGCACGCGGCAGCAACACCGGGTGCGCATCCGCTACGGCAACACTCAGACCCGCCTGCGCCATAACCGGCCAGTCGATCAGATCGTCACCAATGTAGGCCACCTGTGTGCTGTCCAGTGACAGTTTATCCAGAAGTTCACGCCACGCCAAAAGCTTATCTGATTGTCCCTGGTAAAGATGCGTAATGCCCAGCGTCTCACAGCGATCTTCCAGCAGCTTCGCGCGACGGCCGGTTATAATAGCGACTTCGATGCCGGAGGTCAGCAGGCAGCGTATACCGTAGCCGTCGCGTACGTTAAACGCCTTCAGCTCTTCGCCGCTGTTTCCCATATAGATCAGGCCGTCTGACATGACGCCATCGACATCACAAATCAGCAGGCGAATTTGCGCTGCTCGTGCCATAACCTCAGCAGAGACCGGGCCATAGCAGGTGGCGACCATCGCATTTTCAGCGTTCATTTACATTTCCTGTTCAGACTACGCCAGCGCGCAGCATGTCATGCATGTGGACGACGCCCAGCAGCCGGTCTTCATCGGCAACCAGTACGGCGGTGATGTTTTTATTTTGCATCAGATTTAAAGCGTCTACCGCCAGCATATTAGGCCGTACGCGGATCCCGCCGCGCGTCATAACATCCTGAATACGGGCTGACTGAAAATCGACGCCCATATCAAAGATACGGCGCAGATCGCCATCGGTAAAAATCCCTTCAATTTTCATTAAATCATCAACAATTACCGTGAGACCGAGGTTTTTACGCGTGATCTCCAGCAGGGCATCACGCAGGGACGCCTCGCGCGTAACGTGCGGAATTTCATCGCCGCTGTGCATGATGTCGCTGACGTGCAGCAGCAGTTTACGCCCCAGCGCGCCGCCAGGGTGCGACAGGGCAAAATCCTCTGGCGTAAAACCGCGCGCTTCAAGCAGTGCCACCGCCAGCGCATCGCCCATCACCAGCGTTGCCGTGGTGCTGGATGTCGGTGCCAGCCCAAGCGGACACGCTTCCTGGGGCACTTTCACACACAGATGAACATCTGCCGCGCGGCCCATGGCGCTGTCCGGCCGGCTGGTCATACAAATCAGCTGAACTTTCTGTCGCTTCAGCACCGGGATCAGCGCCAGGATTTCGGCAGATTCGCCACTGTTTGAGATGGCAATGACCACATCGCTGGCGCTCACCATACCCAGGTCGCCATGGCTCGCCTCGCCCGGATGTACAAAAAAGGAGGCGGTGCCGGTGCTGGCAAAGGTCGCGGCCATTTTCTTACCGATATGCCCTGACTTGCCCATGCCCATCACCACAACTTTACCCGCGCAGGCATAAAGCAGCTGGCAGGCGCGGCTGAAATCGTCATTAATATACTGATCGAGCTGTTCGAGTCCTTCACGTTCGATGCGCAGAACCTTTTTACCCGCCTGCTGAAAATCAAACTCTGCCTGCTGCTGTGACATATCAGTGCATCCTTAATAGCCAGTAAGAAGGGTGGGGCTGAGCCACAGCCATAGCACCCAGAGAAGAAATCCGCTCAGTAACAGCGTGCCTGCTAACCGGCCTACGCGCCGTTTACGCAGCAGACAAAACAGGGCAAACAGCACGCTGACGCCCAGCATCACCCAGTAATCACGGCTGAACGCGAGCGGATTGACCTCACCCGGATGAAACAGCGCGGGCAGGCCAAGAACAATCGCCAGGTTGAAAATATTGGCGCCGATCAGATTGCCAATTGCTATATCATCTTCACCTTTCAGTGCGCCTGCGACCACCGTGGCCAGCTCCGGCAAACTGGTCCCTACAGCGATAAGCGTCAGGCCCATCACCAGCTCGCTCACGCCAAAATAGTCAGCAAAAACCGTGGCATTGTCGATGACCATGCGGGTCGACATCGGCAATATAATCAGCGCGACTGCCAGCCAGAGAAAAGCCACCGTGTTACCTGCTTCATCGCGCGGCAGCTCTGCCAGCTGCTCCCGGGTGAGCGTATCGCTGTTGTCATGCCCGGCGCGGCGGGCAATGCGTATAACCGTCAGCAGATAGAACAGCGCCATTAGCAGCAGCGCCACTCCATCCAGCCGGCTCAGGTAATTATCAAACAGCATAATGCCGCTCAGTAAAGACACCAGCAGCAGTAGCGGAAGTTCGCGCCGAATCAAATTGGAGTGTACGGTTAAAGGATGAAGTAACGCTGCGCCACCCAGAATTAACAGGATATTCGTAATATTTGAGCCCAGCGCGGTGCCCACGGCTAAATCCATCTGTCCATGTTGCGCAGCTGAAAATGAGATAATCAGCTCCGGGAGAGATGTGCCGATACTCACTACCGTCATGCCAATAATCAGCGGCGGAATACCAAACGATCGGCATAAAATGGCGGCGCTGAAGACCAGTCGATCGGCCCCGTAAACCAGTAACAGCAATCCGATAAACAGCAGGGCGGTAGCTACAAACATGAAAAATCCTTGGTGGATACGGTGCCGGCGGACCCTGGCCGGCAAAAAAACCTGAGACGCGGGGGAGTCAGCCGCTGATTTTGACTCTCTGAGCGACAAAAGTAAATTTAATGACCGTTTTCGCCACACTGAACCGGTAAGTTTCTGTAAAACTATCGTGAATTGCGGAGTACCAGGCTACCATCCACCCCATTTATTACGCCCGACCCGCTTAACGAGGTAATAATGACTCAGCAGCAAACGAATCTGGTCGAGGTGCGCGGAGTGAGTTTCACCCGCGGCGATCGCACGATATTCGATGATATTTCACTTACGGTTCCGGCGGGCAAAGTTACCGCGATTATGGGGCCTTCCGGTATCGGAAAAACAACGCTGTTACGCCTGATTGGCGGTCAGTTGCAGCCTGACAAAGGCGAAATCTGGTTTCAGGGACAGAATATCCCCAGCCTGTCACGGCGCAGGCTCTATGAAGCCCGTAAGAAAATGAGCATGCTGTTTCAGTCAGGCGCGCTGTTTACCGATCTTAACGTCTATGAAAACGTCGCCTGGCCACTGCGCGAGCACACGCAGTTGCCGCCGGAACTGCTGCACAGCACGGTAATGATGAAGCTTGAAGCCGTAGGGCTGCGCGGCGCGGCGAAGCTTATGCCGGCAGAACTCTCCGGCGGGATGGCACGCCGCGCTGCGCTGGCGCGAGCCATTGCGCTGGAACCCGAACTTATTATGTTCGATGAGCCGTTTGTCGGACAGGATCCGATAACCATGGGCGTGCTGGTTAAGCTGATTGATGAGCTGAACCACTCGCTGGGCGTGACCTGTATTGTGGTGTCACACGATGTGCCTGAAGTACTGAGCATCGCCGATCACGCCTATATTGTTGCCGGGCAAAAAATCATTGCCGAAGGCAGCACCCGGGAGCTGAAGGAGAATGCCGATCCGCGGGTACGCCAGTTCATTGATGGGCATGCTGATGGTCCGGTGCCGTTTCGTTTCGCCGCCGGCGACTATCTTAGTGATTTGACCCGGACAGGGAGAGAGTAAACTCATGGTGTTACAGGCACTGGCGTCGTTCGGGCGTCGGGGAATAAACAGCTGTGCGACCTTTGGCCGGGCCGGTCTGATGCTGTTTCATGCGCTGGTGGGAAAACCCGCTTTTCGTCGCCATGCGCCATTACTGATCAAGCAACTCTACAGCGTTGGCGTACTCTCGCTGCTGATTATTGTGGTGTCCGGGCTGTTTATTGGCATGGTGCTGGGACTGCAGGGGTATTTAGTGCTGACCACTTACAGCGCAGAGACCAGTCTTGGCATGCTGGTGGCGCTGTCGCTGCTGCGTGAACTGGGACCGGTTGTCACGGCGCTGCTGTTTGCGGGGCGCGCTGGCTCAGCGCTGACGGCAGAGATTGGGCTGATGAAAGCCACAGAGCAGCTTTCCAGCATGGAGATGATGGCGGTTGATCCGTTGCGGCGCGTGGTCTCGCCACGTTTCTGGGCGGGTTTTATCAGTATGCCGCTGCTGACGCTGATTTTCACTGCGGTCGGTATTGCCGGTGGCGCGCTGGTTGGCGTGGGCTGGAAAGGTATCGATCCCGGCTTTTTCTGGTCCGCGATGCAAAGCGCGGTAGATTTTCATAATGATGTCCTTAACTGCCTGATCAAGAGCGCAGTTTTTGCCATCACGGTAACCTGGATTGCGCTGTTTAACGGCTACGATGCGATTCCGACGTCGGAAGGCATCAGCCGGGCAACAACGCGTACCGTCGTACACGCTTCACTGGCGGTGCTTGGGCTTGATTTTGTGCTGACCGCACTGATGTTTGGGAACTGATGCAATGCAAAGCAAGAAAAATGAAATTTGGGTAGGGGTGTTTATGCTGGCGGCGCTGGTGGCGCTGCTGTTTCTCAGTCTGCGCGTGGCCGATCTCAAATCGCTGGGCACTGAACCGACATGGAAGCTGTACGCCACCTTCGACAATATTGGCGGGCTGAAAATCAGTTCACCGGTAAAAATTGGCGGCGTTGTCATTGGCCGCGTCACAGATATTTCGCTGGATGATAAAAGCCTGTCGCCGCGCGTGACCATGGATATCAGCGAACAGTACGCGGATAAAATCCCGGATACCAGTTCACTGGCCATTCGCACGCAGGGGCTGCTGGGCGAACAGTTTCTGGCGCTGAATCTGGGTTTTGACGACCCGGATCTCGGGTCAGCTATGCTCAAAGATGGCGGAACGTTGCGTGATACTAAATCTGCCCTGGTGCTTGAGGATCTGATTGGTCAGTTCCTGTATAAAAGCGGCGACGGCAGCAAAGAGAATCAGTCACAGGATGGTGAGCGTGCACCTGCGCCTGCCACAACGGAATAATCCAGAGAGGTAAAACACGATGTTGAAACGTTTTCTGATGGTTGCCTTGCTGGCAATCGCTCCCCTGGCAGCCACAGCAGCGGACACGGACCAAAGTAACCCATACACGCTAATGAATGAAGCTGCAGCCAAAACCTTCACCCGGCTAAAGAATGAACAACCAAAGATCAAGCAGGATCCCAATTATCTGCGTGAGATTGTGCGTCAGGAGCTGCTGCCCTATGTACAGATTAAATATGCCGGCGCGCTGGTTTTAGGTCGTTATTATCGTGAAGCGACGCCGGCACAGCGCAACGCCTACTTTGCCGCATTCGGTGACTATCTGGCGCAGGCATATGGACAGGCGCTGGCGCTTTATCATGGGCAGACATATCAAATCCAGCCGGAGAAACCGCTGGGTGATGCCAACATCGTGGCTATTCGCGTTACCATTATTGACCCTAACGGTCGCCCGCCGGTGCGTCTCGATTTTCAGTGGCGTAAAAACAGCCAGAGCGGAAAATGGCAGGCCTACGATATGATTGCAGAAGGGATCAGTATGATCACCACCAAGCAGAATGAGTGGAGCGATCTGCTGCGCACTAAAGGCATTGATGGCCTCACTGCCCAGCTGAAAACCTCTGCGGCACAACCTATTACACTGGATAAACAGCAATAATGAGTGAATCGTTACGCTGGCAGCGCAGTACGGATACGCTGGTACTGAGCGGCAAGCTTGATCGGGATACGCTGCTGACGCTATGGCAGCAGCGCGAAACGGTCATGCAGAACATAAACGTCATTGATGTCGCGGCTCTGGAGCGAGTCGACTCTGCCGGGCTGGCGCTGCTGGTGCATCTGCGCGAGATGGTACGCGCGCAGGGAAGTACGCCGCTGTTCTCGGGGGTGACAGATAAACTCCATTCTCTTATCACGCTTTATAATCTTCAGCAGATTATTGTTTCTGCGGGAAAAAGCGTCTGATCTGACGGCTGAAAAACCAGGCCCCTGATGCGCTCAGGGGCTTTTGCATATTTAAGACTCAGCCGCTTTCCTCTAAGATATCCGCCTTATTATTATCAAGTGAAGTTATAAACCATGGAAAATAGTGAAGTTCAGGCAGTCCTGATGCAGGCGCTGTCATTAGATGAAGTCCACGTGATGAGCAACGACGGCAGCCATTTCCAGGTGATCGCCGTGGGCGAAATGTTTGGTGAACTAAGCCGGGTAAAAAAACAGCAGGCTGTCTATGCGCCGCTGATGGAATACATTGCGGATAATCGTATTCATGCCGTTTCCATCAAAACTTATACTCCCGCCGAGTGGGCTCGCGACCGTAAACTTAACGGATTCTGAGTACCCGTCTGGTTGTTTTGTTGATAGATAATTGAGAGCCGTGTTAATGGACAAATTTCGTGTGCAAGGCCCCACCCGCTTAAGTGGTGAAGTGACCATTTCCGGCGCAAAAAACGCAGCGCTGCCGATTCTGTTTGCCGCGCTGCTGGCAGAAGAGCCGGTAGAAATTCAGAACGTGCCGCAGCTGCGTGATATTGACACCACCATGAAGCTGCTGAGCCTGCTGGGTGCACGCACAGAGCGTAATGGTTCAGTACATGTTGATGCGCGCGATGTGAACGTCTTCAGCGCTCCGTACGATCTGGTGAAAACGATGCGTGCCTCTATCTGGGCGCTCGGACCGCTGGTGGCACGTTTTGGTCAGGGTCAGGTATCACTGCCGGGTGGTTGCGCAATTGGCGCCCGTCCGGTCGATCTGCATATCACCGGTCTGGAACAGCTCGGCGCGGAGATTAAGCTGGAAGAGGGCTATGTTAAAGCCTCTGTCAATGGTCGCCTGAAGGGCGCGCATATTGTCATGGACAAAGTCAGCGTCGGCGCTACCGTGACCATTATGAGTGCGGCCACGCTGGCAACCGGCACCACGGTAATTGAGAACGCGGCGCGCGAGCCGGAGATTGTCGATACAGCAAACTTCCTGAATACGCTGGGCGCAAAAATCTCGGGCGCAGGCACGGATAAAATCACGATTGAAGGTGTGGAACGTCTGGGCGGCGGTGTCTATCGCGTGCTGCCGGATCGTATTGAAACCGGCACTTTCCTTGTGGCTGCGGCTATCTCGCGCGGTAAAGTACTCTGCCGTAACGCACAGCCGGATACGCTGGATGCGGTGCTGGCTAAACTGCGCGACGCGGGTGCTGAGATTGAAACCGGTGCAGACTGGATCAGCCTGGATATGCACGGCAAGCGGCCAAAAGCAGTGAATATTCGCACCGCACCGCATCCGGGTTTTCCAACGGACATGCAGGCGCAGTTTACGCTGCTGAACCTGCTGGCAGAAGGTACGGGTGTGATCACGGAAACGATCTTCGAAAACCGCTTTATGCACATCCCGGAACTGATCCGTATGGGTGCACATGCGGAAATCGAGAGCAACACAGCGATTTGTCACGGTGTGGAGACGCTTTCGGGTGCACAGGTTATGGCGACAGATCTGCGCGCTTCTGCAAGCCTGGTGCTGGCCGGCTGTATTGCTGAAGGCACCACGGTTGTTGACCGGATTTACCATATCGATCGCGGTTATGAGCATATCGAAGATAAGCTGAAAGCGATGGGTGCAAACATCGAGCGTATCAGCGGCGAATAAGCCAGATACGACGATGTAATAGAACCAGTCACAGCAGTGTGGCTGGTTTTTTTTGTTATTTCTTAGGCGGGATCTTTTTCAGGCTATCGGGCGATCGGATCCGTTTTTTGCGATCCAGCAGAAGCAGGGTGTCAGGATCGTAATAGCGGCTAGGCCAGATCTCTGCCGGGTGTACCTCAAGCGCTGTTGCGATCAGCCACTCACCTTTAGGCCAGGGACGAGACAGCGCATTTGCGAGCGTTGAGGAGCAAAGCCCTGAGGCACGTGACAGTGCCGCCAGTGAAGTGCCACGTTTACGTAGCGCTGCGATAATATCTGCAGGATGCCAATCCTCTTTCCTTGTCTGCATAACTTGTTCTCCATATCCATGTAATGCGTAATCGCTGCCACGGCAGTGAAGGGTAAAACTGGAAATTAACGGCTCTATATAGCAAAAAGGTTCCATTAATTTCCAGTAATTGTTATACCCTGGTTGCAAAACCCGGCTGGTATTCTCAAAAAGTGTGCAAACTTGTGCAAACGGGGGCAGGAAAGTACGGAGAGAATAAAAAACGGAGCCGGGTGGCCCCGTCAGAGATTAAAAGTCGCGCTGCACTGACATATGCGCCAGCGCTTCAAGCGCAGTACGCCATGGACTCTCAGGTAGCAGCTGTAGCGCAGCAATCGCTTTATCTGCTTCTTCTTCAGCGCGTTTACGCGTCCATTCCAGGGACCCCGTCTGCTGCATAGCAGCCAGCACCGGCTCCAGCAAATGCCGCCCGTTACCTTCCTCAATAGCGCTGCGGATCATCGTGGCCTGCTCTGGGGTGCCATGATGCATGGCGTGCAGCAGAGGCAGCGTCGGTTTACCTTCGCTGAGGTCATCACCGGTATTTTTACCCAGCGTCTCGCCATCGGCACTGTAGTCGAGCAGATCGTCAATTAACTGGAAAGCTGTGCCAAGGTAGCGACCATAATCCTGCAGCGCTTTCTCCTGCGCAGGCGAAGCCTCTGCCAGGATCGCTGAGGCCTGGGAAGCGGCCTCAAACAGACGCGCCGTTTTACTGTAGATCACGCGCATGTAGCTCTCTTCAGTGATATCGGGATCGTTACAGTTCATCAGCTGCAGCACTTCGCCTTCTGCGATCACATTCACCGCTTCTGACATCAGCGCCAGGATCTTCAGGGATCCCAGACTGGTCATCATCTGAAAAGCGCGCGTATAAATAAAATCACCCACCAGCACGCTGGCGGCATTACCAAACGCTGCATTGGCAGTGGCTTTCCCGCGACGCATGTCTGACTCATCTACCACGTCATCATGCAGCAGCGTTGCCGTGTGGATAAATTCAATCAGCGCTGCGTTGGTGATATGCAGCGAACCCTGATAGTTGAGCGCACGCGCTGAAAGCACGGCAATCATAGGACGAATGCGTTTTCCTCCGCCGCTGACAATGTAGTAGCCCAGCTGGTTGATCAGTGAGACATCTGAATTCAGCTGGTCGAGGATGGTCTGGTTGACGGCCGCCATATCCTGCGCGGTTAGTTCGTTAATTTGTTCTAGGTTCATTCGTCTGTTCAGCTTTGACTGGTTTTTTGCATGGTAGGCGCTTTTACCCAGCGTGAGTTCAGGTAATCTGTTACTGATTGTACTTGAAAATTCAGGATGAGAAACGGTTGCATTCACTCTGCGCTTTTTTTCTGCAGGAGAGTGCAAAGTGCGCTTGTTTTCTGCTGGATATTTGCGTAGAATTCGCGCCCTATTGTGAATATTATCGCGCCGCCTGATTACACAGAAAGGCAAGCGCAGAAGCGGAGTTTTATATGTACGCGGTTTTCCAAAGTGGTGGTAAACAACACCGAGTAAGCGAAGGTCAGACCGTTCGCCTGGAAAAGCTGGACATCGCAACCGGCGAAACCATTGAGTTCGACCAGGTTCTGATGATTGCAAATGGCGAAGACGTGAAAATCGGCGCGCCACTGGTTTCAGGCGGTATGATCAAAGCAGAAGTTGTTGCTCACGGTCGCGGCGAAAAAATCAAGATTGTTAAGTTTCGTCGTCGTAAACACTACCGTAAGCAAGCTGGTCACCGTCAGTGGTTCACTGATGTGAAAATCACGACGATCAGCGCGTAAGAGGAGATCTGACAAATGGCACATAAAAAGGCTGGTGGCTCGACCCGTAACGGTCGCGACTCCAACGCAAAACGTCTGGGTGTTAAGCGTTTCGGTGGTGAATCTGTTCTGGCAGGTAGCATCATCGTTCGTCAGCGTGGCACCAAGTTCCACGCCGGTAACAACGTAGGCTGTGGTCGTGACCACACCCTGTTTGCTACCGCAGACGGCAAAGTTAAATTCGAAGTGAAAGGCCCGAACAACCGTAAATATATCAGCATCGTTGCTGAGTAAAGTTGTCGTGCTGCAGACGTTCATCGTCTGAACACACGAAGGAAAGGCCCCGCAGCTTTGCGGGGCTTTTTACATTCTGCCGCCGGTTATCGATTCACCGCTAACTGAGCTGCGCAGTTTGTTGTACACTTTCTGTACAGGTCATATTACCAGATTTGCATTATCCGCCGCCGGTCAGCACAGAAGACCCTGGCGGACCCGTCTGCCGCTGGGTACAGCGACAGACGACAGTGTGACGGAGAAATAGAATGAAGTTTGTTGATGAAGCAACGATCCTTGTGGTCGCAGGTGATGGCGGCAACGGTTGCGTTAGCTTCCGCCGTGAAAAATATATCCCTAAAGGCGGCCCGGACGGCGGCGACGGCGGTGACGGCGGTGACGTCTATCTGCTGGCAGATGAAAACCTTAATACCCTGATTGACTATCGCTTTGAAAAAGCGTTTCGCGCTGAGCGCGGTCAGAATGGTCAGAGCCGCGACTGTACCGGCAAACGCGGTAAAGATGTCACCATCAAAGTGCCGGTCGGTACGCGCATTATCGATCAGGGCACCGGTGAAACGCTGGGCGATATGACGCGCCATGAGCAAAAACTCATGGTGGCGAAAGGCGGCTGGCACGGGCTTGGTAACACACGTTTCAAGTCCTCGGTTAACCGTACTCCGCGCCAGAAAACCATGGGTACGCCAGGCGAGAAACGCGATCTGCAGCTGGAACTGATGCTGCTGGCCGATGTTGGCATGCTGGGTCTGCCAAATGCCGGTAAATCGACCTTTATCCGCGCTGTGTCTGCGGCAAAACCAAAAGTGGCGGACTATCCGTTTACCACCCTGGTTCCCAGCCTCGGCGTTGTGCGCATGGACAGTGAAAAAAGCTTTGTCGTGGCAGATATTCCGGGGCTGATCGAAGGCGCAGCGGAAGGTGCTGGTCTGGGCATTCGCTTCCTGAAGCATCTTGAGCGCTGTCGCGTTCTGCTACACCTGATCGACATTGCGCCTATCGACGAAACCGATCCGGTAGAAAACGCCCGTATCATTCTTGGCGAGCTGGAAAAATACAGCGATAAGCTCTATCAGAAGCCGCGCTGGCTGGTGTTCAACAAAACTGACCTGCTGAGTCAGGAAGAAGCGGAAAGCCGCGCTAAAGCGATTGCAGAAGCTCTCGGCTGGGATGAAAAATATTATCTGATCTCCGCAGCCAGCCGTACCGGTGTTAATGAGCTCTGCTGGGATGTGATGAGCTTTATCATCGCCAATCCGAAAGAAGCGGAAGAAGAAGAGAAGCAGCCTGAGAAGGTCGCGTTCATGTGGGATGACTATCACCGTGAAGCGCTGGAGACCGCTCAGGAAGTGGAAGAAGATGATGACTGGGATGAGGACTGGGATGATGAAGACGACGAAGGCGTCGAAATTATCTATCAGCGCTAATCGCAGCTAAAAAGCGGCCTCCGGGCCGCTTTTTTTATCGGATAATCGGGGTGTTTAGCCGTTGAGCTGATGTGGCAGCGTACAGCGGGCAATCAGTCCGCTGCGATCTTCACGATTTTCCAGCGTCAGGGTACCGCGATGCATTTGCACAATACGCAGTACGATATTCAGGCCCAGTCCGCTGCCGCCATAGCGCTGATCGCGACGGCGAAAGGCTTGGGTTAACTCCTCTGCGGCGCCGGCGTCAATACCTGGCCCTTCATCCCATATTTCGACTTTTACCTGCTGTGCATCCTGGTACAGCTTAACCCGTACTTCGCTGTTTTCCGGGCTATAGCGCGAGGCGTTCTCCAGCAAATTGCGCAGCATCAGACGCAACAGCACGGCTTCTCCCTGCTGCGGGATATCATGGCCCTCTGGCCAGTACAGTTGCTGCTGACGTTGTAGCAACAGCTCGTCCATCTCGGGTTTCAGCGGCTGCATAATATCCTGCTGCCACCACAGCTGCTGATAGTGGCCGCCCGCCAGCGCCTGACCGGCACGGGACAGCATGAGTAGCTGCTCTACGGTGTGCATCAGCTGATCAATCCGGCTAATCAGCATCTCACTCTGCGGCACGTGCTGCTGCTGCAGCAGTTCCAGATGCAGCCGCAGTCCTGCCAGTGGCGTACGCAGTTCATGCGCTGCGTCGGCGGTAAACAGCCGCTCCTGCTGCAGCGTATGGTCCAGACGGGAGAACAGCTGATTGATCGCGCCGGTGACGGCAACAATTTCATCCATGTCAGCATACACCGGCAGAGGAGTGAGATTATCGGCGGAGCGATGCGCCAGGCTGTCCTGCAGCAGTTTGAGCGGACGAATAATCCAGTTGATCGCCCAGAATGAGAGCAGCAGCGTCAGGCATACCATGACCAGTGAGGGCAGCAAAAGCGAAGCGATCGCTTCGCGGATCTCATTTTCTACCCGCTGATTGCGCGCCTGCGCTGAGAGTGTTTCATTGACAAGAAAGCTGATCTGCTCCCGGCTCTCGTGCCAGAGCCAGATCACGCTCATCACCTGACAGATCAGCAGGATCAGCGCCAGCATGATCAGTAAACGCTGCCGCATACTGTTCATTCGCGCAGTTCCAGCCGGTAACCCACCCCGCGCACCGTTTTAATACGATCTTTACCCAGCTTGCGGCGCAGGTTGTGAATATGCACTTCCAGCGTGTTGGATCCGGGATCGTCGTTCCAGCTGTAAAGATCCTGCTGCAGCGTTTCACGATGCACATTTTGTCCGATGCGCATCAGCAGACGCGTCAGCAGCGCAAACTCTTTGGGCGTAATATCCACTGACTGATTTTCAAGCAGTACCTGCTGAGAACTGAGATTGAGTGTCAGATCGCCCTGCTGCAGCTGGTTATCGCTGTGACCCTGATAGCGGCGGATCAGCGCCCGCACCCGCGCCTGCAGCTCTGCAAGCGCGAAAGGTTTGATCAGATAATCATCCGCGCCGGCATCAAGACCTTCAACGCGATCCTCCAGCGCATCACGCGCCGTCAGGATCAGCACCGGGATCGTAAGGCCTTCGCGCCGCCACTGGCGCAGCAGCGAGGCGCCGTCGCGATCCGGCAGACCAAGATCCAGTACGATCAGCGTATACTGACCGCTGCGCAACAGCGCGTTACTCTCTGCAGCGCTGCCGGCGCAGTCGACCGCATAGCCCTTAGCGCTCAGTGCCTGTGCCAGACCCGACTGCAGCAGTGCATCATCTTCAACAATCAACAATTTCATTAGTTGTTTTTGTTAATGTCCGTGTAGAGGCGGCTTTCAAAGCGTACCAGCGGAATGCGCCGCGTTTTCTGATTTTCCGGCGGTACAGCATAGCCTGACAGGAATTGCACAAAGGCAACCCGCGCACCGCTGGACGTGGTGATGAACCCAGCCAGATTATAGACGCCCTGCAGAGAACCGGTTTTTGCTGAGACTTTGCCATCAAGCCCCGCTTCATGCAGACCACCACGATACTGAAGCGTGCCATCGTAGCCGGCCAGCGGCAGCATGGAGATGTAGTTAAGCGTGGCATCGTTTTTAGCGATGTACTGCAGCACCTGCATCATTGTTTCCGGAGAGATCAAATCGTGACGCGAGAGGCCGGAACCATCGACCTGAATGCTGTTACCCATATCGATACCGGCTTTTTCACGCAGAATTCGCCGCACGGCATCAGAGGCGGCACGAAACGTACCCGGCACGTTAAAGTAGTGATGGCCGATGGTGCGGAACACGGTGTCCGCAATCATGTTGTCCGACTTTTTCAGCATCATGCGCAGCAGCGTATGCAGCGGCGCGGATTGGGTCGAGGCGAGCACCGTACCCGGTGACGTAACCTGCGTCTGGCGTACCAGATGACCGCTATAATCAATATCAGCCGCACGCAGCATCCCTTTCAGGATCTCACCTGACCAGGCGGCATCATCCTGAACCGCAAAGGCGAGCGGCAGCGGCTCTGCACGCTGGCGCATACAGCCTGTCAGCGTATAGCGGTTGAGTTCACCCGGCACCACATCCAGCTCGCAGTACTGGCCTTCGCCACTGTTAGGAGCAAGCGTCCGGACCTGGCTGAACATATGGGCCGGATAATAAGAAGCGATACGCACAAAGGCTGTTTCGCCGGCGGTTTTGCCACTGTAAAGCGACACCGAGAAACAGTTTTTGTCGACAATCGCCGCGCCGGGTGGTGCGCTGAAGCACTGGGTCAGATCGTTCCATGGCCAGCCGGGAGCCATATCATGGCTGGCAAAAACAGAGGTATCAATCACCAGATTGCCTTTAATATGGGTGATGCCCTGCTGCTTCAGCGCAGCGACCATATTGCGCAGATTCTGCCTGCTCAGCGTAGGATCGCCGCCAAAGCGCGCCACCAGATCGCCATTCAGCGTGCCGTCGGTAATGGCACCGCGTGTCTCAAGCGTAGTCTGAAAGCGGAAGTCGGGTCCCAGCTCCAGAAGTGCCGCCAGCGCCGTGATCACTTTCATGGTGCTGGCCGGTAAAGCCATCTGTTTTCCGTGATAGTCGATAATAGGGGTTGATGCGCCCACTTTCTGTACCATCAGCGCCAGGTTCGCGCCGTCAGGTAAATACTGCATGTATTCTTCAACGGGGGCCGCTTGTGCCTGCAGCATTACCGCGCAGGTTAGTCCGGTAACAAGTCGTGAAAATCGCATAATCTCGCGGTAACTGACGGATGGGGCGTCAATACTACGTCCCCGGACAGGGCAAAGTAAACGATGACCCACAGGGAACTCTGGGGTAAAATACGTATCAAAATGCAAAACCGATCCCTGACCCGGAAAGCTTTCCGGGTCAGGGTTCTTTTGCTTTTGAAAAGGGGCCGTGTGCCGCAGAAGCGATTTTTCTGCTGTCACCAGTCAGGATGACACCGTTAACCAGGATAGAGACGAGGAGCCAAAATGAATCAGATTCCGATGACGTTACAAGGCGCTGAGAAGCTGCGTGAAGAGCTGAACGAACTGAAAACCGTAAAGCGTCCGCGCATCATCGCCTCCATCGCTGAAGCTCGTGAGCATGGCGACCTGAAAGAAAACGCCGAGTACCATGCTGCGCGTGAAGAGCAGGGGTTTTGCGAAGGGCGTATTCAGGAGATTGAAGCTAAACTTTCTAATGCGCAGGTGATCGACATCACATCTATGCCAAAAACCGGTCGCGTCATTTTCGGTGCCACGGTAACTGTGCTGAATGTTGATACAGACGAAGAGTTTACTTACCGCATTGTGGGTGACGATGAAGCAGATTTTAAACAAAATCTGATCTCGGTTAACTCTCCAATGGCGCGGGGTCTGGTAGGTAAAGAGGCCGATGACGTAGCTATTGTGAAAACGCCAGGCGGTGATGTGGAGTATGAAGTGCTGAAGGTTGAATATCTGTAAGCACCCGCTGTGGTGACGCAGGGCAGATTGTAAAGAAAGGAAAAAGGCCGCATGGCGGCCTTTTATCGCATGCGTGAGCGTGGCACTTTCTCTGCCCGCAGCGCCGCGCGTAGTGTGTAGCTTAACGAGGCAGCGTGATTTTACGCTCTTTCGCCGGGCGGTACAGCACCAGCACATTGCCGATAACCTGCACATTGCTGGCGTTGGTTTCACGCACAATAGCTTCAACGATCAGCTGCTTGGTTTCGCGATCTTCTGAGGCAATTTTCACCTTAATCAGTTCGTGATGCTCAAGCGCCTGTTCGATTTCGGCGAGCACGCCTTCAGTAAGGCCGTTGCCGCCCAGCATGACTACTGGCTTCAGTGGGTGGGCCAGGCCTTTCAGGTGCTGTTTTTGTTTGGTACTCAGATTCATCGTATTTTTTGCTTACTCAGGGATTGAAAACGGGTCATTCTACCGCCATCTCGGGTATATCGCCAAATCATCGCTACCCATTGCGCGCTGATTTATCGCTACGATGACGATTTAACTGGAAAAATTATGACGGGTAAAAAGCGTTCGGCCAGTTCCAGTCGCTGGCTTCAGGAACACTTTAGCGATAAATATGTGCTTCAGGCACAGAAAAAAGGGCTGCGTTCGCGTGCCTGGTTTAAACTTGATGAAATTCAGCAGGGTGACAAGCTGTTTAAACCCGGTATGACCGTAGTGGATTTAGGCGCGGCGCCCGGTGGCTGGTCACAATATGTGGTACAACAGATTGGCAACAGCGGGCGGGTTATTGCCTGCGATCTGCTACCCATGGATCCGATTGTCGGCGTTGATTTTATGCAGGGTGACTTCCGCGACGAGGCTGTGCTGAAAGCGCTGCTTGAGCGGGTAGGGGACCAGAAAGTTCAGGTAGTGATGTCAGATATGGCACCTAACATGAGCGGCACGCCGGCTGTGGATATTCCACGTTCAATGTATTTAGTTGAACTGGCGCTGGAAATGTGTCGGGATGTATTGGCTCCCGGCGGCAGTTTTGTTGTGAAAGTGTTTCAGGGAGATGGCTTCGATGAATACCTCCGGGAAATTCGCTCCCTATTTACGAAAGTGAAAATTCGTAAGCCAGACGCTTCGCGGTTACGTTCACGTGAAGTGTATATTGTGGCGACAGGGCGCAAACTGTAGGCCCGATTACCGGCGTCAAAGCAAGCTGAATACTGCGTTTATCCCGGCCTGATTCTGAGTTTCAGGATAAACCAGTAAATTCATCCATGCTGCGATTCCAGGTATGAAGGATATATAGTACCCTACGCTGTCTGTTAACACCGTTGTAATATGAGGTTAATCCCTTGAGTGACATGGCGAAAAACCTGATTCTCTGGTTAGTCATCGCGGTCGTGCTGATGTCAGTATTCCAGAGCTTTGGGCCCAGCGAGTCGAATGGCCGTAGGGTTGATTATTCAACCTTCCTGTCGGAAGTGAACCAGGATCAGGTCCGCGAGGCACGTATTAACGGGCGTGAAATTAACGTAACCAAAAAAGACAGTAATAAATATACCACCTACATTCCTGTCAACGATCCCAAGTTACTCGATAACCTGCTGACCAAAAACGTCAAAGTAGTGGGTGAACCACCTGAAGAGCCAAGCCTGCTGGCTTCTATCTTCATTTCCTGGTTCCCGATGCTGCTGCTGATTGGCGTATGGATCTTCTTTATGCGTCAGATGCAGGGCGGCGGCGGAAAGGGCGCGATGTCCTTCGGCAAAAGCAAAGCCCGCATGCTGACGGAAGACCAGATCAAAACCACCTTTGCCGATGTCGCTGGTTGCGATGAAGCGAAAGAAGAGGTGGGTGAGCTGGTAGAGTATCTGCGTGAACCAAGCCGCTTCCAGAAGCTGGGCGGTAAAATCCCGAAAGGCGTCCTGATGGTGGGCCCGCCGGGTACAGGTAAAACGCTGCTGGCTAAAGCGATTGCCGGTGAAGCAAAAGTTCCTTTCTTTACCATTTCCGGTTCAGACTTCGTAGAAATGTTTGTTGGTGTCGGTGCATCTCGTGTGCGTGACATGTTCGAACAGGCGAAAAAAGCGGCGCCGTGCATCATCTTTATCGATGAGATCGATGCAGTAGGACGTCAGCGTGGTGCTGGTTTAGGCGGTGGTCACGATGAGCGTGAGCAGACGCTGAACCAGATGCTGGTTGAGATGGATGGTTTTGAAGGTAATGAAGGCATTATCGTTATTGCTGCCACAAACCGTCCGGACGTACTGGATCCGGCGCTGCTGCGTCCAGGCCGTTTCGACCGTCAGGTTGTGGTTGGCCTGCCGGATGTGCGCGGTCGTGAACAGATCCTGAAAGTGCATATGCGCCGTGTGCCGCTGGCAACAGATATTGATGCCGGTATTATCGCACGCGGAACGCCGGGCTTCTCAGGCGCCGATTTGGCAAACCTGGTCAACGAAGCTGCACTTTTTGCTGCCCGCGGTAACAAGCGTGTGGTGTCGATGGTTGAGTTTGAGAAAGCCAAAGACAAAATCATGATGGGTGCAGAGCGCCGCTCCATGGTGATGACGGAAGCGCAGAAAGAGTCAACGGCTTATCATGAAGCCGGGCATGCGATCATTGGTCGTCTGGTGCCAGAACACGATCCGGTCCATAAAGTAACGATCATTCCGCGCGGTCGCGCGCTGGGTGTGACGTTCTTCCTGCCGGAAGGTGATGCTATCAGCGCCAGTCGTCAGAAGCTGGAAAGTCAGATTTCCACGCTTTATGGCGGTCGTCTGGCAGAAGAGATCATCTACGGTGCTGAGCATGTCTCTACCGGTGCCTCTAACGACATCAAAGTGGCGACCAATCTGGCACGCAACATGGTGACGCAGTGGGGCTTCTCAGAGAAGCTGGGTCCGTTGCTTTATGCGGAAGAAGAAGGTGAAGTGTTCCTTGGCCGTTCCGTAGCGAAAGCCAAGCATATGTCAGATGAGACTGCGCGCATTATTGATCAGGAAGTTAAACACCTGATCGACAGCAACTACCAGCGTGCACGTCGTATTCTGGGTGAGAACATGGATATTCTTCATGCGATGAAAGATGCGCTGATGAAGTATGAAACCATTGATGCTCCGCAGATTGATGACCTGATGGCGCGCCGCGATGTGCGACCACCAGCGGGCTGGGAAGATCCCGGCAGCAGCAACTCTGACAGTAACGGTACGCCAAAGGCGCCACGTCCGGTTGATGAACCGCGTACGCCGAACCCGGGTAACACCATGTCTGAGCAGTTCAATAAATAAGAGGCCATCACCTCAGCAAAAACCCCGGCCAGTCCGGGGTTTTTTACATTTAACATTTGACCACTTCAGGACAAGACCTGCCATGAAACTCCACGCACGTGATGCCTTTCTCGATCTCTCCTTCCCCCACGTAATGGGTATTCTGAATGTGACCCCCGACTCCTTTTCTGATGGCGGTGCGCATAACTCTCTGGTAAACGCGCTGACGCACACCAATGAGATGGTGAACGCCGGCGCAACCATCATTGATGTCGGTGGTGAGTCGACCCGGCCCGGAGCGGAGGAGGTCAGCGTTGAAGAGGAACTGGAGCGGGTTATTCCGGTCGTGGAGGCCATTGCGCAGCGGTTTGAGGTCTGGATCTCCGTTGACACTTCCAAGCCTGAGGTAATCCGTGAAGCCGCGAAAGCGGGTGCTCACATCATCAATGATATTCGCTCGCTTTCGGCGCCAGGGGCGCTTGATGCGGCGGCAGAGACCGGTTTACCGGTTTGCCTGATGCATATGCAGGGTGAACCCCGTACCATGCAGCAGACCCCCACATATAAAAATGTCATCAGCGAAGTGGACGCTTACTTCGCTGCCCAAATTGCGCGTTGTGAAGCGGCAGGTATTAAAAAAGCGCAACTGTTACTCGACCCGGGCTTTGGTTTCGGTAAGAATCTCAGCCACAATTATGAGCTGCTGGCCCACCTGAGCCATTTTCACCATTACGGCTTACCGCTGCTGGTGGGAATGTCGCGTAAATCGATGATTGGCCAGCTGCTTAATGTCGGCCCGGCACAGCGACTTACCGGCAGCCTGAGCTGCGCAGTGATTGCTGCGATGCAGGGCGCGCAGATTATTCGCGTGCATGATGTGAAAGAGACGGTTGAAGCGATGCGCATCGTGGAAGCGACCCAGAGAGCAAAAGGATAAAAGGCATGAGTGAGCGTAAATATTTTGGTACAGATGGCATCCGCGGCAAAGTAGGCGAAGCGCCGATTACGCCCGATTTTGTACTGAAGCTGGGTTTTGCAGCAGGCAAAGTGCTGGCGCGTTCAGGTTCCAGAAAGGTATTAATCGGTAAAGACACGCGTATTTCTGGCTATATGCTGGAGTCGGCGCTGGAAGCCGGGCTGGCAGCCGCCGGTCTCTCTGCAGCGTTTACCGGACCGATGCCAACCCCGGCAATCGCCTACCTGACCCGAACGTTCCGCGCAGAAGCAGGGATCGTTATTTCCGCCTCTCACAATCCGTTTGACGATAACGGCATCAAATTCTTCTCCGCTGAGGGCACCAAGCTGCCGGATGATGTGGAAGAAGCGATTGAGCGTGAGCTGGAAAAGCCCCTGACCTGCGTGGAGTCTGCCGAACTGGGGCGTGCCAGCCGCATTGTTGATGCCGCGGGTCGCTATATTGAGTTCTGCAAAGGCACGTTCCCCGGTGAACTGAGCCTCAACGGCCTGAAAATCGTGGTGGATTGCGCAAATGGTGCCACCTATCACATCGCTCCTAACGTGCTGCGTGAACTGGGGGCACAGGTAATAGCAATTGGCGTGCAGCCCGATGGCATGAACATCAACAAGGCGTGCGGGGCAACTGACCTGCGTCAGCTGCAGCAGCGGGTTGTGGAAGAGCAGGCCGATCTTGGCCTTGCCTATGACGGGGACGGCGATCGCATCATGATGGTGGATCATCTGGGTCAGAAAGTGGATGGTGACCAGATCCTCTACATCATTGCGCGCGAAGCACTGCGTCAGGGTCAGCTGCGCGGTGGCGTGGTCGGAACGCTGATGAGTAACATGGGTCTGGAGCTGGCGCTGAAGCAGCTGGGTATTCCGTTTACCCGCGCTAAAGTAGGCGATCGCTATGTACTGGAAAAGATGCAGGAAAAAGGCTGGCGCATGGGGGCTGAGAACTCCGGGCACGTCATTCTGCTGGATAAAATCAGTACCGGCGACGGCATTGTAGCAAGTTTGCAAGTGCTTACTGCGATAGTACGTAACCACATGAGCCTGCACGATCTGTGCAGCGGCATGAAAATGCTGCCGCAAATTCTGGTTAACGTGCGCTTTACCGGCAGCCACGATCCGCTGGAGAGTGAAAGCGTTAAAGCCGCAGCTGCCGAAGCGGAGCGCGCGCTGGCTGGACGCGGGCGGGTACTGCTGCGTAAATCAGGCACAGAGCCGCTGATCCGTGTGATGGTAGAAGGCGAAGATGAGGCGCAGGTCACCGCGCTGGCGCATAATATTGCCGCAGCGGTAAAAGCGGCTTAAAGCCGGCCAGGCGGCAGGTCTGTCGCCTTTTCGCCTGGTAAATCATCATGCTGGCGCTTTTTTCTGCAATTAAATTTTATGGCTAAAATTGCACTTGCAGAGCCAGGCGCCTTTGGTTAGTATTCACACCCGCTTCTGATGGGTAATGACGAGACTACCCGTCTGTATTGGTTGAAGCTTTAACTGTGCGGTTACGCGCAAGGAAACAGGTTGATTATGTACGAAGCTCTGTTAGTTGTTTTCCTTATTGTGGCGATTGGCCTGGTTGGTCTGATCATGCTGCAGCAAGGCAAAGGCGCTGATATGGGAGCCTCATTCGGTGCAGGCGCTTCCGGTACGCTGTTTGGTTCAAACGGGTCAGGTAACTTTATGACACGTATGACCGCGATACTGGCTTCGCTGTTCTTCATTATCAGTCTGGTTCTGGGTAACCTGAACAGCAACAAGACTTCCAAAGGAAGCGAGTGGGAAAACCTCACTGCGCCAGCTCAGTCTGAACAGCAGACTCAGCCAGCTAAACCGGCAACCCCGGGCAATGACATCCCGCAGTAAGCAGTAAATCGTCAACGCTTAAGCGACCATACTATCGTCGCAGTCAGTGCAGTACCGAGGTGGTGAAATTGGTAGACACGCTACCTTGAGGTGGTAGTGCTCGAAAGGGCTTACGGGTTCAAGTCCCGTCCTCGGTACCAATTCTCAGTAAAACTTGCTATTTTCGCAAGATCGGCGTAATATTCGCCACGTTTTCGGACGCGGGGTGGAGCAGCCNNGTCGTCGGTTCAAATCCGGCCCCCGCAACCACTTTCCCTTAGAGTTCTTTTTCAAATATACTGTATGCATCGACGGACGCACTATCAGTGAGTTTTTGAAAAAAATTCTTCTGGATTGTGCGCCGAAGCCGCACTGCGGCATACAGGGTCCAGTCATAAAAAGCCCCGATTTTTCGGGGTTTTTTGTTATCAGGAAATCGTAACACTGGGCTTTAGGCCCTTTTTTTATGTCTTGGGGGTGGGCTTGTCCACATTAGAGCAAAAATTGACAGAGTTGATCTCTGCTCCGGTAGAAGCGCTTGGCTACGAACTGGTCGGTATTGAATTCGTTCGTGGTCGCACATCAACCTTGCGCATCTATATTGATAGCGAAGAGGGTATCAATGTTGATGATTGCGCCGATGTTAGCCACCAGGTGAGCGCTGTAATGGATGTGGAAGATCCAATTACGGTGGCTTACAACCTTGAAGTTTCCTCGCCGGGTCTCGATCGTCCACTTTTCACCGCAGCACACTACGCGCGCTTTGCGGGTGAGGAAGTCAGCCTGGTCCTGCGGATGGCGGTACAGAATCGTCGCAAATGGCAGGGCATCATCAAGTCGGTGGAAGGCGAGATGATCACAGTGACCGTCGAGGGTAACGATGAAGTGTTCGCGCTGAGCAACATTCAGAAAGCGAACCTGGTCCCCCACTTTTAAAAGTCCGGATTGAGGCTAACCAGGATGAATAAAGAAATCTTAGCTGTAGTAGAAGCCGTTTCTAATGAAAAAGCTCTGCCGCGTGAGAAAATCTTCGAAGCGCTGGAAAGCGCTTTGGCCACTGCGACCAAAAAGAAGTATGAGCAGGAGATCGACGTGCGCGTCAGTATTGACCGTCGCAGCGGCGATTTCGATACGTTCCGTCGTTGGGTAATCGTTGACGAAGTTACTCAGCCTACGCGTGAAATTACGCTGGACGCGGCTCGCTTCGAAGATGAAGCGCTCAATCTGGGCGATTACGTTGAAGATCAGATTGAATCTGTCACCTTTGACCGTATCACCACACAGACTGCGAAGCAGGTTATCGTTCAGAAAGTACGTGAAGCTGAACGCGCGATGGTTGTGGATCAGTTCCGCGAGCAGGAAGGCGACATCATCACCGGTCAGGTGAAGAAAGTGAATCGCGACAACATCACGCTGGATCTGGGCAGCAATGCCGAAGCGGTAATCGTCCGCGAAGATATGCTGCCACGTGAGAACTTCCGTCCGGGCGACCGTATTCGCGGCGTGCTGTATGCTGTGCGTCCTGAAGCGCGCGGTGCTCAGCTGTTTGTTACCCGCTCCAAACCTGAGATGCTGATCGAACTGTTCCGCATTGAGGTACCGGAAATTGGCGAAGAAGTTATCGAGATTAAAGCAGCCGCCCGCGATCCGGGCTCACGCGCTAAAATCGCGGTAAAAACCAACGATAAGCGTATCGATCCGGTAGGTGCCTGCGTCGGTATGCGCGGTGCGCGCGTACAGGCTGTTTCCAGTGAGCTGGGCGGCGAGCGTATCGATATCGTGCTGTGGGATGATAACCCGGCACAGTTTGTAATTAACGCCATGGCGCCTGCCGATGTGGCGTCAATCGTGGTGGATGAAGATAATCACACCATGGATATCGCTGTTGAGGCCGGTAATCTGGCTCAGGCGATCGGCCGTAATGGCCAAAACGTGCGTCTGGCTTCCCAGCTGAGCGGCTGGGAGCTGAACGTGATGACCGTCGACGATCTGCAGGCGAAGCATCAGGCTGAAGCCCATGCAGCAATCGATATGTTCACGAAACATCTCGACATCGACGAAGAGTTCGCCACCATACTGGTGGAAGAGGGCTTCTCTTCGCTGGAAGAACTGGCCTATGTGCCAATGAACGAGCTGCTGGAAATTGACGGCCTCGACGAAGAGACCATTGAAGCCCTGCGTGAACGAGCCAAAAATGCGTTAACCACCCTGGCATTAGCGAAAGAAGAAAGCCTTGGTAATCAGGAGCCCGCTGAGGACTTGCTGAATCTTGAAGGCCTGGATCGTGCGCTTGCCTATCGCCTGGCGTCAAAAGGCGTTTGCACGCTGGAAGATCTCGCTGAGCAAGGTGTTGACGATCTGACAGATATTGAAGGGCTGGATGATGAGAAGGCCGGTGCGCTGATTATGGCTGCACGTAATATCTGCTGGTTCGGCGATGACGCGTAATAACAGGAAGGAACAGCATGACAGATGTAACCGTAAAATCGCTGGCCGCCGAAATTCAGACTCCGGTCGATCGCCTGGTACAGCAATTTGCTGATGCGGGGATCCCTAAGTCTGAAAACGACGCGGTGTCCCAGCAAGAGAAAGAGACATTACTGTCCCACCTGAACCGTGAGCACGGTCAAACCAGTTCAGGTAAACTGACGTTGCAGCGCAAAACGCGCAGCACCTTGAATATTCCGGGCACCGGGGGTAAAAGTAAATCGGTGCAAATTGAAGTTCGCAAAAAGCGCACATACGTGAAGGGTGATGCAGAAGCTGAGCAGCAGGCTCAGGCAGAAGCGGAAGCCGAGGCACAGCGCGTAGCGGAAGAGCAGGCGCGTCGCGAGGCGGAAGAACAAGCCCGTCTCGAGGCTGAATTAAAAGCGCAACGTGAAGCCGAAGATAAAGCCAGGCGCGAAGCCGCTGACAAGGCCAAGCGTGAAGCAGCGGAAAAAGATAAAGTGACAAACCAACCTACCGATGAAGTGACCAAGGCTACGCAGTCTGATAAAGCCCGTCGCGAAGCTGAAGCGGCTGAACTGAAGCGTAAAGCCGAAGAAGAAGCTCGCCGTAAGCTTGAAGAGAGTGCACGCCGCGTAGCAGAAGAAGCGCGCCGCCTGGCAGAAGAGAAAGGCGCTGAGTGGGACAAACCTGAGGAAGAAGATAAGGGTGACTACCACGTCACAACTTCAACTCATGCCCGTCAGGCAGAAGACGAAAACGATCGTCAGGTTGAAGCGGGCCGTGCACGTGCACGTACCACCGCTAAAGCCACGCGTCCTGCGAAAAAAGGCAACAAGCATTCAGAAGCTAAAACAGACCGTGAAGAAGCGCGTGCGCAGGTTCGCGGCGGTAAAGGCGGTAAGCATCGCAAACCTAGCGCGCTGCAGCAGGGCTTTAACAAGCCCGCTCAGGCCGTTAACCGCGACGTGATTATCGGCGAAACCATCACCGTAGCTGAACTGGCGAACAAGATGGCAGTGAAAGGTTCACTGGTCATCAAAGCGATGATGAAGATGGGCGCGATGGCGACTATCAACCAGGTTATCGACCAGGAAACTGCACAGCTGGTCGCGGAAGAGATGGGTCATAAAGTGATCCTGCGCCGCGAGAACGAGCTGGAAGAAGCGGTAATGGACGATCGTGATACCGATGCAGCGCAGGAAAGCCGTGCGCCGGTCGTGACCATCATGGGTCACGTTGACCACGGTAAAACCTCCCTGCTGGATTACATCCGCTCAACGAAAGTCGCCTCTGGCGAAGCGGGTGGTATCACCCAGCACATTGGTGCCTATCACGTTGAAACTGAAAACGGCATGGTCACCTTCCTGGATACCCCGGGACACGCCGCGTTTACCGCTATGCGTGCTCGTGGTGCGCAGGCAACGGATATCGTTATCCTGGTCGTTGCAGCGGACGATGGCGTGATGCCACAGACCGTCGAAGCGATTCAACACGCAAAAGCGGCCGGCGTACCGGTTGTGGTTGCCGTGAACAAGTGTGATAAGCCAGAAGCCGATCCGGATCGCGTGAAGAATGAGCTGACTCAGTACGGAATCATTCCGGAAGAGTGGGGCGGCGAAAACATGTTCGTTAACGTTTCTGCGAAAGCAGGTACCGGTATCGACGATCTGCTGAATGCCATTCTGCTGCAGGCGGAAGTGCTGGAGCTGACCGCAATTCGTGAAGGTATGGCGAGCGGCGTAGTTATCGAATCCTTCCTCGACAAAGGTCGTGGTCCGGTTGCTACCGTGCTGGTACGCGAAGGTACGCTGAATAAGGGCGATATCGTTCTGTGCGGCTTCGAGTATGGCCGTGTACGTGCGATGCGTGATGAGCTGGGACGTGAAGTACAGGAAGCAGGCCCATCCATTCCGGTCGAAATCCTCGGTCTGTCTGGCGTGCCGGCAGCGGGTGATGAAGCGACCGTGGTGCGTGACGAGAAGAAAGCGCGTGAAGTCGCACTCTATCGTCAGGGCAAATTCCGCGAAGTGAAACTGGCGCGTCAGCAGAAGTCCAAGCTGGAAAACATGTTTGCGAACATGACTGAAGGCGAAGTTTCCGAGCTGAACATCGTACTGAAGTCTGACGTACAGGGTTCGGTAGAAGCGATCTCCGACTCGCTGCTGAAACTCTCCACCGACGAAGTGAAGGTGAAGATTATCGGTTCTGGCGTGGGCGGTATCACCGAAACCGACGCTACGCTGGCGGCTGCTTCCAACGCAATTATCCTCGGCTTTAACGTCCGTGCTGACGCATCTGCGCGTCGCGTGATTGATTCTGAAAACGTCGACCTGCGTTACTACTCTGTCATCTATAATCTGATTGACGAAGTGAAAGCTGCGATGAGCGGTATGCTGGCGCCGGAATTCAAACAGCAGATCATCGGTCTGGCCGAAGTACGTGATGTGTTTAAATCACCGAAATTTGGCGCGATCGCGGGCTGTATGGTTACCGAAGGCAACATCAAGCGTCACAACCCAATCCGTGTTCTGCGTGACAACGTGGTTATCTATGAAGGCGAGCTGGAATCCCTGCGTCGCTTCAAAGATGATGTCAACGAAGTGCGTAACGGCATGGAGTGTGGTATCGGTGTGAAGAACTACAACGACGTTCGCGTTGGCGATATGATCGAAGTGTTCGAAATCATTGAAATTAAACGCACCATCGCATAATTCTATTATCGATGTACTGCAATTTGGGAGGCCACTGGCCTCCCGAATTATTTGGGAGATATCATTATGGCGAAAGAATTTGGTCGCCCGCAGCGGGTTTCTCAGGAGCTGCAAAAAGAGATCGCGATTATTCTGCAGCGCGAAATCAAAGATCCGCGTCTGGGCATGATGGTGACGGTCTCTGGCGTTGAAGTGTCGCGCGATCTGGCCTATGCCAAAGTATTTGTGACCTTCCTGAACGATCAGGATGAGGAAGCGGTAAAAAATGGTCTGAAAGCGCTGAAAGAGGCGTCAGGCTATATCCGCATTCTGCTGGGCAAGGCGATGCGTCTGCGCATCGTGCCGGAGCTGACCTTCTTCTATGACAATTCACTGATTGAAGGGATGCGCATGTCGAATCTGGTCTCTAACGTGATCAGAAACGATGCAGAGCGGCGCGGTGAAACCCCGGCGGAAGATGACAAGGAGGACTGATGAGTCGTCCTCGTCGTCGCGGCCGCGACGTACACGGTGTATTCCTGCTCGATAAGCATCAGGGCGCGTCGTCTAACGATGTGCTGCAAAAAGTTAAGCGCCTGTTTAATGCCAACAAAGCGGGTCATACCGGTGCGCTGGACCCGCTTGCCACCGGCATGCTGCCGGTTTGCCTGGGCGAAGCCACTAAGTTTTCGCAATATCTGCTCGACTCTGATAAGCGCTATCGCGTTATCGCCCGGCTGGGCGAGCGTACGGATACCTCCGACGCAGATGGCAACATTGTGGAAACGCGTCCGGTGACCTTCAGCCAGCCTGAGCTGGATGCAGCGCTGGAGAGTTTTCGCGGTGATACGATGCAGGTGCCGACCATGTTTTCGGCCCTGAAATATCAGGGGCGTAAACTGTATGAGTATGCGCGCGAAGGCGTAACCGTACCGCGTGAAGCCCGGCCAATTACCGTATTTGAGCTGCAGTTTATTCGCTGGGAAGGTGATGAGCTGGAGCTGGAGATCCACGTCTCCAAAGGCACCTATATTCGTACCATCATCGACGATTTGGGCGAGAAGCTGGGCTGTGGTGCGCATGTCATTATGCTGCGTCGCCTGCAGGTCGCACGCTACCCGATTGCACGAATGATGACGCTGGAGCAGCTGCAGGCGGTGGCAGCAGACGCGACAGCGGCTGAAACGCCTGACTACAGTGCACTTGATGCGCTGCTGTTGCCTATGGACAGCCCGGCAGAAGACTTTCCGGTAGTCAATCTGCCTGTAGCCGTTGCTGCCTGCTTTAAGCAGGGTATGCCCGTTCAGGCTGCAAACGCGCCGGCAACAGGACTGGTACGGGTAACGGAAGGCGAAACACAAAAATTTATCGGCATGGCTGAAATAGCCGCCGATGGACGGGTCGCGCCCCGCCGTCTGGTGGTGGAGTTTCCTGGCTGACCGCGCTGCTCAGCTTCGCTGCAACAGCGCATTTGCGTTGCCTGCGGGCGCAGAGTAGAATAGTTCGGCTTTAAAAGCGGGCTGCTGAATTAGAGATCGGCACCCATACATTCATTTTTTTACTGGAGTTTATTATGTCTCTAAGCGTAGAAGCTAAAGCAGAGATCGTTGCTAAATATGGTCGTGGCGCTAACGACAGCGGTTCAACTGAAGTTCAGGTTGCTCTGCTGACTGCTCAGATTAACCACCTGCAGGGTCACTTCTCTGAGCACAAGAAAGACCACCACAGCCGTCGCGGTCTGCTGCGCATGGTATCTCAGCGTCGTAAGCTGCTGGACTACCTGAAGCGTAAAGACGTTGCTCGCTACACCAGCCTGATCGAAAGCCTGGGTCTGCGTCGCTAAATCTGAAGAATCTGATCAAGGATGTATTACATGCATTATGCAAAAAAACGCATCTGACGATCAGATTTATGCGAGTTTCGCGAAAAGGGGGCCTTTAAGGCCCCTTTTTTCGAGCAATCCGCAGCAATCCAGACCAAAGTCATGTATTGTTGCTGAGTGTGATCTTTGTTTGCAGAGGTTCGCGCGGCTAATGAGAGGCTTTGCCGCAGGGGCGGTTGAGGGTTGTCATTAGTCGCGAGGATGCGACAAAGATCGGTTACTACTGGCGGGCCGCAATGGCTCTGCCCTGAATTTAAGGATGTTAATTTTGCTGAATCCGATCGTACGCAAATTCCAATATGGTCAGCATACTGTCACGCTGGAAACCGGCATGATGGCACGTCAGGCTACCGCAGCAGTGATGGTAAGCATGGACGACACCGCGGTATTTGTTACCGTGGTTGGCCAGAAGAAAGCGAAACCAGGCCAGGACTTTTTCCCGCTGACCGTTAACTATCAGGAGCGTACCTACGCTGCTGGTCGTATCCCGGGCAGCTTCTTCCGCCGTGAAGGCCGTCCAAGCGAAGGCGAAACCCTGATTGCGCGTCTGATTGACCGCCCGGTGCGTCCGCTGTTCCCGGAAGGCTTCGTTAACGAAGTGCAGGTTATCGCGACTGTGGTTTCTGTTAACCCTCAGGTTAACCCGGACATCGTCGCAATGATTGGCGCTTCCGCTGCGCTGTCACTGTCAGGTATTCCGTTCAACGGCCCAATCGGTTCTGCTCGCGTTGGTTACATCAACGACCAGTACGTGCTGAACCCGACCGCAGATGAGATCAAACAGTCACGTCTGGACCTGGTGGTTGCCGGTACCCAGAACGCGGTACTGATGGTTGAATCTGAAGCCGATATTCTGACTGAAGAGCAGATGCTGGGCGCTGTGGTATTTGGCCACGACCAGCAGCAGGTTGTTATCGAAAACATCAACGCACTGGTTGCCGAAGCGGGCAAACCGCGCTGGGACTGGAAACCAGAAGCCACTAACGATGCGCTGATTGCACGCGTTGCGGCACTGGCTGAAGCGCGCATCGCTGATGCTTACCGCATCACCGACAAGCAGGAGCGTTACGCGCAGGTTGGCGTGATCAAAGATGAAACGGTTGCTGCGCTGCTGGCTGAAGATGCTGCGCTGGATGATGCAGAAATCGGCGATATCGTGCATAGCCTGGAAAAGAACGTGGTTCGTACCCGCATTCTGAGCGGTGAACCGCGTATCGATGGTCGCGAGAAAGATATGATCCGCGGTCTGGACGTCCGTACCGGCGTACTGCCGCGCACGCACGGCTCTGCACTGTTCACCCGTGGTGAAACGCAGGCGCTGGTTGCTGCCACACTGGGTACCGCACGTGATGCGCAGAACCTGGATGAGCTGATGGGCGAGCGTACCGACAGCTTCCTGTTCCACTACAACTTCCCTCCATACTCCGTGGGCGAAACCGGCATGGTTGGCTCACCGAAGCGTCGTGAAATTGGTCACGGTCGTCTGGCGAAGCGCGGCGTGCTGGCAGTGATGCCTAAGCAGGAAGAGTTCCCGTACACCGTACGTGTTGTATCAGAAATCACTGAGTCAAACGGTTCTTCTTCTATGGCTTCCGTGTGCGGTGCTTCTCTGGCCCTGATGGATGCAGGTGTCCCGATCAAAGCAGCCGTTGCCGGTATTGCTATGGGTCTGGTGAAAGAAGATGAGAAGTTTGTCGTGCTGTCTGACATCCTGGGCGATGAAGATCACCTCGGCGATATGGACTTCAAAGTAGCCGGTAGCCGTGATGGTATTACTGCGCTGCAGATGGACATCAAAATTGAAGGCATTACCCGCGAAATCATGCAGGTTGCGCTGAACCAGGCTAAAGGTGCGCGTCTGCATATCCTGAGCGTTATGGAACAGGCTATCAGCACGCCGCGTCAGGAAATCTCTGAATTCGCACCGCGTATTTACACCATCAAAATCAGCTCTGACAAGATCAAAGATGTGATTGGTAAAGGCGGCTCAGTGATCCGTGCGCTGACCGAAGAGACCGGCACTACCATCGAAATCGAAGATGACGGTACCGTAAAAATCGCTGCGACCGACGGTCAGAAAGCGAAAGAAGCGATTCGTCGTATCGAAGAAATCACCGCTGAAATCGAAGTAGGCCGCATCTACTCCGGTAAAGTGACCCGTATCGTTGATTTCGGTGCGTTTGTGGCTATCGGTGGCGGTAAAGAAGGTCTGGTTCATATTTCTCAGATCGCCGACAAGCGCGTAGAGAAAGTGACTGACTATCTGCAGATGGGTCAGGAAGTACCGGTTAAAGTGATGGAAGTTGATCGTCAGGGCCGTGTACGTCTGAGCATCAAAGAAGCCACTGAGCAGAAGCCGGCAGACGCCGCTGCTGCTGTGGACGCTTCTGACGCCGAATAAGCGTGTCCTGATTAGCCCCTTCCTGCCTGGCGGGAAGGGGTGTTTGTATACCCTGGTAGCGTCAGATTTCGGCGGCTGTGCCGATAAGTTGACACCGCCGGGGTATCATCGCGAGGGCGGGAACCCTTGTGCATAGCAGGCGGATGACAGGATGGTTATCCCAATGTTTGTATCGGGAGTGGGAAATGAAGCCTTTTTTGCGCTGGTGTATTGTTGCGACAGCTATTTCGCTGGCAGGATGCAGCAACTCCAATTGGCGTAAGAACGAAGTTCTGGCAGTACCTTTGCAGCCCACACTGCAGCAAGAGGTCATTCTGGCGCGAATGGAACAAATTCTTGCCAGTCGGGCCCTGACCGACGATGAACGCGCACAGCTGTTATATGAGCGCGGAGTGTTGTATGATAGTTTGGGTCTGAGGGCACTGGCGCGGAACGATTTCTCGCAAGCGCTGTCTATAAGACCAGATATGCCAGAAGTGTTTAACTATCTTGGTATATACTTAACGCAGGCTGGCAACTTTGATGCCGCCTACGAAGCGTTTGATTCTGTACTTGAGCTTGATCCAACTTACAATTATGCGCATTTGAACCGCGGTATCGCTCTCTACTACGGTGGTCGATACAGGTTAGCGCAAGATGATCTGCTGGCGTTTTATCAAGACGATCCTAACGATCCGTTCCGCAGCCTCTGGCTCTATCTCACTGAACGCGAGATGGATAAAGACCAGGCTAAAGTAGCGCTGAAACAGCGTTATGACAAAGCGGCTAAGGACCAATGGGGATGGAATATTGTCGAGTTCTACCTGGGCGACATCAGTGAAAAAACATTGATGGAACGTCTCAAGGCGGACGCAACGGATAACACCTCGCTCGCTGAACATCTCAGTGAAACCAACTTCTATTTAGGTAAGTACTACCTAAGTCTGGGGGAGAAGGACGACGCGAAAGCGTTGTTCAAACTGGCGGTGTCTAACAACGTTAACAACTTTGTTGAACACCGATACGCATTGTTGGAACTGGCGCAACTCGGCCAGACACAAGACGATTTATCAGAATCTGACCAGCAATAGCTGACGAACTTTTATTGCCTGTTGTACCTGTAAAGTCATCACCTTAAGAGGTGAGGGCTTTTCTGTTCGTCAAAACTTCTAATTTGAGCCGGTTCACACTTTTTGATGAAAATGACTGAAAATTTTCACGACGAGTTATGTAGACTGGCCGCCGCAATCTAAGAGGCACGTGTACTACATGACTGATATTCAAACCACTTTTGCTGATCTGGGCCTGAACGCCGACATCCTCGAATCTCTGAACGGTATGGGCTACGTTAAGCCTTCCCCAATCCAGGCTGAGTGTATTCCTCACCTGCTGGCGGGCCGCGATGTTCTGGGTATGGCGCAGACCGGTAGTGGTAAAACCGCGGCGTTCTCACTGCCGCTGTTAAACAACGTTGATCCTTCTGTCCGCGCACCACAGATCCTGGTGCTGGCACCGACCCGCGAACTGGCGGTGCAGGTGGCTGAAGCAATGACAGAATTCTCTAAACACATGCGTAACGTCAACGTCGTGGCCCTGTATGGCGGCCAGCGTTATGACGTACAGCTGCGCGCCCTGCGTCAGGGACCACAGATTGTTGTGGGTACCCCGGGTCGCCTGCTGGACCACCTGAAACGTGGCACTCTGGACCTCTCTAACCTGCGTGGTCTGGTACTGGACGAAGCTGATGAAATGCTGCGTATGGGCTTCATCGAAGACGTTGAAACCATCATGGCGCAGATCCCGGAAGGTCATCAGACCGCACTGTTCTCTGCAACTATGCCAGAAGCGATTCGTCGTATTACCAAACGCTTCATGAAAGATCCGCAGGAAGTGCGTATCCAGTCAAGCGTAACCACGCGCCCGGATATTTCACAGTCTTACTGGACCGCTTACGGCCGTAAAACTGAAGCGCTGGTGCGTTTCCTGGAAGCAGAAGATTTTGATGCAGCGATCATTTTCGTGCGGACTAAAAACGCAACGCTGGAAGTGGCTGAAGCCTTAGAGCGCAGTGGCTACAACAGCGCCGCGCTGAACGGCGACATGAACCAGGCACTGCGTGAGCAGACGCTGGAGCGCCTGAAAGATGGCCGTCTCGATATCCTGATTGCTACCGACGTTGCGGCCCGTGGCCTGGACGTAGAGCGTATCAGCTTGGTCGTAAACTACGATATCCCGATGGATGCGGAATCATATGTTCACCGTATTGGCCGTACCGGTCGTGCGGGTCGTGCTGGCCGTGCGCTGCTGTTCGTTGAGAACCGCGAGCGTCGTCTGCTGCGCAACATTGAACGCACCATGAAGCTGACTATTCCGGAAGTAGAACTGCCAAACGCAGAGCTGCTGGGTGAACGTCGTCTGGCTAAGTTCGCCGCTAAAGTTCAGCAGCAGCTGGAAAGCAGCGATCTGGATCAGTATCGTGCACTGCTGAGCAAAATGCAGCCGGAAGAAGAGCTGGATATCGAAACGCTGGCAGCAGCCCTGCTGAAAATGGCTCAGGGTGAACGTCCGCTGATCGTACCGGCTGACGCGCCGCGTCCGCAGCGTCGTGAGTTCCGCGATCGTGATGACCGCGCTGATCGTCCGCGTCGTGACCGTGACAGCCGTGGTGAGAGCCGTGATGGCGATCGTCCACGTCGTGAGCGTCGTGACGTTGGCGAAATGCAGCTTTACCGCATTGAAGTGGGCCGCGATGACGGCGTTGAAGTTCGCCACATTGTGGGTGCTATCGCTAACGAAGGTGATATCAGCAGCCGCTACATTGGTAACATCAAGCTGTTTGGCACGCACTCCACCATCGAGCTGCCAAAAGGCATGCCGGGTGAGGTTCTGCAGCACTTTACCCGCACGCGTATTCTGAACAAGCCGATGAATATGCAGCTGCTGGGTGATGCGCAGCCGCACGAACGTACTGAGCGCCGCAGTGGCGGTCGTGACTTCGGTGGCGAGCGTCGCAGCAGCGCACCGCGTGGCGACAGTGCACCACGTGGTGAAGGCGCACCGCGTCGCTTCTCAGAGCGTCGTGAAGGTGGCCGCGAAGGCGGACGCTTTAGCCGTGAAGCGGGCCGTGGCCCACGTCGCGACGAAGGCACCTCACGTCGTCGTGATGCATAATCGCTAAACGTTAAGCAGTAAAAAGGGACGCCATATGGCGTCCCTTTTTTTATCTTTTTGGCTCAGCCGTTACAGCGTGCTGGCGGCTTCCATTGCCAGTGCAAAGGAGCGCAGCCGCGCGCTGGAATCAAAGATCTGACCGTTAACCATGATCTCATCCGCCTGCGTTTCACGCTGCAGCGCAGCCAGACCGTGACGCACCTTTTCGCTGTCGCCCACTATCGACATGCTCAGCGCCTGCTGCACCCCATACTGCTCTGACGGTGACCAGAGGTTGTCCATATTTTCCACCGGCGCAGGCAGCGGGCCCGGTTTACCGCGGCGCAGGTTGATAAACTGCTGCTGCATAGAGGTAAACAGGAAGCGCGCGTCGCGTTCGCTATCCGCCGCGACTATATTCACACACACCATAGCGTATGGCTTTGCCAGCCGCGCTGAAGGCTGGAATTTTTCCCGATACAGGTGCAGCGCCTGCAGCAGAAGATCCGGAGCAAAATGCGAGGCAAAGGCAAACGGCAGCCCGAGCTTCGCCGCCAGCTGGGCGCTATAGAGGCTTGAACCGAGCAGCCATACCGGAATTTTCAGGCCGAGTCCCGGCACAGGCTGTACCGGATGATGTTCGCCCTCTTCAGCGTCAAACCAGCGCAGCAGTTCAGCGACATCTTCCGGGAAGCTGTCAGCCTGAGCGCTGGAGAGATGACGGCGCAGCGCCATCATCGTGCGCTGATCGGAACCCGGTGCACGGCCCAGCCCGAGATCGATACGGCCAGGGTAGAGCGACTCCAGGGTACCAAACTGTTCGGCGATCACCAGCGGCGCATGATTGGGCAGCATAATCCCGCCGGAGCCAAGCCGCAGAGTTTCAGTGTTTGCTGCGAGATAACCAATCAGTACCGAAGTTGCTGCGCTGGCAATGCCGGTCATGTTGTGATGCTCAGCGAGCCAGTAGCGGTGGAAATCCAGCGCTTCCGCCTGGCGCGCCAGCGCCAGTGAGTTGTGAAAGGCGTCGCGCGCAGACGCGCCTTGCGGAATAGGAGCCAGATCCAGCACGGACAGGCGAACAGGTTTTTTCTCAGACATGAGTACTCCAGCAAATGATGGCGCAGGCGTTGAGCAGCCTGCTGCCATAAGTATTACGCAACATTACCCATATTAAAACTGCTATTACGGGCAGGGATATAGCCGGATTGTGCCTTTATTAACCATTTCCCGCAGGGTCTCCCGCTTTTCCTGATGCGCAGTGACCACCTTGTTGATCTCAGCACATAACCCCGTGCGACTGACGTGGCATAATTGATCACATTTTACAGAATGCGCTGCGCTACACTGTTCGCGTCTGTACACTGCCTGTTGGCGGAAAAAGTATTCTGATTACGCGTTTATTGCGGGCGTAACCGGAAATCGGACGGAAAAAAGTCTTTTGCAACAACTCTTAAACGCGCAATTTCGTCATGTTTTCGTCAAAGGTGAGTTAGACTTTCTGCAAGGGCGCGGCCTGGGCGATCGGGATTGCTGCGAGTCAGTTTTGCCGCATCGCTACGCTGCAGGCGGCGTCTGACCGTTTCACGCGATGCCGAAGCAGATGCCGGGTTTCGCGGCGAAGCCAATGACTTGCTGCTGGTAGCTGCTCTGGCTAAAGCAGAAAGGAAACAGGAGGCGCAGGCTTATGCGTCACGCACGGGGATGCCATGTTAATTCGTACTGAGATTGGCGTTGATGCTGCCGGCATCGATAGCCTGCTAAAACGCAGTTTTGCGACGACAGCTGAGGCTGAACGGGTACAGCAGCTGCGCGAAGATGGATTGCTCACGCTGGGCGTGGTGGCGACCGACGATGAAGGTCAGGTGCTGGGCTACGCTGCTTTCAGTCCGGTGACGCTGCAGGGTGAAGATCGTAACTGGGTGGCGCTGGCCCCGCTGGCTGTTGACAGCTCGTTGCGCGGGCAGGGTCTTGCAAAGCAGCTGGTTTATGAGGGTCTCGATTCCCTGAACGAATTCAGCTACAGCGCGGTCGTGGTGCTGGGCGATCCCGCTTTTTACCAGCCGCTGGGTTTCGAGCCGGCGGCGCGCCATGGGCTGCACTGCCGCTGGCCCGACAGCGAAAGCGCATTTCAGGTTTATAAGCTGGCTGACGATGCGTTCAGCGGCGCGGAAGGGTTAGTCGTATTTGCTGCGCCGTTCAACCACGCTGAGTAAACCAGGTCGTCAGACACGCCGGCTGCTGCGCGATCAGCAGCAGTTTATGGGTACGGGCGAGTTGCTTGACCTGATACTCCAGGCGTGAGGCCGCAGCGCGGTCCCCGGCGGGGCAGTGAAACATCAGCGTCAGTGGTCCCTTGCCGCGCAGCGAGCGGGCGCCGCGTCCCTGCTGATGCTGCTGCAGCCGGCGCGCCACATCGGTAGTAATTCCGGTATAGATCATCCCGGCAGCGGTTTGCAGCATATAAAGCTGCCAGTTCTGTTCCATTTCTCAGACCTCAAAACAAAGCACCGGCAGTGTAACGCGCCGCCGCGTTCACGGCTATGTGCAGGGAGCGACCTTTGTCCGATCTGTCTCATTTACTGCGTTATCTGAAGAAACAGCATGTGCTTTCGATCTGTGCCAGCGCACCGGAAGAGCTGTGGTGCGCTAATTGCTACTATCTGTTTGATGAAGCACAGATGGCATTCTGGCTGATGAGCGACACCGCCACGCGGCATGGTGCAATGATGCTGCATAACCCGCAGGTCGCAGGCACCATCAATGGCCAGCCAAAAAGTGTTCAGCTGCTTAAAGGTGTGCAATATCGTGGACGGGTGCAACTCAGCGAGGACGCGCAGGCATTAAGCGCCTATCAGCGCCGTTTTCCGGTAGCTAAAAAAAGGATTGCTCCGCTCTGGCAGCTCACGATAGATGAGCTGAAGATGACGGATAACACGCTGGGTTTTGGGAAGAAAATCAGCTGGCAGCGTACCGCATAATGACAGGGGCGCATGAATGCGCC
>NZ_DGLH01000010.1:289-58779 GCF_002387285.1 Pantoea sp. UBA4549 | reverse complement strand
GAGCCCCGTCCGTTCCGCCACTATATTGAGAAGCCCTGACTGTTAAAGTCAGGGCTTTTTCATTTTCCCTTTTTATCCTCCGGCATTCTGATGCATTGCTGTGAGGCGAATTCCGACATTCGATACCACGAATTGAAACCCCGCGCTAAAATCCCTATAACAGTCAGTGTGAACTCTTTGTTGTTATCAGCCAGGCGGTAAAGTGCGAAAGAAAACCTATGCAATGCGCTATATAGCAGGCCAGCCAGCGGAGAGAATTTTTCCGCCGGGCGCTATGCTGCATCTTGGTCAGGGCCTGCCGCCGGGGGAGCCACTGCCGGCCGATCCCACCTTGCGGGTGCTGGTATGGAATATCTTCAAACAGCAGCGTGCTGACTGGATGTCGGTCTTGCAGGGTTTCGGTCGCGACGCCCATCTGGTGCTCCTGCAGGAAGCACAAACCACGCCTGAACTGATCCGGTTTGCCACCAGTAACTATCTGGCAGCCGATCAGGTACCCGCTTTTGTTCTGCCTCAGCACCCCTCAGGGGTGATGACGCTGGCCTCTGCGCATCCGGTCTATTGCTGCCCGCTGCGCGAGCGCGAGCCGCTGCTGCGGCTGGCAAAATCTGCGCTGGTTACCGCGTATCCTCTGCCAACCGGCGATATGCTGATGGTAGTGAACATCCATGCGGTCAATTTCAGTCTGGGTGTGGACGTCTACAGTAAGCAGCTGGGGCCCATAGGGGAGCAGATCCAGCATCACCGTGGCCCGGTGATAATGGCAGGGGACTTCAATGCATGGAGTCGTCAGCGCATGAACGCGCTTTATCGCTTTGCGCGCGCTATGTCTCTGCGTGAAGTGACGTTTACAGACGATCACCGGCGTAAAGCGTTTGGCCGGCCGCTCGACTTTGTCTTTTACCGGGATATGAAGGTCAGTGAAGCAGCGGTGCTGGTTACCCGGGCCTCCGATCACAACCCGTTACTGGTAGAATTCAGTCCCGTCACTGTTGCACGTTAAACGCACCTTTCTGTGATGATAAGACGCGCTGATCTGGCGGGCACTGCTATAAATAGTGCGGTGCTGATAAAGAAAAAAGGCTGACAAATGTCAGCCTTTTCAATGCATCAGGTATCTGGCGTTGCGCTATTCTTAACAAACAGAGTGAGCTTATCACCCGGCTGTATATCCTTCGCGTCGCTGTTCCAGCGCATTACGTCCTGCGTATTTACACCGTGACGTTTTGCAATACTGGCAAAAGAATCACCCTTACGAACGCGGTAGGTGATGCTGTTGCCGTTATCTGCCAGCTGCGAGGCCGCTGTCGTACCGCTAACCGTGAGGGTCTGACCGATACGGACTGCTGCACTGCGCAGATTGTTCTGCTGTTTCAGCGAGCTCATGCTGACGCCCAGCTTACTGGCGATACCGGATAGCGTGTCGCCTTTACGTACGGTATAGCTGTTACCGGCTGCGCTGGCTTTAGCCAGTTCAACGGGCTGCACGGAGGCGATATCTCCGGAGGCCAGAGAGTTACGCAACTTTGCCACGTTGGACTTAGGCACCATAATGTAATGCGGTCCATTTGGCGCAGTCGTGCCATTTTTGTACCCGGCGTTAAACGTCTTCAGTTTACTGAGTGACATGCCCGCCATCTCTGCAGCCTGGGTTAACTGCATCTGCTGTCCTACTTCCACACGCGCCAGCGCGCGGCTTTCGTTAGGAGTGGGCAGTTTAATACCGTAACGCTTGTTGTTCTTAAGCAGTTCGCTTAAAGCCAGCATTTTCGGGACATAAATGGTTGTTTCGCGCGGCAGTGATAAATGCCAGAAGTCAGTCGGCTTACCGCGTGCCTTATTCTGCTTCATCGCTTTCAACACGCGTCCTTCACCGCTGTTATAGGCTGCTACGGTCAGTAGCCAGTCGCCATCAAACATTTGGTTCAAACGCTGCATCATATCCAGTGCTACTTTGGTTGAGGCCACCACATCACGGCGTCCGTCATACCAGCGGTTCTGTTTCAGACCATAATTTTTGCCCGTTTGCGCAACAATCTGCCAGATGCCTGCGGCGTTGGCGGAGGAGGTTGCGTGAGGGTCAAAAGCGCTCTCCACTATGGGTAGCAGTACCAGTTCCATCGGCATTTTACGTTTCTGTATCTGCTCGACAATCCAGTACATGTACGGCTCTGCCCGTAATGTTACATCGTGGAGATAGCTCTTATTTTTTAAAAACTTTGTTTTCTGTTCGCGGATCCGGGCATTTTCCGGGATCCCCATCTTCAACTCGTCACTAATGAGATTCCAGAGATCGGTGTCTTCTGCGAGGCTGGTTCCATCATCTTGCCAGCGCGGCGACAACAAGCGATTTCCGTACTTTCCATTTTCACCTTGACCAGCTGAAGACAGGCTCTGTGCATGCTGAGCGGGGATATTGGCATCATTCCGTGAGGCCTGACATCCGACCAGCAAGACTGAGGCGAGTAATAATATCGCTTTAGCCTTCATGTGTGTGTCAGTAGTTCGCTTAAAAGACGAGCAACTATACGTGACGTACCGGCACAACACAACCCAAAAAATTAAAATTGGTCTTTCTTATTACGCAATTCAGCAAAAGTCTGCCATAACGGGGCAGATTCCACATTAATTGCTAAAGCTTTTTGTAAATCAGCATCTTGTGTACGTAAAAATAAATTTATCTCACGTTCCAGTGCCAGTTTTGTCGGTAAAGTAGTGCGATTTTCCGCCCGTAAATCCTTAATTTCCTGATATCTGGCCAGAATTTTCGGATCATGGGGTAAAATTGCAGCAGCAAACTTCATATTAGATAAAGTATATTCATGTGCGCAGCAGATAAGCGTATCGGCAGGTAATTCATTAAGCTTTTGAAAAGAATCAAACATCTGTTCAGCTGTGCCTTCGAAAAGGCGTCCGCAGCCACCTGAAAACATTGTGTCGCCACAGAAAAGATAAGGTTCGCTGTAATATGAGATATGTCCTAAAGTGTGACCTGGCGTGGCGATGACCTGAAAAGGCATGCCCAGAAGCGTCACTGACTCACCTTCCTGCACAATATGCTGTGCACCTTTGGCTGCCGTTTCCTGTGGTCCGTAAACCTCAAGCTGCGGATAGCGTTGCAGCAGTTCAGCAACTCCGCCGGTGTGGTCCTGATGATGATGCGTCAGCAGGACAGCAACCGGCGTCCAGCGGTTGGCTTCGATTTTTTCAATCAACGGCCGGGCTTCACCAGGGTCAACAATCAGGCAGTTGCCGGCGTCATCGGTCAGCGTCCAGATGTAGTTATCCGTTAATGCGGGAATACTGGTAAGATTCATAAACACCTCTCTGGTTGTCTTAAAGGAAGATGGTAGAGCATGAAGCCAGCGAAAACACGCCAGATCCTGACCGCGCCGCGCACCTGGAACGATATGCCCTGGGGAGAGTACTTTCGCGATGCGTTAACCCAGCAGCTGCAGCCCTGGCTGACGAGGCTTTATGGCTTCCATATGCTAAAAATTGGCAGCCTGAGCGCAGAAATCAATACCAGTCAGTGTGCCATATCTCATCAGGTCAATGTTGGCAGTGAGGGCGACGCACTGCAGGTGATCGCCAGCGTCTCTCAGCTGCCGTTTGAGTCTAAATCAATTGATGCCTGCCTGCTGGCGCACACGCTGGCATGGGAACAGGATCCGCACCGCGTTTTACGCGAAGTAGACAGAGTGCTGATTGATGATGGCTGGCTGATTATCAGCGGCTTCAATCCATTCAGCCTGCTGGGGATCGGCAAAGCGGTTCCGGGTCTGAGCCGGCGAGCGCCCTGGAACAGCAGGATGTTCAGTCAGGTGCGTCTGCTGGACTGGCTGAGTCTGCTGAATTATGAAGTGGTATACCGCACGCGTTTTCAGGTCGTGCCGTGGCACCGGCAGGGCGGCAGAATGATCAGTGCGCATCTCCCGGCTCTGGGGTGTCTGAACATTGTGGTTGCCCGCAAGCGCACGTTCCCGCTTACGCCTGCTAAAATGAAAACGGCGCGCAGCAGTGCGCAGCTGCGTCCGGTGGTGAATGCTACGCGCCAGTTTCGGGAAACACAGGATCAGGATGCAACCTGATAGCCAATGTCCTCCAGCGCCGGATGACCGGCAGCGCTGCGCGCCAGTTCGTCACAGCGTTCGTTCTCAGGATGGCCGGCATGTCCTTTCACCCACTCCCACTTAATGGTATGGGTGCTGAGTGCCGTATCGAGACGCTGCCACAGATCGACATTCTTAACCGGCTTTTTATCAGCGGTTTTCCAGCCGCGCTTTTTCCAGTTATGGATCCAGCTGGTAATGCCCTGGCGGACATACTGGCTGTCTGTGCTGATGACCACGTCGCACGGCTGCGTCAGCGCCTCTAATGCGACGATGGCCGCCATCAGCTCCATGCGATTATTGGTGGTGAGTCGGTAACCCGCGCTGAATAACTTTTCATGCTCGCGATAACGTACAATAGCCCCATAGCCGCCCGGTCCCGGATTGCCGAGGCAGGAACCGTCGGTGAAAATTTCTACCTGTTTGCGCATCTCTGGTAGACTTCCCTCTGAAAAAACGCCAAGTCTGACACAAAACGAGCCCTATGATCACTGCAAATAACCGCCAGATTGTCCTTGATACTGAAACCACCGGCATGAACATGATCGGGGTACATTATGAGGGGCATCGCATCATTGAAATCGGTGCGGTTGAAGTTATCAACCGTCGCCTGACCGGCAACAACTTCCATATGTATCTCAGGCCCGACCGGCTGGTGGACCCGGAAGCGTTTGGTGTTCACGGCATCGCCGATGAGTTTCTGGCCGACAAGCCCACCTTTGCGCAGATAGCCGATGAGTTTCTCGACTATATTCGCGGAGCGGAGCTGGTGATCCATAACGCCTCGTTTGATATCGGCTTTATGGACTATGAGTTTGGCATGCTGCAGCGTGATATCGGCAAAACTGAAAGCTTTTGCAAAATCACCGACAGCCTGGCGATGGCGCGTAAAATGTTTCCGGGCAAGCGTAATAGCCTGGATGCGTTGTGCAACCGTTATGAAATCGACAACAGCAAACGTACGCTACATGGCGCACTGCTGGATGCCGAAATTCTGGCGGAAGTCTTCCTGACTATGACCGGCGGCCAGACGTCGCTGGCATTTTCCATGGAGGGCGACCAGCGTAATCAGGCTGAAGGGGAGCATATTCAGCGTATCAGCCGTCCCGGTTCAGGCCTGCGCGTGATTAATGCCAGTGATGAAGAAGTCATGGCGCACGAAAGCCGCCTCGATCTGGTTACAAAAAAAGGTGGCAGCTGTCTGTGGCGCGTCTGATGCACTGATTTTGCTGCTAAAAACAGCGGCGAGCTGAAAAAAGCGGCAAACGTGTCATTTTGATATAAAAAGCGTTGACGGGGGAGGGGGCTGCCATTAATATGCGCCTCGTTCCCGACGGGGAACAAAGCGCGGAGCGGTAGTTCAGTTGGTTAGAATACCTGCCTGTCACGCAGGGGGTCGCGGGTTCGAGCCCCGTCCGTTCCGCCAATCTATTTAAAAAAGCCGATTCAGAAATGAATCGGCTTTTTGCTGTCTGCTATTCAGCCAGCACTATACACCCTCTTTTTGCAGCGTCGCTTCCGGACGATACGAGACCGGTACGACCCGTTCTGCCCGCGCCAGCCAGCGATAGCAGCCTGCCCCCAGCGCCACGCCAATAAACCAGCTGAAGTTAGCTACCGCATGCAGCGCCGGAATAAAACTTATCGTCAGGCAGATCCCGACCGCCGGCAGCAGCGCCGCGATCGCTTTGGGATTAAAGCCGTTGCGGTACCAGTAACGTCCCTGCGGCGTGGCGTTAAACAGGTCATCAACGCTCACGCTACCGCCTTTAATCAGATAAAAATCCGCAATCAGGATACCGAACAGCGGGCCCACAAACGAGCCCAGCACATCCAGCGTATAGTGGATAAGCTCAGGTGACTGAAACAGATTCCACGGCGTCAGCAGCACAGAGCCCACTGCGGCGATCATGCCGCCGGTGCGGAAACTGATCTTCTGTGGTGAGCAGTTAGAGAAATCAAAGGCGGGTGACACAAAATTCGCCACGATATTAATACCAATGGTGGCGGTGATCATCGTCAGCAGGCCGATAGCCACGGCCAGGTCATTGCCCACCATACTCACCGTCTCAATCGGGTCGGTGATCATTCTGCCAAACAGCGACTGGGTGCCGGAGACAATCACTACCGTAACCACGGAGAACAGCAGGAAATTAAACGGTAATCCCCAGCGGTTGCCGCGACGGACTTCGCCCATGTTTTTACCGTAACGGGAAAAGTCGCCAAAATTGAGCAGCGGCCCGGAAAAGTAGGAGACGACCAGAGCGGTGGCGGTGATCATCTGCCAGGTCTGTTCGCCGGCGCTCAGTGATTTACTGGCCAGCGTAAACGAAATACCCGACAGGCCGGTTTTGTATACAATCCAGCCCGCCAGCGCCACCATGACGACGTAAACCGCCGGACCCGCCACGTCGATAAAGCGCTTAATAGCATTCATACCGTGCCAGAACACCATCGCCTGCAGCAGCCACATGATGCCAAAGCAGCACCAGCCGAGCAGCGACAGCCCCAGCCAGCTGCTTTGCGTCATGCTATTGAGCGCCGGAAAAAACTTCAGCAGCACCAGCATCAGCGCATTCGCTGCCAGATAGGTCTGAATGCCATACCAGGCAAAGGCGATAAGCCCGCGGATCACGGCCGGGATATTGGCGCCGAATACGCCGAACGCCTGACGACAGATCACCGCATAGGGCACGCCCGCCATCTGGCTGGGTTTCGCTACCAGATTCGCACAGAGCTGCACGATCCCGATCCCGGCCAGCAGACACAGCAGCACCTGCCAGCTTGCCAGTCCCAGCGTAAAAAAGCTGGCGGCGACCACATAGCCGCCCATGCTGTGCACATCCGACATCCAGAAAGAAAAGATGTTGTACCACGTCCAGTTCTGCTGGCGCGTTGGTGCCAGATCTTCATTACACAGACGCGGGCTATAGGCCGCGCGGGCATCAGCCTGCGCCGGCGTCACTTCAGTATGAATTGGCATGAAACCTGCTCCTCTCACCATGATGGGGAAAATATTCACCGTTTAGAGAGGTACTGCAGGATCCAGGCCAGAAGTGATTTTTTGTATACAAAAAATGATAGCAATGTATACGATATCTGGCAGTCAGCTATTTTCCGGAGCAGGTAATGAAGCATGAATCCGGGGTGAAGCCCCGCGCTGTGCCCTTTGAAAAAGATGAAGCGATCTTCCAGGCATTACTGAATGCCATCGTTGAGCACCAGCTTCCGCCCGGCAGCAAGCTGCCTGAAGAGGCGCTGGCAGAGGTGTTTGGCGTCAGCCGTACCGGCATTCGCAAAGTGCTGCAGCGCCTCGCGGCGGTGCAGATGATCACGCTGTCGCCCGGACGTGGTGCACAGGTCAGTACGCCGGATGTGGCGGAGTCACGCGATATCTTTGCCACGCGCAGTATGCTGGAGTGTGCCAATCTGCCCGGGGTACTGGCGCATCTGCAATCGCCACACCTCGCGGCGCTGGAGGCAATTATTACGCAGGAGCAGCAGGCGCATGAGCAGAATGATGGCGCGGCCGCCATTCGCCTTTCCGCTGCATTTCACATCCAGCTGCAGGCGATATCCGGCAATCAGGTTCTGACCGATATCCTTACGCGCCTGACTCAGCGCTCATCGCTGGTCATCGCCGCCTGGGGGGCTCCGTGGCAGCACGGCTGTCGCTGCGATCATCACGACAGGCTGGTCAGTCTGCTGCGCCAGCGGGCGCTGCCGGCGCTGACTGAGGCGCTGTCACACCACTTCGACCATATTGTTTCCAGCCTGCACTTTGAGCGCAGCGGTGAAACGCTGCCCGATTTCAGCCGGTTATTTGCCGGTCATAAAGGAGCCGTATCATGAGCCTGATTCAGGTAATCAACCCCAATACCAGTCTGGCAATGACCGAAACCATGGGGGCCGCCGCCCGCGCTGTGGCGGCACCGGGCACGGACATTCTGGCGGTCTGTCCGCAGCAGGGCGTGCCCTCAATAGAGGGGCATTTTGATGAGGCGATAGCCGCGATCGGCGTGCTGGAGCAGATTAAGCGCGGCGAAGCGCAGGGGGCCAGCGGTCATGTCATTGCCTGCTTTGGCGATCCTGGCTTGCTGGCAGCGCGCGAGCTGGCCAGCGGCCCGGTGATCGGCATTGCCGAAGCCGCAATGCATACCGCCACGCTGGTGGCAACGCGCTTTACGATTGTCACCACGCTACCGCGCACGCTGGTGATCGCCCGCCATTTACTGCAGCAGTATGGCTTTACGCACCACTGTGCGGCGCTGCACGCGATTGATCTGCCGGTGCTGGCGCTGGAGGATGGCAGCGGCGTGGCCCAGGAGAAAGTCCGGGCGCGCTGCATTCAGGCAAAACGTGAAGATAACAGCGGTGCGATTGTGCTCGGTTGCGGCGGTATGGCGTCGCTGGCGCAGGATCTGACCCGCGAGCTGGGTATGCCGGTGATCGATGGCGTCAGCGCGGCGGTGAAAATGATAGAGGCGCTGGTGGCGCTTGGCTTAGGCACCAGCAAGCATGGCGATCTCGCTTATCCGCTGCAAAAACCCCTCAGCGGTGCTTTTCAGCACCTAAACTAAGGTCTGGCTGAGGTGTGACAACAGGAACTGACTGAATGAATGACGCATCTGAAAAGAAAGAGTACAGCTTCAACAAAAATTATCCGCGCGATCTGATCGGCTATGGCGGCCAGCCGCCGCATGCGCAGTGGCCCGATAACGCCCGGGTCGCGGTACAGTTTGTACTCAATTATGAAGAGGGCGCAGAGAACAACGTGCTGCACGGCGATGCCGGTTCGGAGCAGTTCCTGTCCGATATCATTGGCGCAGCCAGCTACGCCGATCGCCACATGTCGATGGATTCTCTGTATGAGTATGGATCGCGTGCCGGTTTCTGGCGCATTCATCATGAGTTTCAGAAGCGCGGTCTGCCGCTGACGGTATTTGGCGTGGCGATGGCGCTGGCGCGGCATCCGGAAATAGTCGCCGCGATCAAAGCAGCAGATTATGACGTGGTCAGCCACGGCTGGCGCTGGATCCACTATCAGGGAATGGATGCAAAAACTGAACGTCAGCATATGCAGCAGGCGGTTGACGTGCTGACAGAGCTGTTTGGCAAAACGCCGACGGGCTGGTACACCGGGCGGGATAGTCCGAACACCCGCCGGCTGGTGGTGGAGCAGGGCAGCTTCAGCTATGACAGCGACTATTACGGCGACGATCTGCCGTTCTGGACCCAGGTCACACGGCAGGATGGCACGGTCAAACCGCATCTGATCATCCCCTACACGCTGGAGTGCAACGACATGCGTTTCGCCACGGCGCAGGGGTTCAACACCGCGGAACACTTCTTCAGCTACCTGCGTGATACCTTTGATGTGCTGTATGAAGAGGGAGAGAGCGCCCCGAAAATGATGTCGGTCGGCATGCACTGCCGTCTGCTGGGGCGTCCGGGAAAATTCCGCGCGCTGCAGCGTTTTCTTGACCACATTCAGCAGCATGAGAGGGTGTGGATCTGTACCCGCCAGCAGATTGCCGATCACTGGATGGCGGTACATCCCGCGCCGTGATGACGCCCTCACCGCAGGGGGTAAGGGCGGAGGGGCTTACTCACTCATCAGGCTGACCTGCGCGGCCACAATGCGCCACCCCTGCGGCAGCCGCACCCACGTCTGCTGCTGCCGCCCGATACGCGCTGTACCTTCACGGGTAAATTCGGTGCTGCACACTGCGTAATCATCGCCAAAGGTGGTGATCACCGTATTGCGCAGCGTACGATCCAGTCCGGCCGCCGGACGGGCTGCGCGAAAAGCGCGTATGGCCTCAATACCATACAGATTCTCACCCGCACCCAGCCGGACGGTACGCGCGTCGTGCCAGAACAGCGCATCCAGCGTTGCGGTATCATTGCCCGTCAGCGCCAGCTCATAGCGATAAAACGCAGCGGTCACAGCGGCAACGGTATCCGGGTCATTAATCCTGTCCATTGTCATTATTAACTATCCATCAGAGTCGGTTGATCGTATGTCAGGCCCTGCTGCTGCAGCGCCCAGGCGGCGCGCAGCGCCAGGTGTTCATTGCCCGGCGCGGCAATCAGCTGCACACCAATTGGCAGGCCCCCGGCCGTCTCCATCGGCACGCTGCAGACCGGCAGACCGGCAAACGAGAGGGGCTGAGTCAGCATACCCATAGTGGCGCGGGCAGAGAGCGACTCACCGTTGAGCGTGATGTTTTGCTGGCCAATCAGCGTGGCGCTGCAGGGCGTGGCGGGTGCCAGCAGCACATCATAATGCGTAAACAGCGACAGCACCTGCTGCTGAAAGCCGCGGCGAAAGCGCTGGGCCTGCGTGTACCAGGCAGCAGGCAGCATTGCGCCGGCCAGCAGGCGCTCACGCGAGTGAGGTTCAAACTGCTCCGGCTGGCTGCGCAGGGCGGGCAGATAATGACTGCCGCCTTCCACTGCCGTGATGATAAATGCGGCGGCGCGCGCCAGCTCAGCATGCGGCATGACAACCTCTTCTTCTGCCTGCAGCGCCCGCGCCACGCGTGCCACCGCGCTGCGCGCCTCATCGTCACACCAGGTGGTAAAAAAACCGCCCAGCGCAGCGCAGCGCAGCCCGTCGCTGCCGGCCTGCAGGCGATCGCTGACCGGCTCCGGCGGCCGCGTCAGCTGAAACGCATCCCCGGCGTCGCGGCCCTGCAGCGCATCATACACCAGGCTGAGATCCTCAACCGAGCGGGCAAACGGGCCGATATGATCGAGACTGGCGACAAACGGCTGCGTACCGCTGCGCGACAGGCGACCAAAGGTGGGCTTGAGGCCGAAGATCCCGCACAGCGATGCCGGTACGCGGATAGAGCCGTTGGTATCGCTGCCGAGCGAAAAGTGCACCAGTCCTGCGGCCACCGCAGCGGCGGATCCACCGGATGAACCACCGGCGATGCGCGTAACATCGCGCGGGTTGCAGGTGGCGCCGTAGTGGCTGTTTTCAGTGGTAAAGCCATAGGCGTAGGCATCCATATTCAGCATACCGGAGAGCAGCGCGCCCGATTCGCGCATCCGGTTGACCGCCCAGGCGTCTGTACGCGCCGCCGCACGCGTGCTGAACAGGCTGGCGCCGGCCAGCGTGGTATGGCCGGCTACATCAAACAGATTTTTTACGGCATAAGGAATACCCGCCAGCGGCGGCAGCGTTTCGCCGCGCAGGCGCTGGCGGTCAAGCTCTTCAGCTTCGCGCAGCATGCGCTGCCCGGTGATCGCCGTCCAGGCGTTAAGCGCCGGATTATGCTGCTCAATCGCCGCCAGCGTATGGCGGGCAATCTCAGCGGCGGCGATCTCGCCCTGCTGCAGCGCACGCTGCAGCGCTGCGATCGATAAGGACGTCAGGCGCATGGCTGAAATACCCCGGCGACTTCCAGACGATCGTCCAGCGACAGCGCCATCAGCGGTGCGGCCATAGCAGCGATCCGGCTAAGCTGCAGCTGCAGCTCGCCACGACGTGCGTCATTCAGATCCAGTGCCAGGATCTGCTCCATCTGAGCAACATAATTCGCCCACTCTGCGGGTTCAGTCATCAGTATCTCCTGTTAAAAACCGGCTGCGCTGCCGTTGCTGCGCGGATCGAAAGCGCCTTCCAGCATGCCGCTGGTGTGGCGCACCACGGCGCCCGCATGACCCACTACTTCACTGAAGTCAGAGAGCAGCTCCACCTGATGGCCCAGCAGACGCAGCCGGGCCACCGTTTCCGGCGCCACGCGCGCTTCCAGTTTGAGTGAATCAGAGGCTTCGCCCCAGGTGCGGCCCAGCAGCCAGCGCGGCGCGCTGACCGCCTGCTGCAGCGGCATTCCCTGAATGACGTGACGGGTAAAAATGGCCGCCTGCGTCTGCGGCTGACCATCTCCCCCCATTGATCCATACACCATGACCCGGCCATCCTTCAGGCGGGCGGCGGCAGGATTAAGCGTGTGAAACGGCTGCTTGCCCGGCAGCAGGGCCAGCAGGTGATCGGGCTGCAGGCTGAACGCCGCGCCGCGATTCTGCCAGGTGATCCCGCTGCCAGGCAGCACCACGCCACTGCCAAATTCATGATAGATACTCTGAATAAACGAGACTGCCAGCCCGCTGCTGTCGATGGTGCCCATCCAGACGGTATCGCCCGGGCCACGGCCGGTGCCCCACGGCGCGGCGCGGTGGTCATCAATATTGGCCGCAAGGCTGGCAAGATGATCGGCATTGAGCAGCGCCTGCACGTCGGTATCGCTGTGGCGCGGATCGGTGATGTGCTGGTCACGCAGGCTGAACGCCTGTTTGGTGGCCTCCACAATCCGGTGCAGCGTCTGGGCTTCATCAGCCTGCGCCATGTTCAGGCGATCGGTAATCCCGAGGATCGCCAGCGACACCAGCCCCTGCGTCGGCGGCGTCATATTCCAGATATCGCCTTCGCTGTGCGCCAGGTGAAGCGGAGTACAGCGCCGGGCACGATGCTGCTGCAGATCGGTAAGCGTGACCGGCATACCCAGCGTGTGCATATCATCAGCCAGCGTCTGCGCCAGCCGGCCGCGATAAAAGCTCTCCAGCCCCTCTTCGCTCAGCTGGCTGAGCGTGGCCGCCAGTGCGGGCTGGGTAAAGCGGCTGCCCGGCTGTGGTGGCCGGCCCTCCGGCATAAACGTGGCGGCAAAGCCGGGCTGATGCTGCAGCTCAGGCGCTTTTGCAGCGGTGGCAGCGGCCTGCGAGGCGGTAACCGGTATGCCGTCGGCTGCATACCGGATGGCATCGCGCAGCAGGCGGTGCAGCGGCAGCGGCGCATTGCCCAGCTCCTGTGACACCGTCAGCGCCTCCTGCCAGCCGCTGACGGTGCCGGCCACGGTCAGCGCCGCTTCCGGTCCGCGATGCGGGATCGTCTGCCGGCCCTGATAAAAACTCACTGACGCCAGCGAGCCAGCTGCGCCGCTGGCATCAATCGCTATGGGTTCTCCCTCCGGCGGCACCACCAGCCAGAAGCCGTCGCCGCCCAGCCCGTTCATATGCGGATAGACCACCGCAATGGTTGCGGCAGCGGCCACCATCGCTTCGAGTGCGCTTCCGCCGTCGCGCAGCACGGCGAGAGCGCTTTCACTCGCCAGATGATGAGGGGTGACGACCATGCCCTGCGGGGCCATGTTGCTCTGAATCATAAGTGCTCTCAGCTGATATTCTGCTCACCTGAATCCGTCGCAGCAGCAAAACCCGCTGCGCGACAACATTCCCTGCTGAAACCTAAGCAAGAGCTGTTCCACTTTTTCTGTCGGCAGGCGCTGGATCGATTTATGCTAGAGCAGGGTGAAACGAAAGTTACAGGACAACGCATGAAACAACTCGATGAACGCTTGCGCAGCCAGTACGCTCAGCTGTCGCCTCAGGAGCAGCGCATTGCTGACTTTGTATTTGATCATTTTGATGATCTGATCAGCTACAACAGTGCCGAGCTGGCGCGGCTCAGCGGCGTCTCCAAGGCAACGGTAAGCCGGCTGTTCCGGCGTCTTGGCTATGAAAAATATAAAGATATGCGCGATGAGCTGCGTACCCTGCGGCAGAGCGGAATGCCACTCACTGATAACCGCGACGCGGTGCAGGGGAATACGCTGCTGGCGCGCCACTATAAGCAGGAGATGGCAAACCTGACGCAGTGGATCAACCGTATCGACAGTCAGCAGCTAAGTGACGTCATCGCCGCGCTGGGCAGCGCAAAACGCGTCTTTATCGTCGGTATGCGTAACGCGTATCCGGTGGCGCTGCACCTGCGCCAGCAGCTGCTGCAGGCGCGTGCTCATGTGGTACTGCTGCCGCAGCCGGGGCAGACGCTGGGCGAAGAGCTGGTGGATATTACCCCGGACGATATGGTGGTGGTTATGGCGTTCCGGCGACGTCCGCGCCTGCTGCGTCCGCTGATGCAGCAGCTGCAGCAGCGCGATATTCCGCTGCTGGCGCTCTCGGAGCCGCAGGCGCAGGGTATTCAGGGCGTGGCACGCTGGCAACTCTGCGCGCCGCTGGACAGCGTTTCTGCCTTTGACAGCTATGCTTCAGCCATGAGCCTGGTGAATCTGCTGGCGAATGCGCTGCTGCATGAGACCCTGGCGCAGGGACGGCAGCGTATTCATCAGATCGCCGATCTCTATCAGCATCTGGATGAGCTGGAACACCGATAACGGGCACTGAAACAGTGCGTCGCACCGTTTTGGTTCTCTGAAACGAATCGCGTTTTACCCGTTTTATCTCTGCTGTTAAGGGTTCAGCACCGGTTGTATAGCGGTTCCTTCGCGCCGCTGTGGTTGGCACATTAGTTGCACACACTGTTGATAAGAATCTTTTGTTTCATATTCAACACACCGGGGTGCACAATGAAAAATATTTTACTGGCGGTAGCGGGTGCGGCGCTTTTACTGGTTCAGGCGGGTAGTGCGCAGGCCGATCAGCTGCAGGATATTCAAAAGCGCGGAGTGCTCCGCGTCGCGGTGCCGCAGGATTTTCCGCCGTTTGGGTCAGTGGGCACCGATCTGCAGCCGCAGGGATATGATATCGATATGGCGCGCTACCTTGCTAAGCAGATGAAACTGAAGTTGCAGCTGGTGCCGGTCTCCAGTGCCAACCGCGTGCCTTATCTGCAGACGGATAAAGTCGATCTGGTGATCTCCAGCATGGGTAAAAATGCGGAACGGGAAAAAGTCATCGCTTTCAGTCGCGCCTATGCGCCCTTTTTCCTCGGGGTGTTCGGGCCGAAAGGTGAGGCGCTGAAGGATGCCGCCGCCCTGAGCGGCAAATCGATCGGCGTTACGCGCGGCGCCGTAGAAGATATGGTGCTGAGCGCAGCCGCGCCGAAAGATGCGCAGGTGAAGCGTTATGAAGATAACAACACCACGCTTTCTGCTTATCTCTCCGGCCAGGTGCAGTATGTGGCAACCGGCAATCTGGTGGTGGCGGCCATCACCCGACAGAACGCGGCAAAAGCGCCGGTGGCGCAGTTTATGCTCAAAGACTCTCCCTGCTTTATTGGCCTGAAGAAGAATGAGCCGGCGCTGAAAGCAGAAGTGGATACGCTGATTGAACAGGGGATTAAGGACGGTACGCTGAATAAGCTTTCGGAAGCGTGGCTGAAAGCGCCGCTGCCTGCCTCGCTCGGTGCCTGAATGATGGCGCAGCTTAATTTTGCTGAACTCTGGCCGTACTGGCCGGAACTGCTGGCCGGGCTGTGGGTTACCGTGCAGCTTACGGTGGTGGCTACGCTGGGTGGCGTCAGCCTCGGGATCGTCGGCGCAGCGCTGCGCAGCGGCAGGCCGGGCTGGGCCAGCCGCCTCTGGGGTGTCTATGTGGAACTGATCCGCAATACGCCGTTTGTGGTGCAGCTGTTTTTTATCGTGTTTGGCCTGCCGAACCTGGGGGTAAAACTCACCGCCGGAGAAGCGGCGCTGCTGGCGATGCTGATTAATCTCGGCGCCTACAGCACAGAGATCATCCGCGCCGGGATCCAGGTTACGCCGAAAGGACAGTGGGAGGCGGGGCGCGTGCTGGGTTTAAGCCGGATGCAGACTTTTGTGCGCGTGGTGCTGCCGCCCTCGCTGCAGCGCATCTATCCGGCCCTGGTCAGCCAGTGCATCATCGTTATGCTCGGCTCATCGGTGGTGTCGCAGGTCTCTTATGAGGAGCTGACCTTTGCGGCCAACCTGATTCAGTCACGCACGTTTCTGAGTTTTGAAGTCTACCTGGTGACCACGCTGCTCTATCTGGCGTTGTCAGTTGCGATGCGTCAGCTGCTGCTGGCGCTGGGGCGTAAGTGGTTTGGAGTAGAGCCGGCATGACGACATTTACCGACTGGGACATTCTGCGCAATTTGCTGCTGGCAGCCCGCTGGACGCTGCTGCTGTCGCTGGTGGCCTTCGCCGGCGGCACGCTGGTGACACTGCCGCTGCTGCTGCTGCGCCTGCTGAAAAAGCCATGGCTGACGCGGCTGATTCAGGGCTATACCGCGCTGTTTCAGGGTACACCGCTGCTGATGCAGCTGTTTCTCGCTTTTTTTGGCGTCGGGCTGTTTGGCGTGGATGTGGCGCCGTGGACCGCCGCCTCACTGGCGCTGACTTTTTATACCAGCGCCTTTCTGCTGGATATCTGGTACGGCAGCATACGCGCGCTGCCAAAAGGTCAGTGGGAGGCATCACGCTGTCTCGGCCTGAACTTCGGTCAGACGCTCTGCCGCGTCGTGGCGCCGCAGGCGATCCGCATCGGCATTGCGCCCACGGTGGGCTTTGCGGTGCAGGTGATCAAAGGCACCGCGCTGGCCTCCATTATCGGTTTTATCGAGCTGACGAAAGCCGGCACCATTTTAAACAACGTCACGTATCAGCCATTTAAAGTGTTTGGCCTGGTGGCGCTTGGCTACTTCCTGATGTGTTACCCGCTGTCGCGCTACAGCCAGTACCTGGAGAAAAAATTCCATGCCGCTCATCACCATTAATCAGGTTCAGAAATACTACGGCGAAAATCATGTCCTGAAAGGCGTTGATCTGGATATCGATAATGGCGAAGTGATCTCCATTATCGGCCGCAGCGGCTCTGGTAAGAGCACGCTGCTGCGCTGCATGAACGGGCTGGAGGGCTACCAGGAGGGCAGCATTAAACTGGGCGGCATGACCATTACGCATCGTGAGTCTCAGGCGCGTGAAATCAGCCGTTCGGTCGGCATGGTGTTTCAGAACTTCAATCTTTTTCCTCATATGACCGCGCTGGAGAATGTCATGCTGGCACCACGGCGCGTGCTGAAAAAAAGCGCCGCAGAGTGCCGGGTGCTGGCAACAAAGATGCTGGAAAAAGTGGGGCTGGGTGAGCGACTGGACTACTACCCGGCCAGCCTCTCCGGGGGACAGCAGCAGCGTGTGGCGATCGCCCGAGCGCTGGCGATGCAGCCAAAAGTGCTGCTCTGCGATGAGATCACCTCCGCACTCGATCCGGAGCTGGTGGGAGAGGTGCTGAAGGTACTGGAACAGCTGGCAGCAGAGGGGATGACGCTGATCCTCGTGACGCATGAAATGAATTTTGCCCGCGACGTGGGCGACCGGGTGGTATTTATGCATCAGGGGCGGGTATGGGAGCAGGGCAGCAGTAAAACGCTGTTTGCGCAGCCGCAGACCGCCGAACTGAAACAGTTTATCTCGACCGTACGCCTCTGAGCGTGGCCATTAAGGAATTCACTATGGATATTCATCAGTTTTCTCAGATCAATCCGCCGCAGCGTCTGCTGATGGGGCCGGGACCTATTAACGCTGACCCGCGCGTACTGCGCGCCATGTCGAGCCAGCTGCTCGGGCAGTACGATCCGGCGATGACGCACTACATGAATGAAGTCATGGCGCTTTATCGCGGCATTTTTTGCACCGAAAACCGCTGGACGCTGCTGATTGACGGCACCTCCCGCGCCGGCATTGAAGCGATTCTGCTCTCCGCTATCCGTCCCGGCGATCGGGTGCTGGTGCCGGTGTTTGGTCGGTTTGGTCATCTGCTGTGCGAGATCGCGCGGCGCTGCCGGGCGGAAGTGCACACCCTTGAAGTGCCCTGGGGCGAAGTGTTCTCGCCGGATCAGATCGAGGATGCGATCAAACGGGTGAAGCCGCGCCTGCTGCTGACGGTGCAGGGCGACACGTCAACCACCATGCTGCAGCCGCTGGCGGAACTGGGCGCTATCTGTCGCCGGTATGGCGTACTGTTCTACACCGATGCCACCGCCTCGCTGGCGGGCAATGCGCTGGAAACGGATGCCTGGGGGCTGGATGCGGTCTCGGCCGGCATGCAGAAATGCCTGGGCGGCCCGTCCGGTACCTCTCCCGTCACCCTGAGTCCGCAGATGGAGGAGATCATCCGCAAGCGCAAATGCGTGGAGGAGGGGATCCGCACCGCGGCGCATCAGGATGGCGATGACGAGATGATCTACTCCAACTATTTCGATCTCGGCATGATCATGGATTACTGGGGGCCGGAGCGGCTTAATCACCATACAGAAGCCACCAGCGCGCTGTTTGGCGCCCGCGAATGCGCGCGCATCATTCTGCAGGAGGGGCTGGATAACAGCATCGCCCGGCACAAACTGCACGGTGATGCGCTGCTGAAAGGTATTCAGGGCATGGGGCTGGAGACCTTTGGCGATCTGCAGCACAAGATGAACAACGTGCTGGGCGTCATCATTCCGCAGGGCGTGAACGGCGACCAGGTACGTAAACTGATGCTGGACGATTTTGGCATTGAGATTGGCACCTCATTTGGTCCGCTGCATGGCAAAGTGTGGCGCATTGGCACCATGGGCTATAACGCGCGCAAAGATTGCGTGATGCAGACCCTGAGCGCGCTCGAAGCGGTGCTGCAGCACTGCGGTTTCCGTACGCCGCAGGGCGCGGCGCTGCAGGCGGCCTGGGATCACTACGGGAGCCAGGCATGAGTGCACGCCAGATGAGCGCTGAAGAGGCGCAGTCGGCCGCCGCACGCATCATGGCGCGCTGTGATGCGCTGGCAACGATCAGTGAAGATGATGAGGCTCTGACGCGCGTTTATCTGTCGCCGGAACACCTGCGCGCTAACGCCTGCGTGGCGGAGTGGATGCAGGCGGCAGGTATGCGGACCTGGCAGGATGCGGTGGGTAACATCTGCGGCCGCTATGAGGCGGCCGAACCGGGCGCGGCGGCGCTGCTGCTCGGCTCTCACCTTGATACCGTGCGCAACGCCGGACGCTATGACGGTATGCTGGGCGTGCTGAGCGCGATTGAAACCGTGCAGTGGCTGCACGATCGCCGGCAGCGCCTGCCGCTGGCGGTAGAGGTAGCAGGCTTTGCGGATGAAGAGGGCACCCGCTTCGGCATTACGCTGCTGGGCAGCCGCGGGCTGACCGGCAGCTGGCCGGAGAGCTGGATCACGCATCCCGACGGCAACGGCATTACGGTTGCGGCGGCGATGCAGGATGCCGGACTGGATGCCGCACAGGTAAGCCTCGCGGCACGTCATGTCAGCGAGATCGCCGCCTATCTGGAGCTGCATATTGAGCAGGGCCCCTGTCTGGAGGAGGCGGATTTAGCTCTGGGCGTGGTCACCGCCATCAACGGCGCACGTCGTCTTAACTGCCGTTTCAGCGGTGAGGCGGGACACGCCGGCACGGTGCCGATGCTGTTGCGCAAAGATGCGCTGGCGGCTGCCGCCGAGTGGATATTGTTCATTGAGCAGGCCACGCAGGCGCCGCTGGTGGCGACGACCGGTACGCTCAGCTGTCAGCCCGGCGCGGTCAATGTCATTCCGGGAGAGGTGCAGCTGTCGCTCGATATCCGCGGTCCCCAGGATGAGCCGCTGGAGCGGCATCTGTCGCGACTGTTAACGCAGGCGCAGGCGATTGCGCTGCGGCGCGGCGTGAGTTTCAGCGCCAGCGAGTATTACCGTATTGCCGCCACGCCCTGCGATCAACGGCTGCAGCAGGCGCTGGGTGCGGCGGTAGAAACCGTACAGGGCCGCACGCTGGCCCTGCCAAGCGGGGCCGGTCATGATGCAATCGCCATGGCGGAGCGCTGGCCCGTTGGTATGCTGTTTGTACGTAACTACCGGGGTATCAGCCACCATCCGGCGGAGTCGGTGCAGGCGGATGATGTGGCGCTGGGCGTGCAGGCGTATCTGCAGGCCGTGACGCAGCTGGCGCAGGCATAAAGGAGCGGGCATGCAGCTGAATGAGTTTAACCAGGCGGATGAGGCTGATGCCCGTCAGGCGATCGCGCACTGCGTTGCCATTCCCGCCTGGCAGCAGGCGCTGGTGGCCGCGCGGCCCTATGCGACCCTGAGCGCGCTCGTCGGGCACGCGCAGCAGCTGGCGCAGCGGTGGCAACAGGCAGAGCTGGATCAGGCGCTTAGCGCGCATCCGCGTATTGGTGAAGCAGCACAGGGTACGGAACATGAAGCCACGCTGTCGCGCCGGGAGCAGGCTGCGATGCAGCAGGCAGATCGCGATCTGCAGCTGGCCATGCACGCGGGTAATCATGCCTATGAAGCCCGCTTTGGCCGGGTGTTTTTGATCCGGGCCAGCGGGCGCAGCGCCGCGCAGATGCTGGCAGAATTGCAGCGCAGGCTTAACAATAATAGAGAGTGCGAACAGCAGGAGACGCTGGCGCAGCTGCGGGAAATCACCCTGTTACGGCTTAAGGAGAGCATCATATGAGCACCATTACCACGCATATTCTTGATACCGCGCTGGGCACACCGGCCGCGGGTGTAGCCGTGTCACTGGAACAGAACAGTCCGGAAGGGTGGTTTCCGGTCAGCGAAGGAGAAACCGATCGTGACGGACGTATCTGCGATCTGACCCCGGACCCTCTGGCGCCCGGGCACTACCGGCTGACGGCAGAGATTGGCGACTATTTTGCCGCTGACGGGCGCGATGCACTCTATGTCAGTGCGCAGATCGACTTTGTTATCGGACGCGCGGGCAGCCACTATCATCTGCCGTTTCTGATCTCTCCCTGGTCCTGGTCCACCTATCGCGGCAGCTGATCGGCCGCGCTTCATTTTGTGCAGCCTGTCACAAAACTTCTTTTTAAAAGACAAAAGCTATCAAAGCTTTCGGTCCATCCAAATATATTCTGCTCCTGAGTGCCGCTATCTTAACCGCAAAACGTGAAGCCAATGGAGCCGAATAATGAGCACGCCAGACCATAACGATAATGCTGCAGCGTCCGGAAAATGTCCTTTTCATCATGGAGCGTCAGAAGAGAAGAGCGTGCTTGCACGCGGCGCCGGCAGCGGCACCTCTAACCGCGACTGGTGGCCTAATATGCTGCGGGTCGACCTGCTGAACCAGCACTCCAGCCGTTCTAATCCGCTGGATGAAAATTTCAGCTACCGCGAGGCGTTCAGCCAGCTTGACTACGCCGCGCTGAAAGCGGATATCCGTGCGCTGCTGACCGATTCACAATCCTGGTGGCCCGCCGACTGGGGCAGCTATATTGGCCTGTTTATTCGTATGGCGTGGCACAGTGCCGGCACCTACCGCACGATTGATGGCCGCGGCGGTTCCGGGCGCGGACAGCAGCGCTTTGCGCCGCTTAATGCCTGGCCCGATAACGTCAGCCTTGATAAAGCACGACGCCTGCTCTGGCCGGTAAAACAGAAGTATGGCCAGAAAATCTCCTGGGCCGATCTCTATATTCTGGCGGGTAACGTCTCCCTGGAGAACGCCGGTTTCCGTACCTTTGGTTTTGGTGCCGGTCGTGAGGATGTCTGGGAGCCGGATATGGATGTGGACTGGGGCCATGAAAAAGAGTGGCTGGCGCACCGTCATCCCGAGAGCCTCGCAAATGCGCCGCTGGGCGCAACCGAAATGGGCCTGATCTACGTCAACCCGGAAGGTCCGGAAGCGAGCGGCGATCCGCGCTCTGCAGCGCCGGCGATCCGCGCCACTTTCGGCAACATGGGCATGAACGACGAAGAGATCGTTGCGCTCATTGCCGGCGGCCATACGCTGGGCAAAACGCACGGGGCGGCGGCTGCCAGCCATCTGGATGTTGATCCTGAAGCCTCGCCAATTGAAGCGCAGGGCTTTGGCTGGCACAACAGCTACGGCAGCGGTGCCGGAGCGGATGCTATCACCTCCGGCCTGGAAGTGGTCTGGACGCAGACGCCAACCCAGTGGAGCAACTATTTCTTTGAGAACCTGTTCAAATATGAGTGGGTGCAGACGCACAGCCCGGCGGGTGCGATTCAGTTTGAAGCGGTGGACGCAGAAGCGATCATCCCCGATCCGTTTGATCCGGAGAAAAAGCGCAAGCCCACCATGCTGGTAACCGATCTGACGCTGCGCTTCGATCCGGAGTTTGAGAAGATCTCGCGTCGCTTCCTGAACGATCCGCAGGCGTTTAATGAAGCATTCGCCCGCGCCTGGTTTAAGCTGACTCACCGCGATATGGGACCCAAAGCGCGCTACCTCGGCCCGGAAGTGCCGAAAGAAGATCTGCTGTGGCAGGATCCGTTACCGCAGCCGGTGCATCAGCCCGGCGCTGATGATATTGCGCAGGCTAAAGCACAGATCGCCGCGTCGGGCCTGAGCGTCAGCCAGCTGGTTTCCGTGGCCTGGGCATCCGCTTCAACGTTCCGTGGCGGCGACAAGCGCGGGGGTGCTAACGGCGCGCGTCTGGCGCTGGCACCGCAGAACGGCTGGGCGGTCAATGCCGGTGTGGTAAGCGATGTGCTGCCGGTATTGCAGCAAATCCAGCAGGCATCCGGCAAACTCTCGCTGGCGGATACCCTTGTGCTGGCAGGCAGCGTCGGTATTGAACAGGCTGCTGCTGCTGCAGGCGTGGCGGTGCAGGTGCCGTTTATGCCGGGTCGCGTGGATGCGCGTCAGGATCAGACTGATAGTGAGTCGTTTAATGTGCTGCAGCCGCTGGCAGATGGCTTCCGTAACTATCGTCGCGTGCAGAGTGGCTCCTCAACGGAGACCCTGCTGCTGGATAAAGCGCAGCAGCTGACGCTGAGCGCACCGGAGCTGACGGCGCTGCTGGGCGGCCTGCGCGTGCTGGGCACCAATTATGACGGCAGCCAGCACGGTGTGTTTACCGATCGCCCGGGCGTGCTGAGCAACGACTTTTTTGTCAATCTGCTCGACATGCGCACCGCGTGGCGCGCCACCGATGAACGCGCTGAGCTGTTCGAAGGACGCGATCGCGAAAGCGGCGAAGTGAAGTATCACGCCACGCGCGCCGATCTGGTGTTCGGCTCTAACGCTATCCTGCGTGCGCTGGCTGAAGTGTATGCCAGCAGCGATGCGAAGCAGAAGTTTGTCCATGATTTCGTGGCGGCCTGGACAAAGGTGATGAACCTGGACCGTTTCGATCTCGCGTAATTACCCTGCGCTAAACCGCACCTGATAGATTTGAAAAAACAGAACCGGAAGCCTGGCGCTTCCGGTTTTTGCTTTTCTTCCCCGGCGTTACCGGTGCCGGCCCGCGGTTTATTCCAGCGTCCACGTATCTGCGTCGCGCCATGCCGGAAAGCGCTCGCGATACGTCTGCAGCGCGTCCAGCGACAGATCTGCATCCAGGCGTGCCGGGGTAAAGGGTTCAGCGGCTGCAAGGATCTCCCCCTGCGGTGAGATAATCTGGCTGTCGCCGCGGTAGCGGTGATGATTGCCGTCGCTGCCCACCCGGTTACAGCCGGCGACATACGCCTGATTTTCGATGGCACGTGCCATCAGCAGCGCCTGCCAGTGATGAGCGCGCGGTGCCGGCCAGTTGGCGACATAAAGCGCCAGATCGTAATCATTGCGGTTGCGGGAAAACACCGGAAAGCGCAGGTCGTAGCAAATCTGCGGCAGAATACGCCAGCCGCGCCAGTGAAAGAGTTCACGGCGTTCTCCCGGCAGATAGTGCTGATGCTCTTCCGCCATGCGAAACAGATGGCGCTTGTCATACTGATGCAGCGTACCGTCTGGCTCCACCAGCAGAAAGCGGTTTACCGCACCCGCTTCTGTCTGAATGGCCGCGCTGCCGCCGACCAGCGCATGGGTGGCCCGCGCGTGATGCTGCAGCCAGGTCACTACCTCCTGCTGCGGCAATGAAGCCTGCGCCGCTTCCATGGCAAAACCAGTGGTAAACATCTCTGGCAGCACAATCACATCGCGTCCGCTCAGGTTTTCCAGCAGCCGATCAAAATGACGCAGGTTAGCGGCGCCGTTCATCCAGCTCAGCGGCTGCTGCAGCAGGGTAATCTTTAAAGTTTGCACAGGCGCTCCGCGGCGGCGTCGAGCGTCGCCTCTTGTTTGGCAAAGCACAGGCGGATCAGCCGGTGCGGGAAAGGGTCAGCGCAGAACACCGACAGCGGGATAGCAGCGACGCCTGCTTCTTTGGTCAGCCACTCACAGAAGCTGACGTCATCCAGATCGGCGATCGCACTGTAGTCCAGCAGTAAAAAATAGGTGCCTTCACAGGGTAATACCTGAAAACGACTGGCCGCCAGCGCCTGTGTCAGACGATCGCGCCGGGCGCGGTAAAACGCAGAAAGCGTTCGGTAGTGTTCAGGCTGCTGACGCAGCATATCCGCCAGCGCCAGCTGGGCCGGGGTGTTGACGGAAAAAGTCAGGTACTGATGTACCTTGCGCAGCTCGGCGCTGATAGCGGGCGGCGCTACGGCGTAGCCCACTTTCCAGCCGGTCATATGATACGTCTTGCCAAATGAGGAGACGGTGACCGCGCGCTGGCGCAGCCCGGCATGTGCCAGCACGCTGGCGTGACCCGCCGCGCTGAAACAGATGTGCTCATACACCTCATCGCTCAGCACGTATATTTCCCGATCCGCAATCGCCTGCCACAGCGCCTCCAGATCGCTCTGCTGCCAGACGGTGGCAGAGGGATTGTGCGGCGTATTCAGGATCACCAGCCGGGTACGTGCGCTAAGCCGATCGCGAAACGCGGGCCACGCCACGCGAAACGCAGGCGGCTGCAGGGCGATACGCTGCATTACGCCGCCCGCCAGCGTCACCGCGGGCGCGTAGCTGTCGTAGCTGGGATCAAAGCAGATCACTTCGTCGCCCGGTCGCACCAGTGCGGTAATAGCCGCGTAGAGCGCTTCCGTCGCCCCGCTGGTCACGGTAATGTCGCTGCCGGCATCAGGCCGGTAGCCATATAGCTCTGCGGTTTTATCCGCTATCGCTTCGCGCAGTTCCGGCGTGCCGATCATCGGCGCATACTGATTGGCCCCCTGACTGACGTGATGCGCCAGCCGCGTCTGCAGCAGGGAGGGGCCGCTGAAATCAGGAAAGCCCTGGGAAAGATTGATGGCGCCGTGCCGGGCGGCAAGCGCGCTCATCTGCGTAAAGATCGTGGTGCCGGTCGCGGGAAGCTTGCTGTCAGGAATAAGATCAAGTGGCGTCATAGTAAGCTGGCCTTGCGCGTAAGCGGCGTGATAAGAAACCCTGTATTGCTGACACTATAATCAGGATGCTACTCTTTGGCAATCGAGACGCTTAGATGGCTAAACGCAGCTTTTACAGGAGCAGGTAATGGCACAACCTCATGACAACAGCGCTGCCGGCGAGGCGCTGGCGCAGACTTTGCTGGCGGCATCAACCGGGATAAATGACGGAGCGGCACGCCGCCTGACGGAACGGCTGTTCAACTGGCAGCCCGCGTCGGTGCCGGTTACACTGCAGGCGCTGGCGGCGGAACTGCAGCAGGATGAGGCGCTGCAGCAAATCCTCGGCGTACTGCGCTGGCGTTTTCTTACCCGCCCTGAAACACAGCTGCCTGAGCACGGCTGCGCTGCACCTGTCGGTTTCGCCGTCAGCGGGGCGTTAAGCGATCTGCTGATCCACTACTGCGCTGCCCCCGGCCAGCTGCCGCTGCGTGAAGCGGCCGATGCGCGTGAGCAGCACCTGCAGGCGGTGCAGCAGCTGTGGCGCGGTTTTACCACCGGCTTTCGTCGTCTGGCGGAGAGCGATGCGCTGTTCCGCTGGCCCGGATGCGACCAGCTGCTGCTGCAGTCAATCTGGCATGACGCCCTCGGCTACAGCGGTGCTGCGCTGATCCGGCGCAGCCTCAGCGCCACAACGCTCAGTGATTTCTCCGGTATCGATGATGAAGAGATGCGTAACGCCTGTCTGCACAGCGCGCTGGCGCTGGGGCGCACCCTGATGCTGGCCGCTGACCATATTGCGGATGAAGAGGCGCTGGTTGCCCGCATTCGCCAGGCCGCATAGGCGTCTGACAGAGGCAAAAAAAACGCCTCCGCAAGGAGGCGTCGGGCACCTGGTGTCGGGATTATGCCGCTTCGCTGGATCGCGCCTGCGGCCGGGGTTGTGGCTTCGGTGCGGCCAGCGCTTCCGGCACGAACTCATCCACATTAATGGCTTTCAGCCGGCTGGCTTCTGCGCGGATCAGCACCTGCGCTTCGCTCTCGTCGATCAGACCCTCCTTCAGCGCCCGCTGCGCCAGCGCATCAAGACGGGTAAAGGAGAGGTGCTTTTTCTGCTGCTGACAGAGGCGATCGTGGATCACTTCCGCCGCCATGACATCCTGCAGCGCCTGCTCCAGCTGACCTGCCGGGTTATGCTCAGCTGGCGTCAGATACTGACCGCGGCCAAGGCGGGAGCGGGTAGCAGAAGGCAGCTGCAGCAGCCTCGCCAGTTTATGGTCAAGTTTGTCTGACGGCGGCAGGCAGCGTTTGCCACCGGCGAAGATGGCCAGGCGCAGCGCTCCGGCAGTCAGCCGGTTCGGGAAGTTACGCAGCAGATCGTCCATCGCCACTTCGGCCTGGTGCAGCGCATCCTGCACGCCCCAGTGCACCAGCGGCAGATCGGCCTCATGGCGTCCCTCTTCGTCATAGCGTTTCAGCGTGGCGGACGCAAGGTACATCTGGCTCAGCACATCACCGAGGCGGGCAGAGATGCGTTCGCGTCGCTTCAGGCTGCCGCCGAGCACGGCCATGGAGATATCAGAGAGCAGCGCCAGGTTCGCGCTCAGACGATTAAGCTGCTGATAGTAGTGGCGCGTCGCGTCACGCGTCGGTGCGGCGCTGGTGCGGCCGTTGGTCAGGCCGAGCCAGAGGCTGCGTACTGCACTGCTGCCGACATGACCGATATGGCTGAACAGTGCATGGTCAAAACGGGAAAGATCGTTTTTCGCCGCTGCGTCCATCTCTTTCAGCACCCACGGATGGCAGCGGATAGCACCCTGACCAAAGATAATCATGCTGCGCGTCAGGATATTGGCGCCCTCAACCGTAATAGCGATAGGCGCTCCCTGATAGGCGCGGGCGAGGAAATTGTTATCCCCCAGCATGATGCCTTTGCCGCCCGCAATATCCATGGCGTCGATAATGGCGCGCTGACCGCGGTGGGTACAGTGATACTTCACAATCGCAGAGAGCACGGCCGGCTTTTCACCCTGCATAATGCCGGTGGTGATCAGCGTGGCGGCCGCGTCCATGACGTAAGCATTACCGGCAATGCGCGCCAGCGGCTCTTCAATACCTTCCATTTTGCCAATCGCCACTTTGAACTGACGGCGGATGTGCGCATAAGCGCCGGTGGCCAGCGCCACGCTTTTCAGGCTGCCGGTGGAGTTAGAAGGCAGCGTGATGCCGCGCCCGACCGAGAGGCACTCTACCAGCATGCGCCAGCCCTGGCCGGCCATCGCCGGACCGCCGATGATATAGTCAATCGGTACAAATATGTTGTTGCCGCGCGTCGGGCCATTCTGGAACGGCACGTTCAGCGGGAAGTGGCGATTACCAATCTCCACGCCCGGCGTATGGGTCGGGATCAGCGCACAGGTAATTCCCGGCTCCGGGTTATCGCCCAGCAGACCATCGGGATCGGAGAGTTTAAACGCCAGGCCCAGCACGGTAGCGACCGGGGCCAGCGTAATATAACGCTTGTTCCAGGTCAGACGCATACCCAGCACCTGCTGACCCTGCCACTCGCCCATACAGACCACACCGGTATCAGGAATGGCACCGGCATCGGAGCCCGCTTCCGGGCTGGTCAGGGCAAAGCAGGGGATCTCATCGCCGCGCGCCAGACGCGGCAGATAGTGATCTTTCTGCTCCTCAGTACCGTAGTGCTGCAGCAGCTCGCCCGGCCCCAGGGAGTTCGGGACGCCGACGGTAATCGCCAGAATACCGGAGACGCCAGCCAGTTTCTGCAATACGCGCGCCTGCGCATAAGCGGAAAACTCCAGTCCGCCATACTCTTTTTTAATGATCATGGCGAAAAAGCGGTGCTGCTTCAGATAGGCCCACAGCTCCGGTGGTAAATCGGCCAGCTCATGGGTAATCGCGAAGTCGTTTGCCATACGGCACGCTTCCTCAACCGGACCATCCAGAAACGCCTGCTCCTCTGCGGTGAGCTGCGGACGCGGGTAGTTGTGCAGCTTTTGCCAGTCCGGCTTGCCCTGAAACAGATCGCCTTCCCACCAGGTTGTGCCGGCATCGATCGCTTCCTGTTCGGTGCGCGACATCGGCGGCATAACCTTGCGAAAGCCCTGCAGAGCCGGTTTTGAAAACAGGCGCTGGCGCAGCGACGGCAGGTTAAATGGCAGCAGGATCAGCGCCAGCGGCAGCAGCAGCCAGCCGGTCCAGAGGCCGGTTAAGGCCATGGCAGCGGTCCAGAGCAGCAGGATGGCGCTGCTCAGACGCAGAGATATCTGATGATAAAAGAGGGCGCTAACCAGCAGTAGCGTCGCCACGATGGAAACCAGCAGCATAGTGAATCGCTCCGTAAGTAGTAAGAGGTCTGACCTGTTAGTGACAGGTTTAGAGCAGCCGGTCTTAATAAGCAATTCCTTTACATCACAATTACAACCAGGCTCACAAAATCATCGTAGCTGGCGCATTTATCGTCTGGTCGCGCAGTGAGAGAGGCGTTTTCCCTGCTGCCAGCGCTTTGCGCCCCTGTGGCATTCCGTTAAACTTGCCGGGTTAACCTCTCCTCTAAAGGACATCTCCTATGTATCAGGACATCATTCGCTCGGAACTCAACGAAGCTGCCGACACCCTGACCCGGTTTTTGAGTGACGACGCCAATATCCACGCCATTCAGCGTGCAGCGGTGCTGCTGGCGGACAGTTTCAAAGCGGGCGGAAAAGTGCTCTCTTGTGGTAACGGGGGATCACACTGTGACGCAATGCATTTTGCAGAAGAGCTGACCGGCCGCTATCGCGAAAACCGTCCCGGCTATCCGGCCATTGCAATTTCTGATGTCAGCCATCTCTCCTGCGTCAGCAACGATTTCGGCTATGACCATGTGTTTTCACGCTACGTGGAAGCGGTAGGGCGCGAAGGCGATGTGCTGCTGGGGCTCTCCACTTCCGGCAACTCCGCCAATATCATCAAAGCGATTGAGGCAGCGCGCGCGCAGGGAATGAAAGTCATTACCCTGACCGGCAAAGATGGCGGCAAAATGGCAGGCAGTGCGGATATTGAGATCCGGGTACCGCATTTCGGCTATGCCGATCGCATACAGGAGATCCATATCAAAGTGATCCACATCCTGATGCTGCTGATTGAAAAAGAGATGGTTAAGTAATTCACGCTGCCTTCCCGCATGCCGGGAGGGGTGAGAAGGGGGTAGCTATGTGCGAACTGCTCGGGATGAGCGCCAATGTCCCTACCGATATCTGCTTCAGTTTTACCGGGCTGGTACAGCGCGGCGGCGGTACCGGACCGCATAAAGATGGCTGGGGTATCGCCTTTTATGAAGGCAAAGGATGCCGCACATTCAAAGATCCGCTGCCGAGCGTAAACTCGCCGGTCGCCCGCCTGGTGCAGGAGTATCCGATCAAATCGCACTCGGTGGTTGCGCATATCCGCCAGGCAAACCGGGGCGAGGTCTCCCTGGAGAACACCCATCCTTTTACCCGTGAGCTGTGGGGCCGCAACTGGACTTACGCGCACAATGGACAGCTTAAAGGCTATCGCCAGCTCGACAGCGGCCACTTTCGCCCGGTGGGAGAGACTGACAGTGAAAAGGCGTTTTGCTGGATCCTCTCGCAGCTGCAGGCGCGCTATCCGCGGACGCCAGGAAACTGGCCCGCAGTGTTTCGCTACATTGCTGAACTTGCCGGTGAGCTGCGTGAAAAAGGCGTATTTAACATGCTGTTGTCAGATGGGCGCTATCTGATGGCGTTCTGCTCCACCAATCTTTACTGGATCACGCGGCGCGCGCCGTTTGGGAAAGCGCGTTTGCTGGATCAGGATGTGGAGATCGATTTCCAGCAGCAGACCACGCCACATGATGTGGTAACGGTTATCGCCACGCAGCCGCTGACCGGAAATGAAACCTGGCACCGGATAGCGCCAGGCGAGTGGGCGCTATTTTGCCTGGGTGAGCGCCAGGAATGATTTGGAGGCCGCGTCCGGTGTGGACAGTACCGGGGTGTTGTTCACCGCATACTGACCCGTAGCCGTGACGTTAACGCCGGGCGGCACGTGATATTTCGCAAAATAGGCGTAGCCCGGCTGCAGTTCGCGCCAGAAATCGATATAGCTTGAGTAGCGATGACGCTGCATATTGCTTTCCGTCATACGGAACGGATAGATATTCAGCTGCATCTCCTGCTGGCCGTTACGCAGGGCCGCATTAACATAGTTGAAAATCTCATCCATTGAACCGTTGGTCATGGCGTAGCAGCCCACGGAAACGCAGTCACCGTGAATCATCAGATAGTTGCCGTTATAGCCCTTGCTGCGATCGTACTGGTTAGGAAAACCGGTATTAATGGCGCGGTAAAAGCGGCTGTCGGGTTTCAGCTGATTAAGCTTAACGTTGTAAAAGCCTTCCGGACTTTTGAAGTCGCCCTGGCGGCGTTTGGGACCAAGTCCGCCGGAAAAATTACAGATGCGATAGCTGTCCAGCAGGCGATATTCATTGCCGATTTTGCCATAGAGTTCCAGCGTGCGCTCTTCTTTGAAAATCTGGATAAATACTGGCGTACCCAGCAGTTGTTTCTTTAACTCTTTGCTTACCGGAGCCAGCGGTTGTGCGGGTTCAGGTGTGATTGCCCAGCTAAGGACTGGCATAAGAATCATCGCGAACAGCAATGCGATTCTGCCCATTCTGTGTATACCTTGAAGTGAAGAAAAACTCAGACGCGCGGCGTCACTCAGTTGCATTATCGGAAATATCCGCTATCGCTGCGCAACATTAACATTGTCTGGCTTTTAATCAAGATAGCGGGCAAGAAAATGGCGCAAAGTTGTGATGTGCCGGGGAGTGAAACGCCTTTAAACGCGGCCGCGGTGCTGACGGAGATTGCTCAACGCCTTCGCTACTGTATACTTAGCCAGTGTCCGGAGGGGGTATGCGCAAAATCATTCATGTCGATATGGACTGCTTTTACGCAGCGGTTGAGATGCGTGACGATCCGTCGTTGCGGGATATCCCTATCGCCATTGGCGGCAACCGCGTTCAGCGCGGGGTCATCAGCACCGCTAACTATCCGGCGCGTAAATATGGCGTGCGCAGCGCCATGCCGACCTCGACTGCGCTGCGTCTCTGTCCGCACCTGCGTCTGCTGCCAGGGCGCTTTGACGCCTACAAAGAGGCCTCGCGGCAGATCCGCGAAATCTTCCTCCGCTACACGCCGCTGATTGAACCGCTTTCGCTGGATGAAGCCTATCTGGATGTTACCAGCAGTCCGCACTGTCAGGGATCGGCCACGCTGATGGCGCAGGCGATTCGCGCAGATATTCTGCGTGAAACCGGGCTGACCGCATCGGCAGGTATCGCGCCGATCAAATTTCTGGCAAAAATTGCCTCTGACCTCAATAAGCCTGACGGCCAGTATGTGATCACCCCGCAGGCGGTGCCGGCGTTTCTGCATGAGCTGCCGCTCAGTAAGATCCCGGGCGTGGGCAAAGTGGCGACCAAAAAGCTGGAGGAGATGGGGCTGCGTACCTGTGCTGACGTGCAGCAGGCCGACCTGTCGCTGCTGCTGAAACGCTTTGGTAAATTTGGTCGCTCGCTCTGGGAACGCAGCAACGGTGTTGATGACCGCGAAGTGATCGTCGAACGCGAACGGAAATCGCTGGGGGTTGAGCGCACGCTGCCGGAGGATATTCACCACTGGGAGCAGTGTTTGCCCATTATCGACTATCTCTATGCGGAGCTGGATCGCCGTCTGGGTACCATCCGGCCAGATAAACAGATCGCCCGGCAGGGGGTAAAATTCAAGTTCAGCGACTTCCAGCAAACCACGCAGGAGCACGTCTGGGCGGTGCTGAATAAAGAGGATATGGTAGCGGTGGCGCGTCAGGTCTGGGAGGCGCGTCGGGCAGAACGCGGGGTAAGGCTGGTGGGACTGCACGTTACGCTGGTGGACCCGCAGCTTGAGCGTCAGCTGCTGCTGGGGCTGTGAAATCTCCCCCGCCCGGTAGCGGGCAGGGGAGCGGCATAAATTACGCTTTTGCCGGGATCGCGTTCAGCAGCGCAGTGAGTAGCTTCCAGTAAAGGCCAACGCTTTCAATATGCACCTGCTCATCCGGCGAGTGCGGGCCGGTAATGGTGGGTCCGATAGAGACCATATCCATATGCGGATACGGTTTCTTGAACAGGCCACACTCCAGACCGGCATGGATCACCTGAATGTTTGGCGTTTTGCCAAACAGCGCTTCGTAGGTAGTGCGCGTCAGCGCCATTACCGGCGAATCAGCGTCGGGCTGCCAGCCCGGATAGCCGCCTTTCGGTGCGGTCTGCGCGCCCGCCAGCGCCCCCAGCGAGGTCAGCGTCTCTACTACCCACTCCCTGCCCGTATCGATCAGCGAGCGAATCAGGCAGATGATTTCAGCGTTAGCCTGATCCATGCTGACCACGCCAACGTTCAGCGAGGTTTCCACCACGCCTTTCGCCACGTCTGAATTACGGATCACGCCGTTAGGGGTACTGTTCAGCAGGTTGATAAAGCGATCGCGGCACTCAGCGCTCAGCGCCTCCGCCTGCTGCGCCACCGGCTCAGTCTGCAGCACGATATGCTTTTCCTTGCTGCCGAGTTCATTGAGCAGCACGGCCTGGAAGTGCAGCGCCGCAGATTTCAGCGCATCCACTTTGTGGCTTTCCACGGCCAGCGTGGCAAAGGCTTCACGCGGGATGGCGTTACGCAGCGTGCCGCCGGTAAAGTCGATCAGACGCAGATCCAGCTCGCGGGCATGGGCGGCGAGAAAACGCGCCAGCAGCTTGTTCGCGTTGCCGAGACCCAGATGGATATCCGCGCCGGAATGGCCGCCTTTCAATCCTTTGAGCGTCAGCTTCAGCGTTTCAAAGCCGGCCGGAACCGCTTCACGGCTCAGCGGCAGCGTGGTAATGAAGTCGATGCCACCCGCGCAGCCCATGTAGATCTCACCCTCTTCTTCAGAGTCGGTGTTGATCAGGATTTCCGCCTGCAGCCAGTCCGGCTGCAGGCCAAACGCGCCATCCATGCCCGACTCTTCGGTCATGGTCAGCAGCACTTCCAGCGGGCCGTGCGTCAGGCTGTTGTCAGCCAGTACCGCCAGCGCTGACGCCATGCCGATGCCGTTATCTGCACCCAGCGTGGTGCCGCGCGCTTTCACCCACTCACCGTCAACCCATGGCTGAATCGGATCTTTAGTGAAATCGTGAGCGGTATCGTTATTTTTTTGCGGCACCATATCCAGGTGCGCCTGCAGCGCAACCGGCGTGCGGTTTTCCATGCCTGGCGTGGCAGGTTTACGGATCAAAATATTGCCGACCCGATCGCGCTCGACCCAGAAATTCTGCTCTTTGGCCCAGCTGACCACATATTCAGCCAGCGCCTCTTCATGATAAGAAGGGTGTGGAATAGAGCAGATTTTGGCGAAGATATCCCACAGCGGCTGCGGGGAGAGTTGAGACAATTCAGACACAACGCGTCTCCTGTATCAGCGTGGCGGACAGGCCGCTCGCACGCAGTTTTCGGTTAAAGATCGCCGTCAGCTCATCTGACGTGATGAGTCAGAGAATATCACCCTTTATTCGCAGGCGCGTCATCAGGCGCGCTAAAAACCTGCAACCAGTCTCTCCGATGCTGGTTTTTAACGCGCCAGATCCTTATAATCTCGCGCAACCTTTTCCCCCTTGCATATTTTTAAGCCACTTTTGGTGGTTGGGATTCCTTTTATGAGCGAAAAATACGTCGTAACCTGGGACATGCTGCAGATTCATGCCCGTAAACTGGCCCAGCGCCTGCTTCCTGTGGAACAGTGGAAAGGTATCATCGCGGTAAGCCGCGGTGGTCTGGTTCCGGCATCACTGCTGGCGCGTGAGCTGGGTATTCGCTACGTCGATACCGTCTGCATCTCCAGTTACGATCACGATCACCAGCGCGAAATGAAAGTGCTGAAGCGCGCCGAAGGCGACGGTGAAGGCTTTATCGTTATTGACGACCTGGTCGACACCGGCGGCACCGCGCAGGCGATCCGTGATATGTATCCAAAAGCGCGTTTCTGCACTATCTTCGCCAAGCCTGCCGGCCGCGCGCTGGTGGATGACTATATTGTGGATATTCCGCAGAACACCTGGATTGAACAGCCGTGGGATATGGGCGTGGTCTATATTCCGCCCATCGTCAAAAGCTGATTGATGCAACGCAAACAACGCCCGGTTAAGCCGGGCGTTGTGCTATTCGCGCCTCGCGCAGCGGGGGCGGGTGAAGTAAACTCATAGCCATCTATGCGACTGCCGCAGGAGAAACCATCAGATGGCCGAAAAAAATCTTAGCGAAGAGCTGTTCAAGCCGCGTTTTAAACATCCCGAAACCTCCTCACTGGTACGCCGTCAGCATCACGCTACTGCCCAGGTGCATAACGCGCTGGAGGGGGATACTCAGCGCGGCTGGTATCGTATGCTGAACAAACTGCTCTGGACATGGCGCGGCCTCTCCCCGCAGGAGATCAGCGAAGTCCTGGCGCGCATCGCTGTCAGCCGCTTTGAACACACCGATGACGCGCTGCTGGACACGGTGATTGGCTATCGCGGCGGCAACTGGAATTTTGAGTGGTCAAAACAGGCGGCGCTCTGGCAGCAGCAGGCGATGCAGAGCGAGCAGCATGATGAGGCGGGCCAGCAGTGGCTGCACGCGGCAAACCTCTATAGCCTGGCGGCCTATCCCTATATTAAAGGCGACGAGCTGGCCGATCAGGCGCAGGTGCTGGCGAACCGTGCTTATGAAGAGGCGACCCGGCGGCTGCCGGGCGAGCTGAAATCACTGACGTTTCCCGTCAGTGGTGGCAGTCCGGTTACCGGGTTTCTGCATATGCCGGCGCAGGCCAGTGCACCCTATCCCACGGTGATGCTGTGCGGGGGGCTCGATTCGCTGCAAAGCGATCACTATCGTCTGTTTCATGACTATCTGGCCCCGCGCGGTATCGCTATGCTGACGCTGGACATGCCCTCTGTTGGCTACAGCAGTAAATGGACACTGAACCAGGACACCAGCCATCTGCATCAGCAGGTTCTGCGCGAGCTCAGTAACGTGCCGTGGATCGATCACACCCGCGTGGCGCTGTTCGGCTATCGCTTTGGTGCCAATATCGCGACCCGACTCGCCTGGCTTGAGGTACCGCGTATTCGTGCCGTGGCAACGCTGGGCGCGATGGTGCACGGCGTGTTTGTTGACGCGGCGCGTCAGCAGCAGCTGCCGGACATGTATATGGATATGCTGGCGAGCCGCCTGGGGATGGCCTCCACGTCCGACAGCAACCTGCGCATTGAGCTGAATCGCTATTCGCTGAAGGTGCAGGGGCTGCTGGGACGCCGTACGCCGGTGCCAATGCTGGCCGCTTACTGGCCGGACGATCTTTTCAGTCCGGAGGAGGATTCCCGCCTGATTGCCGGCTCATCCGCGCAGGGTAAAACGCTGGCTATTCCGGCATCACCGGTATTCCGCAGTTTTGAAAAAGCGCTGAATCAGATCTGTGACTGGCTCAGCAAACAGTTGCAGCGGTAACTGGCAAAATGCAAAACCTCTGCTAAAACTTAATGTCGGCATACTACGCGCTGCGCCTTTTGTGCAGCGCGCTGCTTTTTTTTACGGTTTATTTGAGGGAGAGAATTAGCATGACGTTACCGAGTGGTCACCCCCGCAGTCGCCTGCTTAAGCGCTTCACCGAATTGGGGCCGTACATCCGTGAAGGAAAATGCGAAGATACGCGTTTCTTTTTTGACTGCCTGGCCGCCTGCGTTAACGTAAAGCCTGCACCGGAGAGCCGCGAGTTCTGGGGCTGGTGGATGACACTGGATGCGCACAGCGATCACTTTACCTACGAATATCACTTCGGCCTGTTTGATAAAGAGGGCGACTGGAGTGTGACAACCATTAAAGGTAAAGAAAACAATGAGCGCGTAGAGAGTACGCTGCGTAATTTTCATGAGCGGCTGAAAGCGATGCTGCATGAGCAGAAGCTCGATCTGCGTCCTGCAGCTGGTTTTAAAGAAGAGCCGGTGAAGCTGAGCGCATAATATAAAAAAAGAGCCGGTCATGTGCCGGCTCTTGCGTAATGAGGATAGCGGTGCTGATACCGTAGCGGATAATCAGAACTGATAGGTCAGCGCCACGGCAACCACATCGTCATTGTTCAGCCCCAGCTTATTGTTGTCGTCCAGCTGATTAATTTTGTAATCCACCATGGCCGACATGTTCTTATTGAAATAGTACGTCAGGCCCAGATCAACATATTTCACCAGGTCTTCATCACCCACGCCTTCAATATCCTTGCCTTTAGTCTGTACATAGCCCAGTGACGGACGCAGGCCGGAATCGAACTGATACTGTGCCACCATTTCAATGTTCTGCGCTTTATTAGCAAAGCCGCGCGTGCCGATGGGCGTCATGTTGCGCGTCTCAGTGTAGATAGACGCCAGATAGACGCTGTTAGCATCATATTTAATACCGGCTCCCCAGGATTCTGCTTTGTCTCCGCGTCCGAGCAGCCCGGCCTGCTGCTGCTGGCTGGTGCGATCGGATGAGGTAATGGCCGACATCAGGCTGACGCCGCTGTCGCCGATGGTGTAGCCCAGGGATGCGCCGTAGCCGTCGCCGTTCTGGGTGCTGGTATCCGTTGCGCTGCCGCGGCTGTTCGCGCTGCCGGCGTCATTTTTGCCCTGATACTGCAGGGCGAAACGCAGGCCATCCACCAGACCAAAGAAATTACTGTTGCGGTAGGTCGCCACGCCAGACGTGCGCGCCGCCATAAAGTTATCGGTGCGCGCGGTGCCGTCACCGCCGAACTCAGGGAAGACGTCGGTCCAGGCTTCCACGTCATACAGCACGCCGTAGTTACGGCCATAGTCGATTGAGCCGTAGTCGCCAAATTTCAGGCCGGCAAAGCCGAGACGGGTTTTGTTGCCGTTATTTGCGTCACTGCCTTCAGAGCGGTTGCCCTGAAACTGATATTCCCACTGACCGTAACCCGTCATCAGGTCGTTAATCTGCGTCTGACCCTTAAAACCGAGACGCACATACGTTTTGTCACCGTCTGCGCCCGCATTGTCACTGAAATAGTGCATCCCTTTTACGCGACCATAGAGATCCAGTTTGTTACCGTCTTTATTATAAATTTCTGCGGCTTGTGCAGTGGTGGCCAGAGCCAGGGCGGAAACAACCAGTGCCAGTGTGCTTTTCTTCATGTGCTATCAATCCCGATGAGTAAAAAAAGTATGTACCCGCGAAAAGGGGTGTAAAACACGGGACGTTTTACCGATAGCTGATGAAAGTTTTATGACAGATTTGCGCAATCGGGGTGAATGGAGTGGTGCAGTCAGGCTGACAGGGCTGCGGAAATTCGCGCTTTTCCCGGCGTGGCTGTTGGCTTCCTTGCTGACTCCTGATAAAACGTCCGTTCGCGGATTTTTTCTCAGATGGCAGGAAAATATGAGTGGCAGTCAGACCCTGGTGGTCAAATTGGGTACCAGCGTGCTCACCGGCGGATCGCGCCGGCTGAATCGGGCGCACATGGTGGAGCTGGTTCGTCAGTGTGCGCACATGCACGCGGCGGGACATCGCATTGTCATTGTCACCTCAGGCGCCATTGCGGCCGGACGTGAACATCTTGGTTATCCCGAACTGCCACCGACCATCGCCTCAAAGCAGCTGCTGGCTGCGGTGGGGCAGAGCCGTCTGATCCAGCTGTGGGAACAGCTGTTCTCTATTTATGGCATCCATATTGGTCAGATGCTGCTGACGCGCGCGGATATGGAAGATCGCGAACGCTTCCTCTATGCGCGCGATATGCTGCGCGCGCTGCTGGATAACCACATCGTTCCGGTGATTAACGAAAACGACGCGGTCGCTACGGCGGAAATTAAAGTCGGCGATAACGACAATCTGTCGGCGCTGGCGGCGATGCTGGGCGGAGCGGACAAACTGCTGCTGCTGACCGATCAGCAGGGGCTGTTCACCGCCGATCCGCGCACCAATCCGGAGGCGCAGCTGATTGGTGACGTGCACCAGATTGATGATGCGCTGCGGACGCTGGCGGGCGGCAGCGTGTCAGGCTTAGGTACCGGCGGTATGGCAACCAAACTGCAGGCAGCAGATGTTGCCTGTCGTGCCGGTATTGATGTGATTATCGCCGCCGGCAGCCGTCCGGATGTCATCAGCGATGTACTGAACGGCAAACCGGTCGGGACGCGCTTTCACGCACAGCAGTCGCCGCTGGAGAACCGCAAGCGCTGGATCTTCGGCGCGCCCCCGGCTGGCGAAATCACCATTGATGATGGTGCGCTGTCGGCGGTGCTGGAGCGTGGCAGTTCGCTGCTGCCCAAAGGCATCCGTGAGGTGCAGGGGAATTTCTCACGCGGTGAGGTGATCCGCATCCGGAATCTGCAGGGACGCGATATCGCCCACGGCGTGACGCGTTACAACAGCGATGCGATGCGCATGATCGCCGGGCATCACAGTCAGGAGATCGGTGATATTCTCGGTTATGAATATGGTCCGGTTGCCGTGCATCGCGACGACATGGTTGTCAGCTAAGGAGCAGAAAATGTTAGAGGAAATGGGTAAGGCGGCGCGTGCGGCATCGTACGCGCTGGCAACGCTCTCCACCGCAGAAAAAAATCAGGTGTTGCTGACCCTGGCTGAAGGGCTGGAGGCGGATCACGCAGAGATTCTGGCGGCTAATGAACAGGATCTGGCCGACGCACGGCAGAGCGGCATGAGCGCGGCGCTGCTCGATCGCCTGACGCTGACGCCGCAGCGGCTGAAGAGCATCGCCGATGACGTGAGGCAGGTCTGCCAGCTGGCCGATCCGGTGGGACAGCTGATTGACGGGGGCCAGCTCGACAGCGGTCTGCGCATTGAACGGCGGCGTGTGCCGCTGGGCGTGGTCGGCGTCATTTACGAAGCGCGTCCCAACGTCACCGTTGATGTGGCGGCTCTCTGCCTGAAAACCGGCAACGCAGCCATTTTGCGCGGCGGTAAAGAGACGTGGCGTACCAACGCGGCTACGGTCCGGGTTATTCAGCGGGCGCTGATAAAACACAACCTGCCTGCCGGGGCCATACAGGCGATTGAAAATCCGGATCGCGAGCTGGTCAATCAGCTGCTCAGGCTTGATCGCTATGTCGATATGCTGATCCCGCGCGGCGGTGCCGGACTGCACAAGCTGTGCCGTGAACATTCGACTATACCGGTGATCACCGGCGGCATCGGCGTCTGCCATCTCTATCTTGATGAAAGCATGGAGTGTGAGGCGGCGCTGGAGATCATCGTTAACGCCAAGAAGCAGCGGCCGAGCGCCTGCAACTCACTGGAAACGCTGCTGATCCATCAGGATCAACGTGATCGTTTCCTGCCGGCTTTCCTGCAGCGTATGGCGCAGGAAAACATCACGCTGCACGGTGATGCCAATATTCTGGCGCAGCTGCAGGCGGGACCGGCCAGCGTGGTCGCAGTCAGCGACGCGCACTATCGCGATGAGTGGCTGTCGAACGATCTCAATGTTAAGCAGGTGGCAGACATGGATGAGGCGATTGCGCACATTCGTGAATATGGCACCCAGCACTCCGACGGCATTCTGACGCGCAGCATCCGGCATGCCAACGCGTTTGTGCAGCAGGTGGATTCTTCTGCGGTCTACGTCAACGCCAGTACCCGTTTTACCGACGGTGGCCAGTTTGGTCTGGGCGCTGAAGTTGCGGTCAGTACCCAAAAGTTGCACGCGCGCGGACCGATGGGGCTGGAAGCGCTGACCACCTACAAATGGATTGGCTGGGGCGACGATACGCTGCGTCGCTAGCCGTCTTGCCCGCCTCAGATGGGTACCTGTACAGGTACCCATTTTTTTTTGCTTTAGATCCACTCAATATCACAGCTTTCTGAAATTTATCTGTCATCTGTGGCGTGCCAGCCGCTTTTCACCCATTTTTTTGTGTAAGCGCTGGTCCGGGGTTAACAGAAGATTCCTGAAAACCCCTGTCAGAACAAGCTGTCACACATTCATTGCTGGTTTAGCTCAGGCGGGCGAGGATAATGATCCTCCAGCTTCATTGATAATATCGCGTGGGTAGTAAACTAACGGTAATATAAAATGAACTGGTAGCAAAAACCAAAATAACATTCAGTCTTTTACTGATGGCAGACAATTAACTGATGGTTAAAAAAGAGAGTACAAAACACGCTTTTACTGCCAGGCTGATTGCCGCATGCGAAAGTGCGGGAATTGTCGGACATGGACGAAATAAACAGGTTGCACAGGCGTTGCAGCAAAGAGGATGCAAAATTTCAACGCCGGGAGTATGGAAATGGTTCAACGGTCAGTCGATTCCGGATGACGGGAATTTATTAGCGCTCAGCGATCTGCTGGGCGTGCGCGTGGAGTGGCTGCAGTTCGGAATGGAGAAACCGGATGCCGCGCTCTCACAGCAGCGTCTGCTTTCAGCCGGACATATGTTCCGCGTGGAGAGTCTTGATATTGGCCAGCGCAGCGCGCAGGGTATCGCCGCACGTGATGAGCTGGTTGAGACTATTCAGGCGATAGAATATGGTCTGGACGAAGCGCGCGTGCTCTTTAATGGCCGCCCGGCAGAGAGTATCCGGCTTATTGCCCTGAACAGCGATTCGATGGCCGGTACCTTCGCACCGCGCGATCAATTGTTTGTCGATATCAGCGTGCATCGCTTTGATGGTGATGGCATCTATCTGTTCACGCTTGACGATCAGCTCTATCTCAAACGCCTGCAGCTGCAGCACAAAAAAGTGGCTGTGATCTCAGACAACAAGCGGTATGAGACCTGGTATCTGACGCTGGATGAAGCTGATTCCCTGCAGGTAATTGCCCGCGTCATTATGAGCCAGGCGCGTGATTATCAGATCCTGGGGTAAGGGGTTGCCCGCGCCGGCAGAAAAAATAACCCGGCTGAAATCATAAATTTAACTGTTGGTAAATAAAAAATTAACTGTTAGTGTTTGCGAAAGTATTAGAACATGTTAATAATTTGACCATAGATGGACGACATCGTTGCCCCGGACGGGCCCCGCTCTTAAACAATTGAGGCGCTGCACAAGCGCGAAACTGCCCACTCAAAATCAGTGTATTTTGGGATGGGGTGGATACGCACTCAGCAGCGTTGTCAGTTGTCTCCTGCCTTCACTTCTCTCTGCTTTTTCCTGGCCGTTTTTTAACGACCGGGAAAGCGGATTGTGGGTGATTCCGGTGGCACACCGGACGCACCGGCCTCTGCCGGAAGGCCGCGTTTGCCACCCCATCGCCAAAAACTCATTCACAGGAGGAGTTATGGCGATTATTCAATATGGCAAGTCAGCGTTTACCGGTAATGCACGAACCCGGCGTCATCGACGACGCCAGCCACTCGCACGTCTGAACCGCACCATCGATAACGCACTCGGATTCGAATGCGACGACGTCACGCTGCGCACCGCTGAACGTATCTGTCAGCGGGAAATTCGATCCAGAGTTGAGCGTGCCGTACTGGCGCCGGGACGCTCGCACAGTGAAAGCGCCAGTTTCGATAACTGCTGTTTACCCCACGTTCACCTCTACGCTACCCGCTAAGTTTCCACTGCTTTTCCAGTTCTGAACGGAACGTTTTTACATTGCTCACTGTTTAAACATGCTTGAGCGTTGCGCTTAATTCTGGCGTGCGTGACCGGCTGACCGATCAGTGATGTTTAAGTGTGCTGAGCCTGTGCGCAGCGTGCTCCGCGTTGCGCCTCAAAGAAGGAACGGATATGAGCCAGATTATTGCCATTTTGAATTTTGAAGAGGGTTATCGCGAAGCACCCTATCTGGATACGCAGGGCTTTCCCACCGTAGCGGGCGGCATCCGCATCGGTCCTAAAGGCGCCTCGCTGAGCAACTATATCTTTCAGGTGCCGCGTCGCGTCGGTGATGTCTGGAAGCAGTGCATCGTGGAGAAGAAAGTGCAGGAGATGCAGCAGCGCGAACTGATCCGCCTGGCGCTGCTGAAGTGTAATGACGCCCGCAGTGATGTGCTGATTAGCATGGCGTATCAGATGGGCGTGGAGGGGCTCGCGCTGTTCCGCGGCATGCTCACCTCAGTCACGCAGAGCGACTTTGACGCCGCGGCCAACGCCATGCTGGATAGCCTGTGGGCGCGGCAGACCGCAGGACGCGCCCGGCGACATGCGGAAGCGATGCGCAGCGGCACCTATGACATCTACCGGGGGCTGCTATGAACATGAAATGGCTGATTTTTATCATCGCGGTGCTGGCAGCGATCGTTCTGCTGCTGCTGCTGCAGCGCTTTACCACTCTGGAGTTTGTTAAGCACGCGCGCCTGCTGTTTAGAACCTGGTCAGTATGGCTCGCCTCACTCGGTTCCATGCTCAGTGCATGGGTGCAATCCTTTCCCGCCTCCGCGCTGGATGCCTGGAACGCACTGCCGCCAGACGTCAAAGAGATACTGCCGCATAACTACCTGGGCATGATCGGCGCCTTTATGGTGGCAATGGGCGTGCTGGCGCAGTTTGTACGGCAAAAAAATCTTGCGGAAAAACGCAACGCGCTGGAGGAAAAATCATGAGTTTTCTTCTTTCCCTGCTGGCAGGCAGCTGGCACTGGCTGGCGGCGCTGGCAGGCATTATCGCCGCGCTGGTCGCCAGCTACGCCGGCGGTAAAAAGATAGGCAAAGTGCAGCAGCAGGCCAAAGCAGACACCGAACGCGCCGATAAAGCAGCGGCGCAGGCGGTAGCGGTTAACCAGCAGCAGCAGCAGCTGCGTGAGGAGGCCCGAGGTGTGGAAATCAGCAACAATAATCTTGATGATGCTGCCGCTCGTGACAAGCTGCAGCAGTCGAAATACCACCAGCCCTGAGGCGCCGGTCGTTATCGACTCCGCCTGTTCCCTTTTTTCACCCATTTATACCCACGGCAGTGACGCCGACCGCATGGACATTCGTACCGTGCGCGCCATTAACAATCACAACGACCTCTGGGATCGGCACTGCCGCACGCCGGCACGCTAACGCCGCTCCTTCTGACGCAATTCCAATACCCTGTATAAGCCGAGGAGGCTGACATGATCGAAGTTAATTCATTTGCTGAACTGCGCACCACTGCACCTGCCAAAAACGGCGATTCTGCGTTTCTGCGTCGCTACAATGCGGACTCGAACTTTCGTGGCGGCGGTGACTTTACCGGTTTTATTGGCACCACTACGGCAGCCGATGATGGCGGCACGCTGGCGGTCGGCAACGGCTTCTACTGGAAGCGTGTGATCAACGACCCGGCAGACCTGAACGTCTACCACTTTGGTGCGAAAGGGGATGGCTACGCCAATGACACTGAACCCTTTAAACGCATGCTGGCGTGGACGCAGGGCTACAGCGGCAATATCCGCGATCTGCCGGTGCGCTTCCCGGGCGGGAAATTCCTGATCAGTCCAATGGATATCAGCGACACTGAAATCGCCTTCTTTGGCCTGCAGGGGGATGATGTGGAGCTGGGTTCGCTGCCGCGTACCACTATCATCTCCGACAAAAGCGCCAATACGGTGTTCAAAGTGAAGGCACGCCGCACCGCGATCAAGGGGATCACCTGGCACGGTCAGGCGTCCGCCGACACCACTGCCAACACAGGTACCATTACAGCCGATCTGTGTACCAACGTGCAGCCCTTCTTCGAAAACACCTGCATCGAAGGCTCTACGGTAAACATCTACTGTTTCCGCGCGCAGAATAGCGGCGGGACCGTGATCAAAGTGCTGGATACCCTCGACAGTAAATTTGACCAGATCTACACCCTGTGGACTTACGGGCGCGTATTCGACATCGGCTGGTCAAACTCGCCGAAGGGTAAGTGGGACCACTCTACCGCGATTGAGATCTGCAACTGTAACTTCCAGACCGGTTACGGCGACGCCACGCTCTATATGCCACGCGTGACGCAGGGCATTATGCGTAACGTCTGGATTGAGCATACGCGTAACCCCGGCGACCTCTCCGACGGCGGCTGGACCATTGATACGCTGAATATTGAGGATTGCGGCTCGCCGTTTAACCTCAATAACGCCCGCGTGATCATGCGCCAGATTGGCCTGCAGTCGGGTGCCACTATCTCCAACGATCTGTCGGGCACGCGCTGGCTTTCAACGTTTGAGTATGGCTACCGGCGCGAAGAGAACCACGGCACTATCATCACCGGTTCCCTGCGCACCGGCTACTACAGCGGCCATAAAGTTACCAACAACACCGACACCGATAACTGGTATCGCCTCGGGCAGCTCTTTTTCCCGGTGGCGAACCAGCAGTGGGTGATGGAGCTGATTGGTAAAGCGGATGCCACCCAGCCCACCGGCACGGCGGGGTCGCCGGTCAATATGGCCGGCACCGGGAAAACCTGGATCAACCTGCAGCGGCTGGATACCGTCTGGGCTGACGCCTGCCATATGGGGCAGCCTGCGGTGCTGGATATCCGCTATAACCGCGTCGGTACTACCTATGCGGTGGTATGGGTGAAGCTGCGCGCCAACAGCGGCGATACGCTGATTAACCTGAAAACCACCGGACCGACGCGCTTTGAGTCGGGCTCGTGCTCGCTGTTCCAGACTGACTTTTCGGTGGTGACCGATACCACCAAAATGGGCACGCTGAAGCCAGCGGCACGCTTTGGTTTTCATAACGGCGTAGCAGGCATTGGTGCCAATGAGAAAGGGGTGCTCACTGTCGCGACGGCAGCGGGTAATCCCACAAATAAAACAGCCCCTTCGGGCTTTGTGCTGGTCAATATCAACGGTGTTGATCGTAAGTTACCTTATTACGATTAAAACCAGCACGTTTTGGCGAGGCTTCGGCCTCGCCTTTTTTTATTTGTGGCGGAAAATACGCCAGTTCTGCCTGAAAAACAGACGGTTGAACCACCGCACCTTGACGCCTTGCGTCACATTTTTTATTTTATTCCCCGTAGTTCCCGCCTTATGCCGGTGTAGCTCAGTTGGTAGAGCAGCGCATTCGTAATGCGAAGGTCGCAGGTTCGACTCCTGTTTCCGGCACCAATCAAATCAATGCATTATCCACCACCCGGTCCTTCTTCCTTCAGCATGTGGGACAGATTTGGGACACAAATATCCGATACTGCGCCAGTATGCCTGGTGCGTCACGCTGCCTCCGGCAGACGCCGGCTGGACGTATTCCCATCCGTTGACCAGACTTAGCGTTCCACCCGAAAAGGAGAATGCGCAATGAGTACCCGATACAAAGTGACGTATGAACATCAGGATGGCGACGCCAAAAAACGCGAAGAGGTCATACTGGAGAGCGAAAATGAGCCTTCAGATGAAGAAGCGCATGAAGCGGTGCTGCAGGATCTTGCGATGATGAAAACCCCCGGCACCGGAGTGGATGGCGTGGCGAAGTTTGACATTATCAGTATCGCTCCGGCTGACGAGTAAAAGGGGGCGGTTGCCCCTTATCCCTGCAGCAGCTTAAGCACCTGCTGCGGTTCCTGCTGCGCTTTTGCCAGCACTGAATTTCCGGCCTGCTGCAGAATCTGCTGACGTGCCATCACTGATACTTCCTGCGCATAATCAGCGTCTTCGATGCGCGAGCGCGCCGCCGCATAATCCGTTGTACTCTGGCTCTGCAGCCGCTGCGCCGACTCGAGCCGGTTGGCAAGCGCACCCAGCTGGCTGCGACGGCTGTCAATCAGTGCCAGGGCGCGATCCAGCGTTGCCAGCGGATCATCCGGATGCTTCAGGCGGATCTCATCTCCCATCTCAGAGACGCGCATGGTTGTCAGGTTGGTTGAGGCATCGGTGGTCGAAGAGATGCCCGCCTGGAAATAGATCTGAATATCGCCAGTACCCTGCAGCGTTTTCAGCATGATGCTGCCGTTACTGTCGTGAGTAACAAAGGTGGCGGTTTTATCGATCCCGATATCCGGCGCATCCATATAGTAGTTGCCGTCAGCATCCAGTCGCAGTACGTCGCTGGCGCTCTCGCCTGAGACATCGGTATAGCGCAACTCAACGTTTGCCGGATCCAGCGTCACGTAAGCGGTACCGGTTACGCGGTTTACGCTGCTAAAGCTATTGATAGCGCTGCTGCTGATGGCGCTGATAGCCAGCGAGCTGCTGCCGGTGTCGTCAGTATGCGCAGCCAGCGCGGCGTTGAAGTACTGATAATTACCGCTGCCGTTATCCACCTCCATCACATATTGCGATCCGCTTTGCAGCAGCCGCGCACTACTCACGCTATTTCCGCTGGCATCCGTAAAGCTGAGCGTGGCGCTGCCGGTATTGATCGCCGGCGTCTGCGTCACAGCGGCTGGCAGGGTAGCAAAATCGGCACTGGTTTTTGTCGGGGCGCTGGTTGCCTGCGCGATCACATTCCCGCTGCTGCCGAAGTCCAGCGTCGCCGCATGATAGAGACCACCCTGCTCAATATAATAGCTGCCGTTATCAACGGTCAGGTGCGCCGGAGGCGTAGCGGTAAGCGCATTGCCATCCGATTGCTGAAAATTAACGGCCGGAATAGCGCGTGGCGCTATGTTGCTTACGCTGTTGTAGAGCGGAGCAGAGGTGGCGCGGCTGATGGCTACCGTTCCGGCAGCGTTAGCCGTGTCCCAGCGCGCGCTTACCGCTGCCAGATAGTATACCGGCTTGCCGTCAGCGCCCGTGCTCTGCACATACTGGCGATTATCCGCACTGCTGCGCATCAGCTGCGGCGCGCCTGACGGGGGCATATACGTCACCGTGATGGCCGGATTAGTAAAGTCCATATTGGTGGCAAGGCCGGTGATGCGGTTAACGGGCGTCACTTTGCCGCTGATACCGCCAATCACCAGATCTTTCAGCCCCAGCGCGCCAACGCTAAAGCCGGGCGCAGAAAGATCCAGCATAATTTTTTCCCGATCGTTCGCGCCGACCTGAAAACCGATTTTTCCGGCGCTGCCGTCGAGCGTTTTAATGCCATTAAACGCAGCCGTGCTGTTGAGGCGATCGATCTCTTTCAGGTTCAGGTTAATCTCTCCCTGAATGGCATCGGCGTCACCCTGCGAAAGGGTTCCGTTAAGGCCCTGTACCGCCAGCTGCCGGATACGCTGAACGCGATTGTTAATCTCATCCAGGGCGCCTGCAGTGGTATTGACCAGCGATAACCCATCGCCTGCGTTACGCTGCGCCTGCTGCAAACCGCGCTGCTGACTCTGCATCCGGTTAGCAATCGCCTGTCCTGCGGCATCATCACTCGCGCTATTGATACGCATCCCGGAAGAGAGATTGCGTATCGCTGTTCCCAGCGCTGACTGGTTTTTGTTTGTGTTCTGCACCGCATTCAGGGCAGAAAGGTTGGTTTGCAGGGAGATCATTTACAGGCTCACCGATTGTTCTGTTGATAGCGTTATCGGCAGAAAGTGATTTTCTTTTAACCGTTATTTGGCCTAAGTCACGGTGGCGCTCTGGTGCTGTGATTTACAGCGGAACCGCGATCGTTTTTCACTGATATTAATCCTGGTGACCTTTACGCATTTATCTTATCAGTCAGCCTGATATTCCTTTCCCGGGGCTAATCAATCTGCGTTTTTATTAATTACGGACTTACTGCGTAAATTCTGTTTTCCTGACCGCCCCATTGACCCTGACGGGTTCAGCAGAGAGAATGCCGTTTAAAGTTTTGAAACAGATCGCATTTTTAGGGCCTGAAGCCCATTGCAGTATGGCTGCGATAGCCGTACTGGATTAACGCCTCCTGCTTTTCACGTGGCGCAACAGACGCAGCGGAATAATAAAAGAGCAGGGCGCACAGCACATATCATTAATGTTGCCGCTCGTTACGTTAAGGCCGCTGAAAACTCGGCAAAACGAATTACGTGCTGCCGGGCCGCACAGCGCGGCAGGTTTGTTACTTATAACATATTGATAAAAAACCATATATTTCTGGTGTCGATGTGAAATCAGCCGTTTTTTTCCTGCCATTCAGATGGAATGAGAGGCAAATCGCAGGCAAATATACATCGTCATCGATGTGCATTTATAAATGAATAATAAATAGTCTGGCCATAGATTTATGGCGAAATTCTTATTATTACTTTGGCGGTTCATTTATTTAATTAGCGGAATTCCTTACTGAGGAAACTCCGAAAAAAATCCGGAATACAGTTAAGCCGGGCGCAGGAATAAGCCATAAAGTGCGTGGTTTATCTGAACAGCAATGTTTAACGCCGCTGCGTTCGCCTTATTAATACTGACAAACCGCGTTCTGAGGTCTCATGCAAAATCCCGTAAACGACGTGTTACTGAGCGTCATTGTGCCGGTGTATAACGCGGCTGCCTATCTGGAAAGAAGCATTAATAGTCTGCTGCAGCAGACGGAAGTGCGCTTTGAAGCAATTTTTATCAATGATGGATCCACGGATATGTCGCAGGCCATTCTTCAGCGATTTGCGCACCACCCGCAATTCCACATCATTGAACAGCCCAATATGGGGGTCTCTGCGGCACGTAATCAGGGGCTGCGCAGCGCGCGCGGTAAATTTATCTGTTTTTTAGACGCTGATGATTTTCTGCCGCACGACGCCTTTGCCACCTGGGTGGCCTTGATGCAGGAGAATATCGGCATGTGTATCGGCGAGTCGCAGCATTTTACGCCTGCCGGTGAGCCGCTGGACCAGCCTGCTAACCGTGACGCATCGCGGCAGATGAGCGCGGCGGCAGCGGTCAACGACGTACTCTATTTTCATCCCCGTCACGGCATCTGCGACAAGGTCTTCCGCGCAGACGTTATCCGGCAGCATCAGCTGCGCTTTAACGAAGAGATCTTCAACTTCGAAGATCTGCTGTTTGTGATGAACTACCTCTATTTGCTGCAGAACCAGCAGGTGATTGTCACCGAGCGCGTGGTCTACCACTACGTGAAGTCAGACAACTCTGCCACCCGGTCGGCGCTGCGGGAAAAGCACTTCTCCTTTGCGCGTTCGTTTGGCCGGATGAAGGCGTTTATGACCCGGCAGCACCACCGCTATTACTACCATCTCGTGCTTAAGGTCACCTCTTCCTATATCAGCAAAGGGCTGAACAGCCGTGAATTCAGCGGCGCCTTTATTGAAGATTACATCGCGCTTTATCGCCGCAGTTTCCGCGCGTACCTCTCTTCAGGCCCGATGCTGAATCCCTGGAGCCTCTATTTCACTCTCTTTTTTGTCAGCCCGCGCGGCGTTTCACAACTGCGCCGCCTGGCGCGTAAAGCGTAGGGGGAGCAGGAATGAAAGAAAAACTCAGAAACTCAATGTGGATGATCGCGGAAAAGCTGATCGCCGTTTTTGGCCTGATTTTTGTGACCTCTTACGTCGCCAAATATGTCGGCCCGACCACCTTTGGCATTATCTCGCTCTCCATGCTGATTTTTCAGTTTTTGCAGAGCATCGCGGTCATGGGTAGCGATGTCATATTGCTGAAGCGCATTGCGCAGAATCATCGTTCGGGGATCCGTCTGATGATGGCGGCGGGCCTGCTGGTACTGGGCGTCTACAGCGTCCTGGCGATTAGCGGCATGCTGATCATGAAAGCGGAATGGAGCCCGGACGCGGTGGTGTTTATCTGTGCCGCTGCGCTGGCCTGCCTTTTCTCAGCGCTCGATCTGGTTAACATCTACAACGAGGCGATGCTGAATGCCCGTCTCAACGTGATCGCTAACGTTATCGGGCTGGCGATCAGTCTCTCGGTGCGATTCCTCATCTCCTGGCTGGAGCTGGACCCGCACTACCTGGCGATCCCGATTGTGCTCGCCACTTTTATTCCCTTTTTCATCAAGCTCGCGCTGTTTACGCGCCAGCAACGCCATCAACCGCTGCCGGCGCTGCGTCAGCTTAAACAGTATTCGCGCTACATGGTGGCATCGGGCATGTCGCTGGTGATCTCGGCCATTGCGGTCGGCATCTATACGCGCGTCAATCAGGTAAGCGTCTCTTACTTCCTCGGGGTAAAAGAGGCGGGCATTTTCTCTGTAGCGCTGACGCTCTCCACAGCATGGGTGTTTTTACCGGCTGCGCTGCTGGCGTCGTTTTATCCCGCTTTCTTTGCCGAGCGCAACCGCGAACGGGCAATCGTCAAAGCGCAGCAGCTGCATCTGCTGGTGATTGGCGTTTCCGCGCTGGTGATTCTGGGGATCTGGCTGCTGTCAGGCTGGTTTATTGGCCACTTCTATGGCAACGCCTATCTGGATGCGGTCGCTCCTACGCTGCTGCTGAGCGTGGGTGCGATGTGCGGCGTGCTGAGCAGCGTAATGGACCGTTTCATTGTGAAATATAACGGTTACCGCTTCCTGATCAAAAAGACCTTCGCGGTTCTGGTTATTTGTCTGATCTCGTCGCTGCTGCTGGTGCCGCATTACGGCCTGACCGGTGCCGCGCTGAGCGTGGTCATTACCGAATTCGTCTCTTTCTCCCTGCTTAATTATTTCTTCACCGCGCAGCCCGTGGCGCGGATCCATCAGGTTTTTTTCAACCCCAGAAAGCTATGGCAGTTGTTTAGCAATTACAAAACCTCAGACAGCAAAGAGAGTTTATCATGAATGACAATCCGCTCTTCAGTATCATCATTCCCGTTTATAACTCACAAAATACTATCCGGCGCACGCTGCTGAGCGTTTTGAACCAGACGTTCAGCAGTTATGAAGTGGTCGTGGTTAACGATGGCAGCCGCGATGACAGCGCGCAGATTCTGGCTGAGTTTGCCAGCTATCCGCAGATAACCGTACTGGAGCAGATCAATGCCGGCGTCAGCGCGGCGCGCAATACCGGGCTTTTGAAGGCGCGCGGCGACTACGTGCTGTTCCTGGACGCCGACGACTGGGTCGATGACAATTTTCTGATGAGCTTCAAACTGAATCTCAACGCCTGGCCAGCTGAAACCGTAGACCTGATGGTCGGCCACCTGAATGACGATCGCATTGGTAAGGTGTCGCAGGCGGGCTTTTTCAGTCAGCATGACATTCCTTATGTACTGGGCGAGCTGGAGATCAGCGACAACATCGGCTATCTGCATAACAAATGCTATCGCCGGGAGATTATTGACTCGCTGAATCTGCGCTTCCTTGAGGGGATCTCCATGAGTGAAGATCTGCTGTTTAACCTCAAATATTTCAGCTGCATCAGTAACTTCCTGATCACGCCTAACGCGGCTTATCACTACGAAGATACCAGTGGCTCGCTCTCTAAACAGAAGGTGCAGTACAGTGAATTAAAGGTGCGCAAGCAGTCGCTGACCGCGCTGTATGACACTATCGTGGATAAATATCAGGCCAGCGAACTGGACCATTTTCTGAAAGGGATCTCAAAACGCGTGCTGGCGCTGGATATGCAGATTGTCACCGCGATGTATCACGCGTCCTTTTCGCCAGCAGATATCGCAACAGAAATAGAACAGATAAAGCGCGGGAAATACTCAAAAGGTATTTTCACACTGCTGAATAAGAATGAAAAACTGAAGTACATGATTATGAATCTGAACTCACTCACAGCGTACTATTTCCTCTATGCGTTATACAGAATGCGTGCATTCTGATTTACCCCTCCCGGCGTTGCCTTCTGATCTCTGCCACTGGCAGAAGAGGGCAGCAGCCGGGAGAGTCCGCTGCGTTACCCGCGCTCTTTCTTACTTCCCCTTGCACTATTTCTGTGACTCAGGTCAAATAATGTCAGGCAATCGATTGCGTGCTGATTTTGTGCGTTTTTGCAGCAGAAAATTATCAGCCTGCGCATTTTTGCTGCTTTTGTGACACGTATCTTGCGTTGTGCCCCCCGCGCGGCGAAAAAAACGTATAGCATGAGCGCGTTTGAACGGCTGCCGGCAGCGGCTGGCCGTGAACAGAGAGCCGGAAACCGGCTGCAATGATGATGATTCTGGAGAGAGTGATGAATAACTCACAAACCAGCACGCTGGCAACCGCCAGAGCGGCCAGGGGCTGGAGCAAGAGTGATACGGTGTGGATGCTGGGTCTGTATGGTACGGCGATTGGTGCCGGGGTACTGTTTCTGCCCATCAATGCGGGCGCAGGCGGACTGCTGCCGCTGCTGATCATGGCCGTGCTGGCATTCCCGATGACCTTCTATGCGCACCGCGCGCTGACGCGTTTCGTCCTCTCGGGTAAAAATCCGGGTGAAGATATCACTGACGTGGTGGAAGAGCACTTCGGCAGCGGGGCAGGTAAGATCATTACGCTGCTCTACTTTTTTGCGATCTATCCCATCCTGCTGATGTACAGCGTGGCCATAACCAATACCGTTGACAGTTTTATCGTGCATCAGCTTGGTATGGTGTCGCCGCCGCGCGCGCTGCTGTCACTGCTGCTGATCAGCGGAATGATGGTTATCGTGCGCTTTGGCGAACAGATGATCGTTAAGGCAATGAGTATTCTGGTCTTTCCCTTTGTTGCTGTACTGATGCTGCTGGCAGCCTGGCTGGTTCCGCACTGGCACGGCGCGGCGCTGCAAACGCTGTCGTTCAGCGAGGCAACGGGCAGCGGCAATCTGTGGATGACGCTATGGCTGGCGATTCCGGTCATGGTGTTTTCATTTAATCATTCGCCGATTATCTCCTCGTTTGCCGTGGCAAAACGCGACGAATATGGTGCCGGTGCGGAAAAACGCTGTTCGCGCATTCTGGCCAGTGCGCACCTGATGATGGTGGTCACGGTGATGTTTTTTGTTTTCAGCTGTGTGCTGAGCCTGTCGCCCGCCGATTTGCAGGCAGCCAAAGCGCAGAACATCACGATTCTTTCTTATCTGGCTAATCATTTTCAGGTGCCGATGATCGCCTGGCTGGGACCCATTGTCGCGATGGTGGCGATCACGAAATCGTTTCTGGGTCACTATCTGGGCGCGCGTGAAGGGTTTAACGGTATCGTCACTAAATCGCTGCGCAGCCGGGGCAAAGCGCTCGCGCCGCAGAAGCTGAACCGTCTGACCACGCTGTTTATGCTGCTGACCACCTGGCTGGTGGCGACGCTGAACCCCAGTATTCTTGGCATGATTGAAACGCTGGGTGGCCCGGTTATCGCGGCGATCCTGTTCCTGATGCCGATGTATGCGATTCAGAAAGTCCCGGCAATGCGCCAGTACAGCGGAAAAATCAGCAACCTCTTTGTTGTGATTATCGGGCTGCTGGCTATCTCTTCTGTGGCCTGGTCGCTGTTCAACTGACCCCAGCCGGGTCGCCGTAACAGGCGGCCCGGCCGTATGGCATTAAGCCAGCGCGGTTTTAAACACGCTCATCGACTGTGCCAGCCGATCGGCCTGCTCCTGCAGCGCCTGTGAGGCAGCGGATGCCTCCTGCACCAGCGAAGCATTCTGCTGCGTCACCGCTTCCATCTGTGTAATCGCCTGATTGATCTCACCAATGCCACTGCTCTGTTCGCTGCTGGCAATCGTAATTTCACTCATGATTTCAGCCACGCTCTGCACGCTGCTGACAACTTCACCGATAGTGGAGCCGGCGTGCGTAACCAGGCGGCTGCCTTCATCAACTTTGGTCACGGAATCTTCGATCAGCACTTTGATCTCTTTGGCGGCGGAGGCAGAGCGCTGGGCCAGGTTACGGACTTCCGAAGCGACCACGGCAAAGCCGCGACCCTGTTCACCGGCACGTGCGGCCTCAACGGCGGCATTGAGCGACAGAATATTGGTCTGGAAAGCGATAGAGTCGATGACGCTGATAATATCGACAATCTTTTTAGAGGAGTAAGCAATCGCCTCCATTTTGTCGATCACCTGCTCCATGACCACGCCGCCCTCTTTGGCCACCTCAGAGGTTTTCGATACCAGCGAGTTTGCCTCGCGCGCGTTGTCGGCATTGTGCTTCACGGTAGCGGTCATCTGTTCCATTGCGGAGGCGGTCTCTTCCAGTGAGCTGGCCTGCTGCTCGGTGCGTGAAGAGAGATCGATATTACCGCTGGAGATCTGATTAGAGGCGACGGCGATAGTATCGGAGCCGGCGCGTACGTTAGAGACGATGGTCATCAGATTGTCGTTCATGGTCTGCAGCGCCTGCATCAGCACACCGGTTTCATCTTTACTGCGGACCGTTATGCGCGAGCTGAGATCGCCGGCGGCAACTTTGCTGGCGACGGCGACAGCTTCATTAAGCGGACGCACGATGGAACGGGTCAGCAGCAGGCCCAGCAGCACGGCAGCCGCGATGGCGATAGCCGTAAAAATAACGGAAACCTGAATCGCCGTGGTGCCATCTTTGATGATGCCTACTCCCTCCTGATGGAGCTGGCTCGCCTGAGAGTCGGCAAAGGCGGCCGCACTGAGTAAAAAGGTGTTTTGCGTCTGAGTAATTTTCTTCAGCACATAGTTGCTGGCTTCATCTGCCTTGCCATCACGCACCAGCGCCAGCACGTCATTTTTTTGCTGTTCAAACAGTTTGCTGGCAGCAAGTAACCCGGCAATTTTCTTTTTACCCACCGGCGTGACCTGAATCGCCTCAATCTTTTTCATCGCGCTGTTGGTCTGCGCCGTGGCATCCGCGAGCTGAGCAAAGCGTTTAACGTTGTTTTCCGGCCGTGTGGTATCAATTACGATACCGCGCAGATATTTAATCTGGTCATTCACGCCATCGCGCACGTCGAAGCCGAGGCGAACTTTAACAAAACGATCCTCTACAATGGAGGTGATGCCGGTTTTGATATTGCTGATTTTCAGCCATGACGTCACGCCCACGACCACTAACAGAGCCACCACCAGGCCAAAGGCGATGCCCAGGCGTACCCCGACTTTCATATTCTTGATGCTCAACATTGGTTCTCCCCGTTTGCCAGAAATCAGACAGTAATAGGATGCATCAGCAGATTGGCAATCTGCCGTGACAGGCTGTTTTTAAAAGGAAAATAAGAACCTTCCTGCGCGAGTGCTCTCCATAATCGCCAGCGAAGGCGCAACAGTTATCGGTAACTAATGTATTTACTTTAATTTTTGCGCGTGGCAGCGCAGATCCGTTAGAGGGGCTACTTATTGATGAATAAGCGGTACTGTTTCGCGGCGGAAGGAATAGCAGCAATAAAAAAGGCGCGATAATCGCGCCTTAAAGGAAAGAGGTAAAAACAGGGCTTAGCGCTGTTTTTCCAGCACGCTATGAATGGCGCTGGAGAGCTCGTTGATCTCAAACTTTGCCACATACCCATCTGCACCGACCTTACGCACATGATCTTCATTGGCGCTGCCGGACAGCGAAGAGTGGATGACAACCGGAATATGGCGCAGCGTCTCATCACGCTTGATATTACGCGTCAGCGTGAAGCCATCCATCTCCGGCATCTCCAGATCGGTGAGAACCAGGGCAATTTTATCGTGAATTGATTCGCCGCTGGCCTGCGCCTCTTTCTTCATTTCGTTGATTTTTATCCACGCTTCCAGGCCGGTGTTGTGCATCAGGGCCGGAATACCCATGCTTTTCAGCCCCTGTTCAAGCAGCTGACGGGCAACTTTGGAATCTTCTGCCACGATAGCGACCGCACCCGGCTTGAGATTGAAGTTTTTCACTGTCTCTGCGCCAGGCTCAACGCCACGTACCGAAGGAATGATGTCATAGAGGATCTGCTCTACGTCGAGCACCAGTGCAAGGTTGTTGCTTTCGCCGTTGCTGTCCAGGCAGGCGATACTGGTGATATTGCGGCTGCTGATCCCCGCTTCTGCTGTATGCACCTGATTCCAGTCAAGACGCACAATGTTTTCTACCGACTCCACTGCAAACGCCTGGGTACTGCGCGCATATTCGGTCACCAGCAGCAGATTCAGGCCGGTTTCCGGTTTACAGCCGGTCACGGCTGGCAGGTCGATTACCGGAATAAACTGCCCCCGGATGCTGGCCATGCCGAGCAGCGGCGAGTTCATCCCGGCCGCGCGCGTGATCGCGGGCATGGGCACAATTTCGCGCAGCTTGAACACGTTGATGCCATACAGCTCAGATTTGCCTTTCAGCCGATCGGAACCCAGCCGAAACAGCAGCAGTTCAAATTTGTTGGACAGCGCCAGGTTTGCGCGTTCGTCGATCTCTTTCTGAAAATTATCCATCATGGCCTCGGGGCAGAATCTGGGCGGAGCAGGGAGAGGGCGGAAGTGCCATGATTAACTTATCGGCAGAGCGCGATAAAAATGAAGGGAGAAGAAGAAAATTTAGCGCAAGGGCGCGATCGCCCTCACGCTACAGCCGCTCTATTTCAGGAGAATAGCGCGTACGCTTTTGCCTTTGATCTTACCCTCTTTGAGCTTGATCAGCGCTTTTTTTGCCTGTGAGGCCGCAATGGCAACGTAGGCGTGTGAAGGCGTCAGATCAATTTTACCGATCTGATCGCCGCTGAAGCCCGCTTCACCGGTCAGTGCGCCGAGGATGTCACCCGGACGGATTTTTGCTTTGCGCCCGCCATCAATACAGAGCGTCATCATGGCTGCAGGCAGCGCCTGTGCCGCTCTGCCTTTTAAGGTGCCCGCGGCCACCCAGTTAAGCTTCTGCTGCAGATAATCCTCCAGCGCATGGGCACGTGCCATTCCGTCAGGTGCCACAAAGCTTACGGCAAGTCCTTTTTCGCCCGCGCGCCCGGTACGGCCAATGCGGTGCAGATGTACTTCCGGGTCCCACGCCAGCTCAAGGTTCACGACCAGCGCCAGCGATTTGATATCCAGACCGCGCGCGGCGACGTCGGTGGCGATCAGCACGCGGCTGCTGCCGTTAGCAAAGCGGATCAGCACGCGTTCACGATCGCGCTGCTCCAGATCGCCGTGCAGCGCCAGCGCGCTAATATCGCGATCGTTCAGTGCGGCGGCAATATCATCGCATTCACGTTTGGTATTACAGAACACCACGCAGGAAGCGGGCTGCTGCTGGCTGAGCAGGGCGCATAGCAGGTTAACGCGCTCGCCGGCACTCGCCTCAATAAACTGCTGCTCAATCGCGGGCAGTTCCGCTTCGGTTTCAGTGGCAACCGCCAGCGCGTCGCGCTGAAAGCGCTGGCTCAGGCTGGCAATGGTGTCAGGCCAGGTCGCGGAGAAAAGCAGCGTCTGCCGTGCGGCGGGCGTGAAGCCGATAATTGCTTCCATGTCATCCCGGAAACCCATTTCCAGCATGCGGTCAGCTTCGTCAAGCACCAGCGTCTGCAGCTGGCTGAGATCGAGATTATCACGCTTAAGGTGATCCAGCAGGCGGCCTGGCGTGCCGACGACGATGTGCGGGGCATGCACCAGCGAATCGCGCTGTGCGCTCATCGGCTGACCGCCGCACAGCGTCAGGATTTTAATATTACGCGTAAAGCGTGCCAGCTGACGCAGTACATTGCTGACCTGCTCAGCCAGTTCACGCGTCGGGCAGAGCACCAGCGCCTGAGTATGAAACTGGCTGTTGTCGATACGGTTAAGCAGGCCGATACCAAATGCAGCAGTTTTGCCGCTGCCGGTTTTCGCCTGCGCACGCACATCGTGGCCGGCAAGGATGGCGGGAAGCGACGCCGCCTGAATAGGCGTCATCGCATCAAAGCCCATGTCGCGCAGATTGTCGAGCTGGCTGGCGGGCAGTTGCGTCAGGGTTGAAAAAGCAGTCACAAAGATGTCTCAGATAGGAGGGAAGATAACGCGGCCAGTCTGGCAGAAAGCCACGCGGGCAGCAACGGTAATTCGCCTGGCGCATGCGGCTGGTCAGAGAGCAGAGTGCCGTCACGCCGCAGGGAGACTATTGTTGCAAAGTTTTAATAAATTGTTATCCGGAACGATCTTCTGGTGCATAAAAATCATCCGGCAAATAAGGAGATTAACGCTTTTACGTCGTTTTTCAGCGACAACTCAGGGTAATTTTTACCGGGGTCAGGCTTATATATTACGCAGCATAAGGAAATTCTGATTAAAGATCCTTGTTGTTTTGATCTATATTGAGCGCGCCATTTGGCGTGCGAATTTACTTCAGAGGTCAATTTCATTGAGTCACAGTCTCCAGGGACATAGCGAAGACATTCTGAAAATCGTCGGCCGCGCCGTATTAACGCTGCATCTTCATGGAGAAGCTTTATCCTCTGATAAAGTCAGCTCAATGATTGCCTGTTATGCGGAAGAAGAGCCAGTCAGTGACGATGAGCACCAGCGCCTTTATGCGCTGGCCATTCAGATGTTGTCATAAAACGCTATGCAGCGGCGGGTGTCGCCGGCAAGTAAGACAAAAGCCTCCATACGGAGGCTTTTTTGTTTTCAGCCGGGGGAGGGCAGCGCGGGGGCTGTGCGCTCAGCAGCGCTCAGCAGCGCTCAGCAGCGCGGGGACTGTGCGCTCAGCAGCGCGGAGCTGTGCGCTTAGCAGCGCGGGACTCTGAGGGGGTTCCGCCCGCCAGGCTTCTGGCAGTTTCAGCGGCGCTTGCGCATGCGGATTGCTAAGGGGCGGGTGGGCGCGCCCCTTAGCAAT
>NZ_DGLH01000010.1:0-189 GCF_002387285.1 Pantoea sp. UBA4549 | reverse complement strand
CCGGCTCGCCCTGGCCGTCACTCTGCGCCCGGCGCTGCGGATGGCGCCCCCCTCCCCGCCTGCAAACCCTTCATTTTGTTTTTTAAAAGTGTTGTGGTGTGGTCTGAAGCGTTTTCACGAAACCTTCAGCCATAAAAAATTTAAGGAAGAGAAAAAAGCAGCAGCCGGGGGAAGCGCCATCCGGGTCCG
>NZ_DGLH01000004.1:57663-67207 GCF_002387285.1 Pantoea sp. UBA4549 | reverse complement strand
TCGCGAGGACGGCGCGGGGCGCGGATTGCTAAGGGGCGCGCCCACTCGCCCCTTAGCCCGTCCGCATGCGCAAGCGCCGCTGAAACTGCCAGAAGCCTGGCGGGCGGAACTCTCTCAGTGCCCCGCGCTGCTTAGCGCACAGCCCCGCGCTGCTTAGCGCACAGCCCTGCGCTGGCGGGCGGAACTCTCTCAGTGCCCCGCGCTGCTTAGCGCACAGCTCCGCGCTGCTCAGCGCCCAGCCCCGCGCTGCTCAGCGCCCAGCCCCGCGCTGCTCAGCGCACAGCCCCGCGCTGCTTAGCGCACAGCCCCCGGCTGCTCAGCGCATCACTTAACCGGGCCCACCCACCGAGTGACGCCGTACCAGCGTCGGACTGAACATATTGGTGACTTCCGGCAGCTCGCTGCCGTGCGCCAGCGCCAGCGCGAGCTGCGCCGCCTGCTGTGCCATGGTGACGATAGGATAGCGCACGGTGGTAAGGCGCGGGCGCACGTAACGTGACACCAGCACATCATCAAAACCGATCAGCGACATCTCTTCCGGCACGCGGATGCCGTTATCACTCAGCACCGCCAGGGCACCCGCGGCCATTGAATCGTTATAACAGGCGACGGCCGTCAGAGACTTGCCGCGTCCCAGCAGTTCTGTCATCGCCTGCTCACCGCCTGTTTCATCCGGCTCACCCCAGGCTACCAGACGATCGTTACAGGGCAGACCATGCTCCCGCAGCGCATCGTAATAACCCTGCAGGCGATCTTCCGCATCAGAAATGGTGTGGGTGGAGCAGATAAAGGCGATATGCGTATGCCCCTGCTGGATAAGATGCCGGGTAGCGAGCCAGGCGCCATAGCGATCGTCCAGCGCGATACAGCGTGACTCAAAACCCGGGATCAGCCGGTTCAGCAGCACCATCCCCGGCACCTGACGCATCAGCATCTCCAGATCGTCCGCCGGGATTTTCTTGGCATGCACCACCAGCGCTGCGCAGCGATGGCGCATCAGCTGCTCAATCGCCTGTCGCTCTTTTTGCTCATTATGGTAACCGTTACCAATCAGCAGAAAGTTGCCGGTCTCGCCAGCCACTTCATCCACCGCTTTTACCATCGCACCAAAAAAAGGATCGGAGACATCACCGACCACCAGCCCCAGCGTTTCAGTGGATTGCTGCGCCAGCGCACGCGCATTGGCGTTAGGGTGATACTGCAGCTGCTCCATCGCCTGTGTTACCGCAAGGCGCGAACCTTCGCTGGCTTTGGGAGAGTTATTGATAACGCGGGAAACGGTCGCAACCGACACCCCGGCCATACGGGCAACATCCTTAATGGTAGCCATGCAATTATCGACATCCAGGGAAAACGTTTACACATCGCATCAGTGTTACGGAAAAGCCCCTGAGCCGCAAGCGATCAGAATGCCAGCGTTGTCGCAAAAGCGCGGAAAATCAGCTGCTCACATGCAGACTTCAGGCGGACTGCAGCCTCATGCTATGCTGCCGCGCACTCTCTTTTTATCTGCCGGACACTCTCATGAAAACACGCGTGCCGCATCTGGCGCACTGGGGCGCTTTTACCGCCGTGACGGAAAATGGCCGCCTGACAGGCTGCGAACCCTTCTTTGCCGACGCCGATCCCTCACCGATGATCCATACCATCCCGGAGCTGGTTTACTCTGACAAACGTATCCGCCAGCCAATGGTGCGCCGCTCGTGGCTGAAATCACGCGAGCACAGCGATCGTACCCTGCGCGGGCGTGAAGATTTTGTGCCGGTCAGCTGGGACACCGCGCTCGATCTGGTGGCGGAAGAGAACCGTCGCGTACGTGAACGTTACGGGGCCTCCGGCATTTTTACCGGCTCATACGGCTGGTCCTCGGCCGGGCGGGTCAACCATGCGCGGACGCTGGTCCGGCGTTTCTATTTTCAGGGGGGCGGCGGCGTCGATCAGCAGGGGAACTACAGCTGGGGCGCCGCACAGTTCTTCCTGCCCTATGTGATCGGCACTTACATGCCGCTGACCGGGCGCGTGACCGACTGGCCGCAGGTGGTGGAGCATGCGGAAATTTTTGTCGCCTTTGGTGGTCTGGCGCTGAAAAATGCGCAGGTCGCGTCGGGCGGAGCGGGGCAGCATAGCCTGAAACCGGCGCTGGAGCAGCTGCGCGCCCGGGGAACACCGGTGATCAATATTAGTCCGCAGCGCGATGACTGTCCGGCGTGGCTGAACGCCGAATGGATCCCGATTCGGCCCAATACTGACGTCGCGCTGATGCTGGCGCTGGGCTATGAGATCCTGCGTAACCGCGCCACTGACGAAGCCTTCCTCGCCACGCACTGCACCGGCTGGCCGCAGCTGCGCGCCTACCTGCTGGGCGAAAGCGACGGCGTCGCAAAAACGGCAGCCTGGGCGAGTGCCATTACCGGTATTCCGGCCGCGCGTATTGCGCAGCTGGCACAACAGCTGGCAGGTAAGCGCAGCTTTATAACCAGCGCGTATTCTGTGCAGCGCGCGCATCGCGGTGAGCAGCCCTACTGGATGATGATCGCGCTCTCCTGCATGCTGGGTCAGCCGGGCCTGCCGGGCGCAGGCTTCTCCTTTGGCCATGGCTCAATGAACAGCGTGGGCAATCCGCGTCAGGAGGGGCCGGCACCAATGATGAGCACCGGGCCTAATCCGGCAAACCTGGCGATTCCGGTAGCGCGCATCAGCGACATGCTGCTGCAGCCGGGCGAACCCTACGATTTCTGCGGTGAGACGCTGCACTATCCTGATATTCATCTGGTGCACTGGGCGGGCGGTAATCCGTTTCATCATCATCAGCAGCTCAACCGGCTGGTCGCCGGCTGGCAGCGACCCGATACGGTGATTGTGCAGGATATTGTCTGGACGCCCGCGGCGCAGATGGCGGACATTGTGCTGCCGGTGACCACCACGCTGGAGCGCAACGATATCGGCGGATCGTCGCGCGATCGTTTTGTGCTGGCGATGCACCAGGCGGTCAGGCCGCAGCATCAGGCAAGAAATGACTTCGATATCTTTGCCGATATCGCCGATCGCCTCGGTTATCGTGAGCGCTTTACGGAAGGGCGCAATGAGATGCAGTGGATTGAGCATCTCTATCAGCAGTGCGCACAGGCCCATGCGCGACGCGATATCCCTTTCCCGGCGTTCAGTGAGTTCTGGGAGCGCGGGTTTGTGGAGATCCCTGAAGGCGGAAAACCCTATATCTTTATGGAGGAGTTTCGCGCCGATCCGGACGCACATCCTATCGCCACCGCCAGCGGCAAAATTGAGCTCTTTTGCCAGACCATCGCGGACTATCAGCTGGATGACTTCGCAGGCCATCCCGCCTGGCGTGAGCCGCAGGAGTGGCTGGGTGCGCCGCTGAGCGCTGACTATCCGCTGCACATGATTTCAGTACAGCCTGCCGACCGGCTGCATAGCCAGCTGGATGCGACCCCTGCCGTTCAGTCCAATAAAACCGCCGGGCATGAGACGCTGTCGATGCATCCGCAGGATGCCGCACAGCGCGGGATTGCCGACGGGGAAGTGGTTGAGGTAAGCAATGCGCGCGGACGGATGCTGGCTGGCGTGCGCCTGACCGACGGCGTCGCGCCAGGCGTGGTGATCATCGCGACCGGCGCATGGTTCGATCCCGGCTTTGGCGGTACGTGGCAGCCGTGGGATCGCGCCGGCAACCCGAACGTGCTGACGCTGGATATCGGTACTTCTTCTCTGACGCAGGGGCCAAATGCGATGAGCTGTCTGGTCGAGGTCAAAAAACATCGCGGTTGCACAACCCACTAACAATCTCACCGCTGGTTACATTTTGCGGGCAACTGTTGCGTTTAAGCAGGTGCAGGGCGGTCAGCCCGCTTGCTACAGTCAGGGTCCCAGAGGTATTGATGGGTGAACATCAACACGTTTTTTTGATTACACCAACCTGCGCAGATGCGCAGGTTTTTTTTGTCCGCTGTCTCTGCAAATAACTGAAACACAGTTTTCCTGTCAACTTGCCAGGCCTTTCTTTATAACAGCCGATAACCAGTCCGGATAACGACTTTTACCGCAGCGGAATGCTATGCCTCCAATCAAAAAATTTCTGGGTAAAGACCAGATTAAAGCCCCGTTTAACCCGTTTCGTTTTCGTCTGATCTGTCTGGGCGTGCTGACCTGTATGGGACTGCTGCTCGCCCGCGTCGGCGATCTGCAGCTCATCAACCACCCGATGCTTGAGCATGAAGCGGACCAGCGTTCGCTGCGCACCGTTACGCTGCCCACAAATCGGGGCACGCTGCTGGATCGCGACGGCCAGGCGCTGGCACTGAGCGTGCCGTCGCGCGACATCATTGCCGATCCCAAACGCGTGCTGGAGGCGAATCCCGACTTCAGCAGTGCAAAGTGGGGATACCTGGCTGCGGCGCTCAGCCTTCGGCCGGAAGATCTGCAGGCGCAGATCGTGGCTAATCCGAAAAAACGATTTCTCTATCTGGGACGTAAAATCGAGCTGGGCATAGCCAAAGATATCGCGGAACTGCATCTGAAAGGGATCAGCTCGGTGTATAACGACAGCCGTTTTTATCCGATGAGTGAAGCGGCCGCGCCGCTGATTGGCATTGTCGGTGCCGACAGTAACGGGCTTAACGGGCTGGAGAAAGGGTTTGATCGGGTGCTGCAGGGCGAGCCGGGCAAAGAGGTCTATCGCCAGGATGGTGAGGGTAATATTATTTCGATGATTGAGTATGAGCCGCCGAAGCAGCCGCCCACGGTGCAGCTCAGCATCGATAAGTTTGATCAATTTACCCTCTACAGCAGGCTGCGCGACGGTGTGCTGCTGAACAAAGCGGACTCCGGCGCTGCGGTGCTGGTGAAGATCGATACCGGTGAAATTCTGGCAATGGCATCGTATCCGTCGTTTAACCCGAATAATTTTGATAAAGCGACGCCCGCTCAGATGCGTAACGTTGCCATTAATGACAGTTTTGAACCCGGTTCAACGGTCAAACCGCTGGTGGTGATGGAGGGGCTGGAGCGCCATCTGGTCAGGCCTGATTCGGTGATCGATACCACGCCCTACAGCGTCAATGGCCACCTTATCCGCGATGTCGGCCACTGGCCGCGTCTCACCATGACCGGCATTCTGCAAAAATCGAGTGACATCGGCGTATCGCACATTGCGCTGGCGATGCCGGCAGAAGCGCTGGTCAATACTTATCAGGCATTTGGCCTCGGCAAGCCTACCGGGCTGGGATTAACCGGCGAGAGCGTGGGCTACTTTCCGCTGCATCGCGAGCGCTGGGCGGATATTGAACGCGCAACGTTCTCCTTTGGCTATGGCCTGCGCGTGACGCCGCTGCAGATTGCGCGCGAATATGCCACGCTGGGCTCGTTTGGCGTTTATCGCCCGCTGTCAATAACCAAAGTTACACCACCGGTGCTGGGCAAGCAGGTTGCCAATCCGCAGATTGTACAGACCGTGGTGCATATGCTGGAGAGTGACGTACTGCCGGGCGGCACCGGTATCAAGGCTGCGGTACCGGGTTATCGCCTGGCGACCAAAACCGGTACCGCAGAGAAGATGGGCAGCAGCGGCAAATATGATGGTGGTTACGTGAACTATACCGCCGGGATCGCGCCAGCCAGCCACCCGGAGGTGGCGCTGGTGGTGATGATCAACCATCCCACCGCGGGCGATCACTTCGGCGGCTCTGTGGCCGCTCCGATCTTCGGCAATATTATGGGGCCGGTGCTGAAGCACATGAACATTGCGCCGGATGCGCTTTACAGCAAGCCGCCGTCAGATAAATCCTAGCCAAATCAAAATGTAACCAGCAGGATGCGCTGTTCACACCTGGTTGCATTTCACCGAATACGGTTGCGTTTAGCCGCTGTTATTCCTCAGGCTGCTGCGCGACGATAGCGATCCCAGAGGTATGATTGGTGTGAAGATCGGCTGCTGCGGCAGCGATACCTGCAGTGCAGGTATAACCCTGTTCGGTTGCACCGACCCACGCAGACGCGTGGGTTTTTTTTATCTTATTCCTGCGGCTCCGCGTCGCAGTTTGTCAGGGACTCCGCTTTAATTCTGCTCTGTACTTGTCGCCGCCCGGCAAATCCTGCAAGGTAATTATCATTTTTGACTTTGCTAAGGAGCTGGCATGCTGTTTAACATTTTGCGTACTCTCTGTCGCCTGCTATGGCGCGTGGAGCTGCGCGGCGATCTCACGGCGCTGCATAAAGAGAAAGTGCTGATCACCCCTAACCATATGTCCTTTCTGGATGGCGTGCTGGTTGCGCTGTTTTTACCGATCAGACCGGTATTTGCTGTCTATTCTGCGATCAGCACCCGCTGGTATATGCGCCTGCTGACACCCATTATCGATTTTGTTCCGCTTGATCCTGCTAAGCCGATGTCGGTTAAACACCTGGTCCGCATGATCAACACCGGCCGCCCGGTCGTGATTTTTCCGGAAGGTCGCATCACCGTGACCGGGTCGCTGATGAAGATCTACAGCGGTGCCGGCTTTGTGGCAGCTAAATCGGGCGCAACGGTCGTGCCGATGCGCATTGAAGGGGCGGAATACACGCCGTTTGGTCGTCTTGGCGGGGTTTTTAAGCGCCGCCTGTTTCCCCGAATTACGCTGAGCGTGCTGCCGGCGACCCATATTCCGATGCCGGAAGCGAAACGCGCCCGCGATCGGCGCGTGCTGGCAGGCGAACACCTGCACCATATTATGATGGAAGCGCGCATGGCGGTGCGCCCGCGTGAAACGCTGTATGAAGCGTTTCTCAACGCGCGTACCCGCTACGGACTGACCAAAGCCTGTATTGAAGATGTGAATTTCCAGCCAGACAGCTATACCGGGCTGCTGAAAAAGGCGCTTGGGGTCGGACGTATTCTTGAGCGCTACAGCCGGCAGGGGGAGTATATCGGCCTGCTGCTGCCTAATGCCACCGTGACCGCTGCGGCGATCCTCGGTGCATCAATGCGCGGGCGCGTGCCGGCCATGCTTAACTATACGGCTGGCGTCAGCGGCATGCGTGCCGCGCTGACCGCCTCGCAGGTAAAAACCGTGTTTACCTCACGCCAGTTTCTGGAAAAAGGCAATCTGTGGCATCTGCCGCAGGGGCTGACTGAAGTTGAATGGATCTACCTCGAAGATCTGAAAGAGACGGTAACGCTGCAGGATAAACTGTGGATCCTCGGCCATCTGCTGCTGCCGCGCCGTGCACAGCTGGCGCAGCAGCCGGAAGAGGCGGCGATGGTGCTGTTTACCTCTGGATCGGAAGGCTATCCCAAAGGGGTGGTGCATTCCCATAAAAGCCTGCTGGCTAACGTAGAGCAGATCCGCACCGTGGCCGACTTTACGCCGCGCGATCGCTTTATGTCAGCACTGCCGCTGTTTCACGCCTTTGGTCTGACGGTGGGCCTGTTTACACCGCTGCTGACCGGGGCGCAGGTTTTCCTCTATCCCAGTCCGCTGCACTATCGCATCGTGCCGGAGCTGGTTTATGACCGCAACTGCACCGTGCTGTTCGGTACGTCAACGTTTCTGGGTAACTACGCGCGTTTCGCCAGCCCCTATGATTTTGCCCGTTTGCGCTACGTGGTCGCCGGTGCGGAGAAGCTGCAGGAAGGCACGCGCCAGCTCTATATGGAGAAATATGGCATCCGTATACTGGAGGGCTATGGCGTCACCGAGTGCGCACCGGTTGTGGCGATCAACGTGCCGATGGCTGCCCGCACGCATACCGTTGGCCGTCTGCTGCCCGGCATGGATTCCCGTCTGATTTCAGTGCCGGGCATTGAGCAGGGGGGCCGGCTGCAGCTGCGTGGCCCGAATATCATGAATGGCTATCTGCGCGTTGACGCGCCCGGCGTGCTGGAGCCGCCCGTGGCGGACAATGGCGAAGGTGTGATGGAGGCGGGCTGGTATGATACCGGGGATATTGTCAGCTTCGATGAAGGCGGCTTTTGTCAGATTCAGGGCCGGGCGAAGCGCTTTGCCAAGATAGCGGGTGAGATGGTGTCGCTGGAGAGCGTTGAACAGATCGCGCTGAAAGCCTCCGGCGAAAAACAGCATGCCGCCTCGCTGCGGCCGGACGGTAATCGTGGCGAAGCGCTGGTGCTGTTTACCACCGACAGTGAGCTGACGCGCGAGCAGCTGCTCCAGGCGGCGCGTGAAACAGGTGCGCCAGAGCTGGCGGTACCGCGCGATATCCGCGTCATGAAACAGCTGCCGCTGCTGGGCAGCGGCAAGCCAGACTACGTCAGCCTGAAGCAGCTGGCAGAAGAGGAGAGAGCATGAGCCAGCATGAGGAGGCCCGTGCTCCGCTGCTGTCGCGCGGTATGATTGCCGTGATCGTGGCGCAGTTTTTTTCCGCTTTTGGGGATAACGCGCTGCTGTTTGCCACGCTGGCGGTGCTGAAGGATCAGTTCTACCCCGACTGGAGCCAGCCGATCCTGCAGATGCTGTTTGTCGCCACCTATATTCTGCTGGCGCCGTTTGTCGGGCAGATGGCCGACAGCTTCGCCAAAGGACGGGTGATGATGCTGGCGAATAGCCTGAAGCTGCTGGGTGCGCTGACCATCTGTTTCGGCTTTAATCCGTTTCTCGGCTATACGCTGGTAGGCATCGGTGCGGCCGCTTACTCGCCGGCGAAGTATGGCATTCTGACGGAAATCACCAGCGGTGAACGTCTGGTCAAAGCCAACGGGCTGATGGAGGCATCCACCATCGCGGCCATTCTGCTCGGTTCGGTTGCGGGCGGGGTACTGGCGGACTGGCATCTTCTGATGGCGCTGGCCGCCTGTGCACTGACCTACGCGCTGGCCGTTATCGCTAATCTCTTTATTCCCCGTCTCAGCGCGGCGCGTCCGGGTCAGAGCTGGCATGCGCTCAGGATGCTGCGCAGCTTCAGCAGTGCAGCACGTCAGCTGTGGCATAACGGTGAGACGCGTTTTTCCCTGCTGGGGACCAGCCTGTTCTGGGGAGCGGGAGTCACGCTGCGTTTTCTGCTGGTGCTCTGGGTGCCGGTGGCGCTGGGTATTACCGACAACAAAACGCCTACCATGCTCAATGCCATGGTAGCGATAGGGATTGTACTGGGCGCGGCGGCGGCGGCTAAGCTGGTGACGCTGCAGACGGTGCGGCGCTGCATGCCGGCCGGCGTGCTGATAGGGGTGATGGTCGTACTGTTTTCGCTGCAAACCACGCTGCTGAACGCCTGGCTCCTGCTGATGGTGATTGGCGCGCTGGGCGGCTTTTTTGTGGTACCCCTTAACGCACTGCTGCAGGAGCGCGGTAAAGCGAGCGTGGGATCGGGTAATGCGATTGCCGTACAGAATCTCGGTGAAAACAGCGCCATGCTGCTGATGCTGGGGCTCTATACGCTGGCCATTAAGCTCGGAGCGCCGGCCGTTGCCACCGGCACAGGCTTTGGCGCAGTATTTGCCGCCGCCATCGCGCTGCTGTGGTGGAAAGCACGTCCCGTATCCCCGTAGGGGGCGCATTCATGCGACCCTGGTGCGTTCAAAGGGCGTCATTAATGA
>NZ_DGLH01000004.1:32817-57490 GCF_002387285.1 Pantoea sp. UBA4549 | reverse complement strand
CGCATTCATGCGGCCCTGGCGTATGTATGCGACCCTGGCGTATGTATGCGACGCCGCCGCGTTTATACGATTTCGCCGCAACTAAAAAGGGCGTCATTCATGACGCCCTTACGCTAATTCCCGCCGCATTCATACGACCCTGAAAAATTACGGTGCGGGATAGGTATACTGCCGGTGGATGGTCTCCAGCGCTTCCAGCACATCGGCGTTCAGCGTCAGATTGAAACTCTCCACATTCGTTTTCAGCTGCTCCATCGTGGTCGCGCCCAGCAGGGTGCTGGCAACAAATGGCTGCTGGCGTACATAGGCGAGGGCCATTTGCGACGGATCCAGATTATGCTGCTTTGCCAGATCGACATAGGCGGCAATCGCCTGTTGTGACTGCTCACTGCTGTAGCGGGTAAAGCGGCTGAATAGCGTGTTGCGTGCGCCAGCGGGTTTCGCGCCGTTCAGATACTTGCCGCTCAGGGTGCCAAATGCGAGGCTTGAATAAGCCAGCAGCTCCACGCCTTCATGCTGACTGATCTCAGCCAGCCCCACCTCAAAGCTGCGGTTCAGCAGACTGTAAGGGTTCTGAATCGTCACAATGCGCGGCAGCTCATGTTTTTCAGCCAGCTGCAGATAGCGCATTACACCCCAGGCGGTCTCATTAGAGACGCCAATGTAGCGGATTTTACCGGCACGCACCTGTTCGGTCAGCGCCTCCAGCGTCTCCAGCAGCGTTACGGTCGCGGTACTTTCGCTGTACTCGTAGCCCAGCTTGCCAAAATAGTTAGTCTGGCGCTGCGGCCAGTGCAGCTGATAAAGATCGAGGTAGTCGGTGTTCAGACGCTTCAGGCTGGCATCCAGCGCCTCGCGGATATTTTTGCGATCGAGCGCCTGATGCGGACGGATCAGCGCGTCGCTGCCGCGAACCGGACCGGCGACTTTGCTGGCGAGGATCACTTTATCGCGGCTGCCGCGCTTTTTCAGCCAGCTGCCAATGTACTGTTCTGTTAATCCCTGGGTTTCAGGACGCGGCGGCACCGGGTACATCTCTGCGGTATCGATCAGATTGATGCCCTGGCTGACAGCGTAATCGAGTTGTTCGTGGGCGTCGGCTTCGCTATTTTGCTCACCAAACGTCATCGTGCCTAACCCCAGTTGACTGACTTCCAGCGTACTGTGGGGGATACGGTGATAATGCATTGCCGGCTTCCTTTTTTCATTATGAAACGGAATGTTCTGTCCTTTTGGACTATAGCCTGTCTGGCACACGGGAAGGAAGGGGGGAAACTCCGGGAAATCGCCTGCACAGAGGAAAACACCATGCAGGCCGTTCAATCTGGCACTTAACGTTCAATAATGGTGGACACTTCGTCGCCGTTGATCTGCATAACGTGGCCCTGCCGGTCGGTATACTCAACCAAGCCGGTCTCCTTATCAATAGAGGGTTTGCCCTCAGTCATGATCATCTGGCCATCTTTTGTTGCCATCACGTAGTCGCTGCTGCACCCGCTCAGCACTGCCGCTGCCAGCAGCAAACCTGCTACACCCGCTAACCCTTTCATTATCCGCTCCCTAAGCTGCCTTAACTGCAAAAGTGTAGTAATAAATGCTTTTACGTGACGAAGTAATCGCATGATTCTTAAAAAAGCGGGGGGCAACGTACATTAGCTTGACAAGCAGGCGCGTTTCCTGCTGGTTGCGCAGCATCAGAAGACGCTGGCGCCACGGGAGGATGAGGGCAAAACCCGATATCGGGAAACGTGCAGTATAAAATCTGTGTCGCGTATTACAGTAAAAAATGGCGCGCCAGCAGCGCACCCGTAAAGCGCTTTTTGAGATAAAAACCGCGCGGCAGCGTCATGATGCGTTCACCCTGTTCACCTACCGCTTCCGTCAGCGCCCGGTTATTCGCGGCTTTAGGACGAATTTGCAGCCAGGCCCCGTGACGGGCGGTAATACGCTCGACCTGCCCCAGCACAATCATATCCATCAGCTCTTCCCAGTCGGCGCGCAGCTGTTGCTCTTCTTCAGCGTCAGGCTGCCAGAGCAGGGGCGTCCCCACCCGACGCTCAGCCAGCGGGATAGTGCGCTCGCCCTCAACCGGGATCCACAACACCCGCGCCAGCTTATGGCGCACATGACTCGACGCCCAGGTGACGCCGCTGTTACCGGTTAACGGCGCCACACAGACGAAGGTGGTCTCCAGCGGTTTACCCTGAGCATCAATCGGAATGGTTTTAAGCTCAATGCCTAAATGCGCAAAATCCTGCTCCGCTTTGCTGCCAGCGCTGGCACCCAGATGCAGCTCCAGCAACATACCGACCCAGCCTTTATCGCGTTTGAGATTATCAGGTACAGGCAGGTTAAGCCGGGCCGCCAGCGTGTCCAGCCGCTGTCCGGCCAGCTGATACGCACGCTGCAGCAGCTCTTCTTCAGTCATTGGGCTAGCAGGTAAAGCGGCATGAGATGTCATAATGGAATCTGGGCTGGTTAAAAATTAATCAATTTGCGGTCAGGCAGGTTGTCCACACAGCCTCTTTCTGAACGGGCATCATAATAGCATGATTCACACCGTTTTTTTTCTGACTGCTATAAAGCGTGGTGTTCTCACGGGCATTTTATCCCGATTTGTCTGCCACAATAAACAGGATATCAGTGTAAGTTATCCACAGATAAGTGGGATAAGCCCGCTCTGAACCCATGCCTGTTTGTATTTACAGGGCATGGCAGAGCGCAATGCGCGATTTTTTTACAGCATCTGACCAGGTTTAGGGCGTTACTTGTGGATAAAAACAACGGTGGTTAATTATTAACCACATGGCTCTCTGCACCTTGCAGGTACAGAAAAAAAACCGCGATCCAGACAGCGATTTTCCTGTTAATACACTGATAGTAAATATCTTTATCTGAAGATAAGAATCTTCTGCTTTGCTCTGGCAGCAAACTGTCTGCAGCTAATTACCGCGTTCTGCACAAAGCTATCCACAGAAAAAGTGCATAAGATCGCGTGCGGCGCCGGTTAACTGTTTATAAGTTAACTCATCTCTGTGGGTTAACTCTTTTTTATTCTGCGAAGGTCCGGCTTATCCAGTGGTTTACCGCCTGTAAGGAGTGTGAAACAATCAGACCATTCAAATTAAGCTTTGAGGTAGTCCAGTGATCGATGATGATGGCTACCGCCCGAATGTTGGTATCGTAATCTGCAACAGGCAGGGGCAAGTGTTATGGGCCAGGCGCTTTGGACAGCACTCCTGGCAGTTTCCTCAGGGAGGCATCAATCCGGGTGAAACCGCAGAGCAGGCGATGTATCGCGAACTGTTCGAAGAAGTGGGTTTACACCGCAAAGATGTTCGAATACTTGCTTCAACCCGTAACTGGTTACGTTACAAGTTGCCTAAACGTTTGGTGCGTTGGGATACAAAGCCGGTCTGTATCGGCCAGAAACAGAAGTGGTTTCTTCTGCAGTTGATGTGTAATGACGCGGATATCAATGTGCAACACAGCAGCACACCCGAGTTTGATGGCTGGCGCTGGGTGAGCTTCTGGTATCCGGTACGTCAGGTGGTCTCCTTCAAGCGCGATGTTTACCGGCGCGTCATGAAAGAGTTTGCTGGCGTGGTAATGTCGATGCAGGAGAGTGTGGGGCAGCGCAATAACCCTGTTGCCCACCGTCGTAAAAGAGGATAGGCCACGCCCCTTATGCTCACTCAGTTGCGAGAAATAGTAGAAAAAGTGGCGGGTGCACCGCGTCTGAATGAAGCACTCGACATTCTGGTTAACGAAATCTGCCTGGCGATGGAGACCGAGGTCTGCTCGGTTTACCTCGCGGATCACGATCGACACTGCTACTACCTGATGGCGACCCGCGGTCTGAAAAAGCCGCGCGGCCGTACCATTGCGCTGGCGTTTGATGAAGGTATTGTCGGCCTGGTTGGCCGGCTTGCTGAACCCATTAACCTGGCCGATGCGCAGAGTCACCCCAGTTTCAAATATATTCCTGCCGTAAAAGAAGAGCGTTATCGCTCTTTCCTTGGCGTACCCATCATCAGCCGTCGTCAGCTACTGGGCGTGCTGGTGGTACAGCAGCGCGAACACCGTCAGTTTGATGAGAGTGAAGAGTCATTTCTGGTGACGCTCGCCACGCAAATGGCGGGACTGCTCTCCCAGTCACAGCTCGGCCAGCTATTTGGCCAGTTCCGGCAAACCCGTGTTAAAGCCATTGCCGCCTCTCCGGGCGTTGCGGTGGCAACCGGCTGGGTGGATGAAACACAGCCGCTGCTGGACCAGGTCTCTGCCGCATCAACCCTGGATCCACAGCGGGAGCGCGAGCGACTGGTGGTGGCGATGGGTGAAGCGGGCAATGAATTCCGCCGTTTCAGTAAACGCTTTGCGGCAGGTGTGCAGAAAGAGAGCGCGGCCATCTTCGATCTTTACTCGCATCTGCTGACCGATGCGCGGCTGAAGAAAGATCTGTTTGCGGAGATCGAACGCGGATCGGTGGCCGAGTGGGCGGTGAAAACCGTGATCGAAAAGTTTGCTGCGCAGTTTGCCAGTCTGCAGGATCACTACCTGCGCGAACGGGCCGGCGATCTGCGGGTACTGGGGCAGCGACTGCTGTTCCACCTTGATGACACGCTGGTGGGGACCAACGCCTGGCCGGAACGTTTTGTGCTGGTGGCTGATGAGCTTACGGCCACCACGCTGGCCGAGCTGCCGCATGAGCGGCTGGCAGGCGTGGTCGTGCGCGACGGTGCCGCCAACTCACATGCGGCGATCCTGACGCGGGCGATGGGGATCCCGACCGTGATGGGTGCCGATATCCTGCCAGTGCAGCTCAACAAGCGGCAGCTGATCGTGGATGGCTATCGCGGGGAAGTCCTGATCGATCCTGAGCCGGTGCTGGTACAGGAGTATCAGCGTTTGATCAGCGAAGAGAATGCGCTGAGCAAAATGGCTGAAGGTGTGGTTGATCAGCCCGGGGAGCTAAAAAGTGGTGAGCGGGTAGAGGTCATGCTCAACGCCGGCCTTAGCCCGGAGCATGAGCAGGCGCTGGACAGCTGGGTGGATGGCATCGGTCTCTATCGCACAGAGATCCCGTTTATGCTGCAAAGCGGCTTCCCGTCAGAAGAGGAGCAGGTGGCGCAGTACCAGGGCATGCTGCAGCTGTTTTACAATAAGCCGGTCACGCTGCGCACGCTGGACGTGGGCGCGGACAAACAGCTGCCCTACATGCCGATCAGCGAAGAGAACCCCTGTCTGGGCTGGCGCGGTATTCGCCTGACGCTCGATCAGCCGGAGATCTTTCTGGTCCAGGTACGGGCCATGCTGCGCGCCAACGTCGCCTCCGGGAACCTCAATATTCTGCTGCCGATGATCAGCCATATTGATGAGATCGATGACGCGCGCCGGCTGATTGATCGCGCCGGACGTGAAGTGGAGGAGGTACTGGGCTATCCCATTCCCCGGCCGCGTATCGGCGTTATGATCGAAGTGCCCTCAATGCTGTTTATGATCCCGCATCTGGCCAGCCGCGTTGATTTTATCTCGGTCGGCACCAACGATCTGACGCAGTATCTGCTGGCGGTGGATCGCAATAACACCCGGGTCGCAAACCTCTACGATCCACTGCATCCTGCGATGCTGCGCGCGCTGCATACCATTGCGCGTGAAGCCCGGGAAGCCAAACTTGAGCTCTGCCTGTGTGGTGAAATGGCGGGCGATCCCATGTGTGTCGCGCTGCTGGTCGGGCTTGGCTATCATCATCTCAGCATGAACGGCAAAAATATTCCGCGGGTGAAGTACCTGTTGCGGCATCTGGATCGGGAGGAAGTACAGAAGCTAAGTCAGCAGGGCATTGCGGCGCATACCGCTTCGGAAGTGCGTCATCTGGTTGCAGCATTTATGGAGCGTCGCGGCCTGGGTGGACTGATTCGCGGCGGTCGTTAACGGTTTACATTTCTGCGGAAATTGTGAAAAGCGGCTGTGCTATGATGCGCAGCCTTTTATTGTCTGGCCCTTTAGCCACGCCCGTGTTGGGCAGAAAAATCGATGGTGAATAATGAATAACGGCTACATTTCATTTCCCCAATTCGATCCGGTGATCTTCTCTATCGGACCGATTTCGCTTCACTGGTACGGCCTGATGTATCTGGTGGGCTTTGTTTTTGCCATGTGGCTTGCGGTGCGCCGCGCCAATAAGCCCGGTAGCGGCTGGACGAAAGACGAAGTGGAAAACCTGCTTTATGCCGGATTCCTCGGCGTCTTTCTGGGTGGCCGTATCGGCTATGTGCTGTTTTATAATCTGCCGCTGTTTCTGGAAAACCCGCTCTATCTGTTTAAAGTCTGGGATGGCGGCATGTCCTTCCACGGCGGCCTGATTGGCGTGATTGTGGTCATGCTGATATTTGCCCGTCGCACGAAGCGTACGTTCTTCCAGGTGTCTGACTTCATTGCGCCGCTGATCCCGTTTGGGCTTGGCGCGGGTCGTCTCGGTAACTTTATCAACGGTGAGCTGTGGGGCCGCGTGGCGCCTGATTTTAAGTTTGCCATGCTGTTTCCGGGATCGCGCAGCGAAGATCTCGCGCTGGCGGTCAATAACCCGCAGTATCAGCAGCTGCTGAACACCTATGGCGTGCTGCCCCGTCACGCCTCCCAGCTCTATGAGCTGTGCCTGGAAGGCGTGGTGCTGTTTATAATTCTTAACCTGTTTATCCGCAAACCGCGTCCTATGGGCAGCGTCTCCGGCCTGTTCCTGATTGGTTACGGCGCGTTTCGCATTATTGTCGAGTTTTTCCGCCAGCCGGATGCGCAGCTGGGGCTGTTTGAAGGCGGCATCAGCATGGGACAGATTCTCTCTGTGCCGATGATTCTGGCGGGTATTATCATGATGGTCTGGGCGTATCGTCGTCGTCCGCAGCAACAAACCCGAGAGGTAAAATGAAACAGTATCTGGAACTGATGCAGCATGTGCTGAATGAAGGTGCAGAAAAAGCGGACCGTACCGGTACCGGCACGCTTTCCATTTTTGGCCACCAGATGCGTTTCAATCTGCAGGAAGGCTTTCCTCTGGTCACCACCAAAAAAGTGCACCTGCGCTCTATCATTCACGAGCTGCTGTGGTTTCTGAAAGGTGAGACCAACATTCAGTATCTGAAAGAGAACAAGGTCACTATCTGGGATGAGTGGGCAGATGAAAACGGGGATTTAGGTCCGGTCTACGGCAAGCAGTGGCGCAGCTGGGGCAGTGCCTCTGGCGCAGAGATCGATCAGATAAGCCGGGTCATTGAGCAGCTGAAACGCGATCCGGACTCACGCCGTATTATCGTCTCGGCCTGGAACGTGGGTGAGCTGGATCAGATGGCGCTGGCACCCTGCCACGCCTTTTTCCAGTTCTACGTCGCGAACGGCAAACTCTCCTGCCAGCTCTATCAGCGTTCATGCGATATCTTCCTCGGCCTGCCATTTAATATCGCCAGCTATGCGCTGCTGGTGCATATGGTCGCGCAGCAGTGCGATCTGGAAGTGGGTGATTTTGTCTGGACCGGTGGCGATACCCACCTTTACAGCAATCATCTGGAGCAGGCTCGTCTGCAGCTGACCCGCGAACCGCGCCCGCTGCCGAAGCTGGTGATTAAGCGCAAACCGGCCTCAATTTTCGACTATACCTTTGAGGATTTTGAAGTAGAGGGCTACGATCCCCATCCGGCGATCAAGGCGCCTGTTGCCGTCTGATCTGCCGCTGAGCGCGCCTGAGCCCTGCCACTGTGCAGGGCTTTTTTTTGCCTGGACAGCATGCATTTCTGGCGCTGTCGCACAAAAAAATGGTTATCTCTGCACCGGCGGAATGGTGCCTGTGAGCCACGCCTGATGGCACAACCATAGCGCTTGTGCCGCTGCTGCGCTGACGGCAGAGTGACGCCATGAACAGAGATACTCATTGCGGATTTACCCTGCCGGAACTGCTGATCGTCATGATCATTACAGGCGTACTGGGAGGCGGGGCCATAACTGGATTCCAGCGCTGGCAGCAGCAGCAGCAACTGCGCGAAAGCGTGCTGCAGCTGCAGGCATTTCTGCTGCACCTGCGTGCGCACGCGGGCTGGCATAACCGTGAGCTAAAGCTCTGGCTGCAGCCGGGTCAGGGGGGCTGCCTTGGTACCGGGCCGGTACCCGTTGCAGGCTGTAATACTCCCTCGCGCTGGTGGTTTACGCCACCGCATGCGGGCATACACCTTAGCGCACTGACGGGCGAGCCCGGTTTTTACGGGCGCAGGGATGTGGCGCGCGCCGGTAGCGTGGAAATGGCCAGCGCTGCCGGGCGCTGGCGCGTGATCATCTCCGCCCGCGCGCGTATTCGTCTCTGCCAGCCGGAGGCAGCGGCGTGCGAATAGCTCAGGCCGGCTTCACCCTGCTGGAAACGCTGATTGCGCTGGCGATAAGCGCCATGCTGATGCTCAGCCTGGGACGTTTTCTGCCGCTGCTGCTGGAACAGAATCTGCGGCTGCAGCAGCGGGTACAGCTGCAGCAGGAGCTGGAGCAGATAGCCGGCACGCTGGAAAAAGCGCTGCGCCGGGCGGGCTACTGCCGGGGAACGTGCCGCGGGGCGCCACTGACGCTGGCAAACAGCGGCAGCTGTGTGCTGTTGCGCTGGGATGAGAACAGCAACGGTCGCTGGGAGGGCGCGGGACACAGCGACAGTGATTACTACGGCTATCGTCTGCGCAACGGCCAGCTGGAGATGCAGCGTGGCGTTGAGGCGTGTCACGGCAGCGGCTGGGAGCGCATCACCGACCCCGCGTTTATGCGGCTTGAGCACTTTCACGTCAGCCGCCAGCAGCGGAAGCTGCGGCTGGAGCTGGCGGCGCGCGCAGGTCAGCAGCAGGTCACGCTGGTGCGCATTATTGAAGGCCTCAATCTGTGAAACAGCAGGGTAACAGTACGCTCGGCATGGTCATGATACTGCTGCTGCTGGGAGGCGTAACGCTGCATGCCACCCGCCAGCAATTGAGCCGCAGCATAGTACTGGTGGCCGATACACAGCACTACTTTCAGCACCACAGCCAGGCGCAGGCGGCGCTGCGCTGGGGAATGCAGCAGCAGTGGTCACCCGCTGATGGCTGGCAGTGCCAGCAGTGGATAACCGCGCAGTGGCAGAGCTGTCTGCTGCGCAGGGAGGAGGGGCATGGTTTGTTATCAGCGCGTCAGGCAGACAGCGCACTCTGGCTCTACCACTGGGTTGAGCTCAGTGGCATGCGCGTGCTGGCACTGCCGCACGGCTGGATCGACTTCTGCCCGCTGGACGCACCGGAAGCGTGTCCGGGAGAGGCGATTGCAGCAGGGATTTAGTCTGGCAGAGGCGCTGGTAGGCATGCTGCTGCTGGCACTGAGCATCACGACGCTGCTGCACTATCAGCGCGCGCTGACGCTGGGGTTTAGCCAGCAGTGGCAGCAGCGTCAGGCGTGGCAGGTCGCGCAGCAGGCACTGCTGGGCTATGACACAGCGGGCTGGCACACGCAGCGCCAGCAGCAGATCCTGCCAGGCAGCTGCACGCTGGAACGGGTGACCGTAACCGGACCGCATCAGCGCACGGCCGTGCTGTCACGGCTGAAATGTCACGAAGATGAGCAGATTAATAGGCATCTCCACCGTTTAAGGGTAGAGTGACCAGGCTGTATTGTACTGCTTTGTTAAAGGAGAATTATGTTCCGGGTTTACCACTCCAATCAGCTCGATCTGTTGAAAAATCTGGCAGGCATTCTGATTGAAAACCAGCCTCTCGCCGATCCGTTTGCGGCTGAACAGGTGCTGGTGCAGAGCCCGGGAATGGCACAGTGGCTGCAGATGGAGCTGGCAAACAGTTTTGGCATTGCCGCAAATATCGATTTTCCACTGCCTGCCACCTTTATCTGGAGCATGTTTGTCAAAGTGCTGCCGGGGATCCCGGAGGAGAGCGCCTTTACCAAAGCCAACATGAGCTGGAAGCTGATGCAGCGCCTGCCGGTGCTGCTGGAGCAGGAAACGTTTCAGTCGCTGCGGCTCTATCTGCAGGATGATGACGACAAGCGTAAGCTCTACCAGCTCAGCACCCGCGTCGCCGACCTCTTTGACCAGTATCTGGTCTATCGTGCTGACTGGCTCAACAGCTGGGAGCGTGGTGCACTGATTGAGGGACTGGGTGACGCTCAGCAGTGGCAGGCGGCGCTCTGGCGCGATCTGGTCAGCTTTACGGAAAGCCTCGGTCAGCCGATGTGGCACCGTGCCAATCTGTACGCCCGCTTTATTGAAACGCTGGAACGGGCTGAAAGCACGCCGCCTGGTCTGCCGCCGCGTGTGTTTATCTGCGGTATTTCTGCGCTGCCGCCCGTCTACCTGCAGGCGCTTGAAGCGCTGGGCCGCCATATCGATATTCATCTGCTCTTTACTAATCCCTGCCGCCACTACTGGGGAGATATTCAGGATTACGCATTTCTGGCAAAGCTGCAGAGCCGTCAGCGGCGCCGCCTGCATTCAGAAGAGACGCTGCCCCTGTTTCGCGAACCTGAAGCCGCCTCCACGCTGTTTAACAGCAGCGGTGAGCAGCAGCTGACAAACCCGCTGCTTGCCTCGTGGGGAAAGCTGGGACGCGACAACCTGTTTTTGCTCAGCCAGATGGAGTCAGCGGCCAACGACATTGATGCGTTTGTCGATCTGCCTGATGACACGCTGCTGCACAGCCTGCAGGCTGACTTACTGAATCTTGACGATCGCGCGGTGATTGGTCTGAGTGCCGGAGAACTGATGAACAGCGCAGAGAAGCGCCGTCTCGATCCGGCCGATCGCTCCATCACGCTGCAGATCTGCCACAGCGCACAGCGTGAAGTCGAGGTGCTGCAGGATCATCTGCTGGCAATGATGGAGGCCGATCCTGAGCTTAAGCCACGCGATATCATCGTCATGGTGGCAGACATTGACAGCTATGCGCCCTTTATTCAGGCGGCGTTTGCCAGCGCACCACCGGACCGCTATCTGCCGTTTGCGATTTCGGACCGCCGCGCCAGTCAGGCACATCCGGCCATTCTGGCGCTGCTAAGCCTGCTGACGCTGCCGGAAAGCCGCTTCGCCTCAGAAGAGATCCTCGCGCTGCTGGAAGTGCCGGCGCTGGCGCAGCGCTTTTCCGTGGATGAGAGCGGGTTGCGTCTGCTGCGCCGCTGGGTCATGGAGTCCGGCATTCGCTGGGGACTGGACGATGCCAGTATTGAAGCGCTGTCGCTGCCGGTTACCGGCCAGCACACCTGGCGCTTTGGCCTGCAGCGTATGTTACTGGGGTATGCGCTAGAGAGCCGCAACGGTGACTGGCAGGGGATCCTGCCTTACGACGAGTCAAGCGGCCTGATCGCAGAGCTGGCAGGGCATCTGGCCGAGCTGCTGACGCGGCTTGATACCTGGCGCAGCCGGCTGGCCGGCGAGCGCACGCTGGCTGAGTGGCTGCCGCTGTGCCGTGAGCTGATTGACAGTTTTTTCAGCGGTGATGCTGAAAGCGAGGCAGCGCTGCTGCTGGTAGAGACGCAGTGGAAAGAGATTATTGAGCAGGGCGTGGGTTCTGCTTACCAGCAGCCGGTGCCGGTGACGCTGCTGCGCGATGAGCTGCGTTCACGCCTCGATCAGCAGCGCATCAGTCAGCGTTTTCTGGCAGGGCCGGTAAACTTCTGTACGCTGATGCCGATGCGCTCGATCCCCTTTAAAGTCGTCTGCCTGCTGGGAATGAATGATGGTGTCTACCCGCGCACGCTGGCTCCGGTAGGGTTTGACCTGATGCAGCAGCAGACGCGCAAAGGCGACCGCAGCCGGCGCGATGACGATCGCTATCTGTTCCTTGAAGCCCTGATTTCCGCTCAGCAGCAGCTTTACATCAGCTATATCGGTCGGGCGATTCAGGATAACACCGAGCGCTATCCTTCGGTGCTGGTCACAGAACTGCTTGATTATCTGGGGCAGAGTTTCTGCCTGCCGGGTGATGAGCAGTGCGAACCTGACGTCAGTGAAAAGCGTGTACGTGAGCACTTACAAACTTTGCACAGCCGCATGCCCTTTGCGGCAGAGAATTTTACTCCTTATAGCCACCGGCAGAGCTTCGCTGCCGAGTGGCTGCCGGCAGCCACCGGCCGCGGCGTGGCACAGCCCGATTTCGTGCAGCCGCTGGCGGTGAAAACGCAGGACGTCGTCACGCTGGAGCAGCTGCTGCGCTTCTGGCGTCATCCGGTTCGCGCCTGGTTTCAGCAGCGTCTTGGCGTCTCATTCTGGACAGAAGAGAGCGAACTGCCCGACAGCGAGCCTTTTGCACCCGATAGCCTGGAACGCTATCAGCTAAACGCACAGCTGCTCAATGTGCTGGTAAACGGTGAGGATCCGCAGCAGCTCTATGCGCATCACCGGGCCGCAGGTAACCTGCCTTATGGCGCTTTTGGTGAACTTTTCTGGCAGAGTCAGACCGAAGAGATGCAGGAGGTTGCGGCAGAAGTCGCCGGAGAGCGTCTGCCGGCAGAGAGTCAGGAAGTGAATCTGCAGCTTGGTGCCGTGCGGCTGACCGGCTGGCTGACGCAGGTGCAGGCTGATGGTCTGCTGCGCTGGCGGCCAGGCGTACTGAACATGAATGACGGCCTGCAGCTGTGGCTGGAGCATCTGGTTTACTGTGCGCTGGGCGGCAGCGGCGTAAGCCGGATGTATGGCCGCAAACAGAGCCGCTGGCGCTTTCATGCCGTTGATGCCGGCCGCGCGCAGGCGCTGCTGGCAGAGTACGCCGCCGCCTGCGAGCAGGGACTGGCGCAGCCGCTGCTACTGTTAAACAAAAGCGGCGGCGCCTGGCTGGAGGCGAGCTTTGATCGCAAAAGCGGCCAGCTGCTGGAAGATGAAGCCACGCAGAAAAAGGCGCTGAATAAGCTGCTGCAGGCGTGGCAGGGCGGCTATCAGGTGCAGGGTGAGGGCAGCGATCCCTATCTCCAGCGCCTGAATCGCACGCTGAATGAGGAGATGCTGCAGGCGATTATTAATGCGGCCCGGCAATGGTATCTGCCGGTACGCCTCGCCCATCAGGATGATGAATAGCCGCTAAGCGTCACGCTTATACCAGAACACTGAGTTGATAAACCTGCGCGGGAAACCCGCCGCAGGGCAGAGTAAGATTAAGGGGTTTACATGCGGATTTACGCACGCTGTATCGGCGCGCTGCTGTTGGGCACGCTGGCGCTGAATGTTTTTGCCGATACCGGACAGGGCTGGCAGCCGGTTAATGACATTATCCGCAAAAGCGATCGCGATCCGCGCAGCTATCAGGCAATTACCCTGAGCAATGGCATGACGGTGCTGCTGGTGTCAGACGCTGAGGCACCTAAATCGCTGGCGGCGCTGACGCTGCCGATTGGCTCGCTGGACGATCCTGACCAGCAGCCTGGTCTGGCGCACTATCTGGAGCACATGGTGCTGATGGGGTCAAAGCGCTACCCGCAGCCCGATAATCTCGCCGAATTTCTCAAAATGCACGGCGGCAGCCACAACGCCAGCACCGCCTCTTACCGCACTGCATTCTATCTTGAGGTTGAGAACGATGCGCTGCAGCCCGCGGTGGATCGCCTTGCGGATGCGATTGCGGAGCCGCTGCTCGATCCGGTCAACGCCGATCGCGAACGTCATGCCGTCAACGCAGAGCTGACGATGGCGCGCTCGCGTGACGGGCTGCGTATGGCGCAGGTAAGTGCCGAGACGCTGAACCCGCAGCATCCGGGATCGCGTTTTTCCGGCGGTAATCTGGAGACGCTGAGTGATAAACCGGGCAGCAAACTGCAGCAGGCGCTGCGCGACTTCTACCGCACCCATTACTCTGCCAGCCTGATGAAAGCGGTGATCTACAGCAATAAACCGCTCTCTGAGATGGCGGAGATGGCAGCCGCGACCTTCGGGCGCGTCGCGGCGCATCCGGCAAGCGTGCCGGAGATAGATGTACCGGTGGTCACCGATGCGCAGAAAGGCATTATCATTCACTATGTGCCGGCTCAGCCGCGTAAACAGCTGAAGATTGAGTTTCGTATCGCAAACAACAGCGCCGATTTCCGCAGTAAAACCGATACGCTGATTGGCTATCTGCTGGGTAACCGCAGTGCCAACACGCTGAATGACTGGCTGCAGAAGCAGGGCCTGGCCGATGGCGTGACGGCAGGAGCCGATCCCGTAACCGAACGCAGCAGCGGCGTTTTTGCTATTTCCGTATCGCTGACGGATAAAGGGCTGGCGCAGCGCGATGACGTCGTGGCCGCCATTTTCAGCTATCTCGATATGCTGCGCCGCAACGGCATTGATAGACGCTATTTTGATGAGGTATCGCATGTGCTGGCGCTTGACTACCGCTACCCGTCGATTACCCGAGACATGGACTACATTGAATGGCTGGCCGACACCATGCTGCGCGTGCCGGTCGCGCACACGCTTGACGCCCCTTACCTTGCCGATCGCTTCGATCCTGCGGCGGTAGCGGCACGCCTCAGTGAGATGACACCACACAATGCCCGCATCTGGTATATCAGTCCGCAGGAGCCGCACAACCAGCAGGCCTACTTTGTGAATGCGCCGTACCAGGTTGATAAAATCAGCGCGGCGCAGTTCAGCGACTGGCAGCAGCGTGCAGCGCATATTGCGCTCTCTTTGCCCGCGCTCAACCCCTATATTCCCACTGACTTTTCACTGATTGCACGCGACGGGAAAAACTACACGCATCCGATCGTGCTCAGTAATGACGCGGCAATGCGTACTTTATGGATGCCGAGCCGGTTCTATCCTGACGAGCCGAAAGCGGCGATTACGCTGGCGCTGCGCAACAAGACGGCTATCAGCGACGCGCGTCAGCAGGTGCTGTTCGGGCTGAATGATTATCTCTCCAGCCTGGCGCTGGATGAGCTTAACTCACAGGCGTCGGTGGGAGGGATCAGTTTCTCGGTGGGAGAAGATGATGGCATTGTGTTTAACGCCAGCGGATTCACCCAGCGTTTGCCGCAGCTGCTGCAGGAGCTGGTTGCCGGTTACAGCAGCTTCCGTCCGGATGAATCGCAGCTCGCTCAGGCCAAATCCTGGTATCGCGATCGTCTGGATGCGGCTGAAAAAGGCAAAGCGTTTGAACAGGCGATCCAGCCGATGCAGATGCTGTCACAGCTGCCCTATACCCAGCGCGATGAACGACGCCGGTTGCTGCCGGAGATCACGCTGCAGGAGGTGATCGCCTGGCGTGACGCGCTGCTGCGTCAGGCAACGCCAGAGATGCTGGCGGTGGGTAATCTCTCAGCCAGAGAAACAGAAACGCTCGGCGCAACGCTGAAAGCGCAGCTGCAGAGCAGCGAACGGGCGCCATGGCGCAGTGACTATGTCGTGGTGGATAAAGCCATTAAGGCGAATCTGCAGCAGGCAGGAAGCAGCAGCGACTCGGCGCTGGCGGCACTCTATGTGCCCACCGGGTATGATGAATATCAGAGCATGGCCGCCAGCACCCTGCTGAGCCAGATTATTCAGCCGTGGTTCTATAACCAGCTGCGCACAGAAGAGCAGCTCGGCTATGCCGTCTTTACTTATCAGATGCCGATAGGTCGTCAGTGGGGCATCGGTTTCCTGCTGCAGAGCAACAGCCGGCAGCCCGCCTTCCTGCTGCAGCGCTTTCAGGCATTCTATCCGCAGGCAGAACAGCGGCTGCGCAGCATGAAGCCAGAGACTTTTGCGCAGTACCAGCAGGCGATGATCAATGAGCTGAAACAGCGACCTCAGACGCTGGAAGAAGAAGCCAGCCGCTACCAGCGTGACTTCAGCCGCCAGAATGATGCGTTCGACATGCGTGAGAAAGTGATTGCGCAGGTGCAGCAGCTGACGCCGGTGCGCCTGGCCACCTTCTTCCGGCAGGCGATCCGGCAGCAGGGAATGGCGATGATTTCCCAGATTAGCGGTACGCAGGAGCGTACGCCGAAGACAGATTATGCAGCGCTACCCGGCTTCACGACCTGGCCGGCGCTGGCACAGCTGCAGCAGTCGCTGCCGGTTAAGAGTGATACGCCATGAGCCAGCGTGCTGAATCCCTCAATCCGCTGACGCTGCCGCTGCGCGGCGAGCGATTAATTGAGGCCTCTGCCGGTACCGGTAAAACCTTTACGATTGGCCTGCTTTATCTGCGGCTGCTGCTTGGGCTGGGCGAAGAGAACGCTTACAGCCGCCCGCTTTCGGTAGAAGAGATTCTGGTGGTGACCTTCACCGAGGCGGCCACGGCTGAGCTGCGCGGCCGTATCCGGGCCAATATCCACGAGCTGCGTCTCGCCTGTATTCGCGGCGTCAGCAGCGATCCGATGCTGACCGCACTGCTGCAGGCGATCCCGCAGCGGGCGGAGGCCGCCTCGCTGCTGCTGGCGGCGGAAAGACAAATGGATGAAGCCGCTATTTTCACTATCCACGGCTTCTGCCAGCGCATGCTGAATCTTAATGCGTTTGAGTCCGGCATGCTGTTTGAGCAGCAGCTGATTGAAGATGAGCATCCGCTGCTGCGTCAGGCAACGGCTGATTTCTGGCGACGCCACTGCTATCCGCTGACGCTGGATATCGCGCGCGTGATTGTCAGCGAGTGGCTGGGGCCGGAACAGCTGCTGGCAACCCTGCGCCCGTGGCTGCAGGGGGAGTCGCCATCGCTGCGGCTGCCGCCGGATAAAGAGGAGACGCTCGCGTCGCGTCACGCACGTAATATGGCGCGCCTCGCAGAGATCAAGGCGCAGTGGCGATCGCTGGGCGACGACGTGCTGACGCTGGTTGAGCAGTCAGGGGTGGATAAGCGTAGCTACAGCAGCAAACATCTGCCCGCCTGGGTCAGTAAAGTCAGCCAGTGGGCTCACAGCGACAGCGGTGATTACCAGGTGCCGGCCGAGCTGGCACGCTTCGGGCAGCGCATCCTCGAAGAGAAAACCAAAAAAGGCGACGCACCCCGTCACGCGCTGTTCAGCGCAATTGATGCCTTTCTGGCCGAGCCGCTGTCGCTGCGCGATGTGGTCATTGCGCGGGCGCTGACCGAAGTGCGCGAGGCAGTGCATAAACAGAAACGGCTGCAGGCGCTGCTGGGCTTTGACGATCTGCTGAGCCGCCTTGACGATGCGCTGCAGCAGGCGGGGGGCGCACAGCTGGCGCAGCTGATCCGGCAGCGCTATCCGGTGGCGCTGATTGATGAGTTTCAGGATACCGATCCGCAGCAGTACCGGATTTTCCGTACGCTCTACATGCATCAGCCTGACCATGCGCTGCTGCTGATTGGCGATCCCAAACAGGCGATCTATGCCTTCCGCGGGGCGGATATTTTTACCTATATCCGGGCGCGAAATGAAATTGCGGCACACTATACGCTGGACACCAACTGGCGCTCGTCACCTGCGATGGTGAAGAGCGTTAATCAGCTCTTCGCCCGCTTACCGGCCCCTTTTCTGTTTGCTGAAATTCCGTTTTTGCCGGTGCAGTTTGCACCGCCTAACCAGGCGCTGTCGCTGCAGGCTGAGGGCCGGGAGCAGCCTGCACTGCGCTTCTGGCTGCAGCCTGGCAGCGGCGCCAGCGTCAGCGAATATCAGCAGCAGATGGCAAAGCAGTGTGCAATGGATATCAGCCGCTGGCTGCAGGCAGGGCTGCAGGGCGAGGCGATGCTGGGGAAAGGGGCGGCGCTGCGGCCCGTACAGGCATCGGATATCACGGTGCTGGTGCGCAGCCGCAACGAAGCGAATCAGATCCGTGAAGCGCTGGCACAGCTTGCTATCCCGTCAGTCTATCTCTCCAACCGCGACAGCGTTTACACGACGCCGGAAGCGCGCGAGCTGCTCTGGCTGCTGCGGGCCATTCTGGCGCCGGAGCAGGAGCGTATGCTGCGTACCGCGCTGGCGACCTCGCTGTTTGCGCTCGATGCGGCTCAGCTGGATGCGCTCGATCACGACGCGCGCGGCTGGGATACGCTGGTGGATACCTTTGCGCGCTGGCAGCGTCTCTGGCATCAGCGTGGTGTGCTGCCGATGCTGCGGGAAATTATGCTGGAGCGCCAGCTGGCAGAAAATATGCTGGCGTCGGACAATGGCGAGCGTCGCCTGACCGATTTGCTGCATCTGGGAGAGCTGTTGCAGGAAGCGGCCGCGCAGCTTGATAGCCCGCACGCGCTGGTGCGTTACCTGGCTCAGCAGATAGCGCGGCCCGATAGCCAGTCAGCCAGTCAGCAGCTGCGACTGGAGAGCGATCGCCATCTGGTGCAGATCGTCACCATTCATAAATCGAAAGGGCTGCAGTATCCGCTGGTGTGGCTGCCGTTTGCAGCAGGGTTTCGTGAGGCCGATATTGCGCTTTACCACGATCGCGAAAACTTCAGCGCGGTGCTGGATTTGCAGAGCGATGAGCAGAGCCTGGCGCTGGCGGAGCAGGAGCGACTGGCAGAAGATCTGCGGCTGCTTTATGTCGCCCTCACGCGGTCGATCTATCACTGCAGCATCGGGGTGGCGCCGCTGTTTCGCGGCGCGCGTAAAAAAGAGGGCGAGAGCGATCTGCATAAAAGTGCGCTGGGTTATCTGCTGCAGCGCGGCGAAGCGGCGACGGCAGAGCAGCTCGGGGCGCTGCTGGAGGCGCTGAGCGGCGAGGGTTGTGACGTCGTGATGGCCGATCGTGCTGAAGCGGCGCGCTGGCAGGTACAGGCCGGCGCACGCGACGACCTTCGCGCACGCGCAATATCGCGCCAGCTGACTGAATCCTGGCGCGTGACCAGCTATTCAGGTTTGCAGCAGCACAGCGCACATCGCCTGCTGGATGTGGTGCCTCACTTCGATCTGGAAGCGGCAGGTGAAGAGCCGCAGGCGGCGACCGAAGAGATGGCGCTGACGCCACATCAATTTCCGCGCGGTGCCGCGCCGGGTACGTTTCTGCATGAGCTGTTTGAGTCGATCGATTTTACCCAGCCGCCCGGAACGGCACTGCTGGAACAGCATCTGCAGCAGAATGGCTATCCGCTGCACTGGCAGCCGGTGCTGAGCAGCTGGATTGAGCGGGTAGTCACTACGCCGCTTAATGCGCAGCAGATCCGGCTGGCTGACGTAGGCGTACGCGATCGCCTGATTGAGATGGAGTTTTATCTGCCTATCAGCGGCCTGCTGACCGCGCCGGCGCTGGACCAGCTGATGCGTCAGCATGATCCGCTCTCCGCGCAGGCACCCGCGCTTAACTTCAGTCAGGTGCAGGGCATGCTCAAGGGCTTTATCGACCTGGTGTTTCGCCGCGAAGGCAAATACTACCTGCTGGATTACAAATCTAACTGGCTGGGGGAGAGTCATGAAGCCTATACCCCGGATGCCATGGCGCAGGCGATGATTGACCATCGCTACGATTTGCAGTATCAGCTCTATACGCTGGCGCTGCACCGGTTTTTGCAGCACCGGCTGCCGGATTACAACTATGAGCAGCATGTCGGCGGCGTGTTTTATCTGTTTTTACGCGGTATGGATGGCAGCTCGCCTGCTAACGGGGTCTTTTACACCCGTCCTGCCGCTGAATTTGTGACACAACTTGATAGCCTGTTTCGCGGGCAGGGAGAGGATGCATGAGCGATATCACTACGCTATTAAAGCAGGCAACAGAGCTGCGGCTGCTGCGCTCGCTGGATGTGCAGTTTGCTCAGCTGATAGCCACCAGTGATGAGCCCGCCCGTTTGCTGGCTGCTGCCTGTCTCAGCGCTGAAGCCGGAGAAGGGCATGTCTGTCTGCCGCTGGCCCATCTGAACCGCGAGCAGCTGTTTCGCGGTCGTCATCCCGAACTGGCGCAGGCGATCTGGCAGGCCGCCGGCGAGCCGCACGACTGGCACAGCCTGCTGGCGGGCTGGGATGCGGTCAGCACCCACGATCGCGCCGCGCCTGTTGTGCTGAGCGACGAGCGGCTCTATCTGCATCGCTTATGGCATCATGAGGGTGACGTAGCGCGCTTTTTCCACCCTCAGGCCGCGCCGCAGCCGTTTGCACCGGAACAGGTACGCCGCGTGCTGGATGCGCTGTTTGGCACCGCGCCGGATGACTGGCAGAAGATTGCCGCTGCCGTCGCATTGACACAGAAAACCGCAGTGATTTCCGGCGGGCCGGGCACCGGCAAAACCACGACCGTGGCAAAACTGCTGGCGGCCCTGATTCGGCTGAGTGACGGCGCGCTGCGTATTCAGCTGGCCGCGCCAACCGGCAAAGCGGCGGCCCGCCTGACGGAATCACTGGGGAAAGCGCTGCAGCAGCTGGCGGTCAGCGATGAGGAGCGTCAGCGCTTTCCGGAAGAGGCCACCACACTGCATCGCCTGCTGGGCGCGCAGCCGGAAACGCAGCGCCTGCGCTATCATGCCGGTAATCCGCTGCATCTCGATGTGCTGGTGGTGGATGAAGCCTCGATGGTAGATCTCGGCATGATGGCCAGTCTGATCGCTGCGCTGCCATCACAGGCGCGGGTCATTTTTCTCGGCGACCGCGACCAGCTCGCCTCTGTAGAGGCGGGTGCGGTACTGGGCGATATCTGCCGCTGTGCAGAGGCGGGCTACAGTCCGGTCCGGGCCACACAGCTGACGCTGATGACCGGCTGTGAGATTGACGGCAGTAATGAAACCGACGCGCCAGCGGTGCGCGATGCCATCTGTCTGCTGCGTAAAAGTTACCGTTTTGACGCCAGATCCGGCATCGGCCAGCTGGCGGCAGCGGTTAACGCCGGCGATGCACAGGCGGTGGAACGCGCCTTTCAGGGCAACTTCAGCGATATCGCACGTGCGCCACTGAACAGCGGTGAGGCGTATCAGCGTATGCTGAATGAGATTGCTGCAGGTTATCGGGACTTTCTGCAGCAAGTGGCTGAGGAGGCTGCCCCGGCTGATATCCTCGCCTCTTTCGGGCGCTATCAGCTGCTGTGCGCACTGCGCGAAGGGCCGTTTGGCGTGGAAGGACTTAACCAGCGCATCGAGCAGAAGCTGATGCAGCTGCAGCTGATCCGTCGTCCTGCAGGCGGCAGCCGCTGGTATCCCGGACGGCCGGTCATGGTCACGCGCAATGACAGCGCGCTGGGGCTGTTCAACGGCGATATCGGTATTACGCTGACAGACGAGGAGGGCGTGCTGAAAGTCTTCTTTCCGCTGCCGGACGGCACAATTAAAGCAGTACAGCCGAGCCGACTGCCGGCGCACGATACCGCCTGGGCAATGACGGTACATAAGTCGCAGGGTTCGGAGTTTGAGCACACTGCACTGGTGATGCCGGCTCAGTTTTTACCGGTGCTGACGCGGGAGTTGATTTATACCGCGATTACGCGTGCCCGCAGACAGCTGACGCTCTACAGCGATGAAAACATCTTCCGTCGCGCGGTCCAGCTGCGCACGCAGCGCCGCAGCGGCCTGCTGTCACGGCTTGGCGCGACGTCTGACGCATAAAGCCCCGGTATAGAATAATGTGGCCAGGGCGCCATAAATGGCGCCTCTGCCGGATGCTGTAGGGGCCGCATTAATGCGGCCCTGGGGGATAACGTGTTCCGAAATTTGATGCGTAACAAGGGCGCCATAAATGGCGCCCCTGCGGGATGCTGTAGGGGCCGCATTAATGCGGCCCTGGAATATCGTGGCTTATTTTAAATCTGCCATCAGCACTTTTGAGCGACGCTGATAGTTATACATCTGCTGCTTGCTCTCTGGCAGCGACTCGATATCTACTGGCGTAAAGCCCCGCTCCTGGAACCAGTGAATGCTGCGGGTAGTGAGCACAAACAGCTTTTTCAGCCCCATCTGCCGCGCCTGTAGCGCCACGCGATCCAGCAGCAGCTCGCCGCGCGATGAGCTGCGATAGTCGGGATGCACGGCCACACACGCCATTTCGCCAATCTGCTCATCCGGGAACGGGTAGAGCGCGGCACAGGCGATAGTCATATTATCGCGCTGGATGATCGTAAACTTATCGATCTCCATTTCCAGCTGTTCACGCGAGCGCCGTACCAGAATACCCTGCTGCTCCAGTGGGCGAATCAGCTCCAGAATACCCCCAATATCGTTGATATTGGCGCGGCGGATCTGCTCAGCAGATTCCATAACAATCTGCGTACCGATACCGTCACGTGAGAAGAGTTCCTGCAGCAGTGCGCCATCTTCCTGATAGCTGATCAGATGGCTGCGGCGCACGCCGCTGCGGCACGCTTTAACCGCGCCGCGCAGAAAGCGCACCGTACCGGACAGGAAATCACCGTCGCTCTCTATCTCATCAATGCGCGCCTGCGCATCGCCAGGAAACAGCTCTGAAATAATGGTGCCGGCGCGATCGGTCACGCCCTGCTCGGAGCAGAAGCCAATCATCTTCTCTGCCTTGAGCTTGATAGCGAGCTGCGTGGCGACCTCTTCTGAGGTGAGGTTAAAGCTTTCGCCGGTCACAGAGACTGCGACCGGACCCAGCAGCACAATCGCGTTATTATCCAGCTGACGATGAATCGCCTCTTCATCAATACGGCGAATGCGTCCGCTGTGGCAGTAGTCAACGCCATCATCCACGCCCAGCGGCTGGGCGATGATAAAGTTACCGCTGACCACATTAATATGCGCACCCTGCAGCGGGGTGTTGTTAAGGCTCATCGACAGGCGTGCGGTGATATCAAGCTGCAGACGACCCGCCGCCTGCTTTACCAGCTCCAGCGATTGCGCATCGGTTACGCGGGTATGCTTGTGATACACCGGCTCCAGCTGCTGCTGCGCCATACTGGCGTCAATCTGCGGACGTGCGCCATAGACCACCACCAGACGGATGCCCAGACTATGCAGCAGGCCAATATCGTTAACGATGCTGGAGAAGTTTTCATGCTCAATGGCTTCGCCGCCCAGCATGATGACAAACGTCTTGTCGCGATGGGCATTAATATAGGGAACGGTATGGCGAAAACCCTGAACCAGCTCGGTACTGCGTTCCTTCACGGTGCACCCTCTGTGAATGGTTATTCGTAATTATTGTATTTTTATTCTGTTTTGCGCCGTATTGCAAGCGTTGCGCCTGACGTTACTTTACGATTTTTCAGATGCATCCGGTGATAACAGCCTGCATTATCTGGCTTTTCCGACGAGACAAGCGTTGCCAGATTGGATAAAGTTTTCGCTTTCTGAGCGTCAGTTGACGCGGATTTATCCATAACACAGTAGCTGGAGTGGCATGTCCCAGGCTTTTTCCCGAAGACGATTATTACAGGGTGCGGGTGCGCTATGGCTCCTTAGCGTAACGCGTACCGGGCTGGCAGCGAGTCAGCACATTGTTGCAGTACGCATCTGGCCTTCATCAACGTACTCCCGCGTCACGCTGGAGTCGAATATCCCGCTGCACTACAAGCAGTTTGCGTTGAGTAACCCTGAACGTCTGGTCATTGATATCAAAAACCTGCATATCAATCCGACGCTGAAAGGCATCAATAAACTGGTGCGCACCGACGATCCCTTTATCAAAACGGCACGGGTCGGGCAGTTTGATCCGCATACGGTGCGAATTGTGCTGGAGCTGAAACGTCACGTTGCACCAAAGACCTTTACCCTCGCGCCTGTGGCCGGCATTAAAAACCGGCTGGTGGTGGATCTCTATCCAAGCCAGGCATCGCACGCCGACGATCCGCTGCTGGCGCTGCTGAATGATTACAACAAAGGCGATCTGGAGCGCGATCAGCCCGTGCAGGCGCCGTTGCCGGGCAAGGCGGGGCGCGATCGCCCGATTATCATCATGATCGATCCCGGTCACGGTGGCGAGGATCCCGGCGCACACGGTAAATATAAAACGCGTGAAAAGGATATTGTGCTGAAAATTGGTCGCTATCTGCGGGCACTGATTGATAAAGAGCACAATATGAAAGCCTACATGACGCGGAATGAAGATGTGTTCATTCCGCTGCGCGTGCGGGTAGCAAAAGCGCGTAAGCAGCGTGCCGATCTGTTTGTTTCAATTCATGCCGATGCGTTTACCAGCCGGGCAGCGCGTGGCTCTTCGGTCTTTGCGCTCTCCACCCGCGGCGCCACCTCTGCAGCAGCCCGTTTCCTGGCACAGACGCAGAACGAAGCCGATCTGATTGGCGGTGTCAGCATGAGCGGCGATCGCTATCTCGACCACACAATGTTTGACATGGTGCAGCGTCAGACCATCAGCGACAGCCTGAAGTTTGGCAAAGAGGTACTGACGCGCATGGGACGCATCAACCATCTGCATAAGCGTACGGTTGATCAGGCGGGTTTTGCCGTGCTGAAAGCGCCTGATATTCCGTCAATTCTGGTTGAGACGGCGTTTATCAGTAATGTGGAGGAGGAGCGCAAGCTGCGAACCGCACGCTATCAGCATCAGGTGGCGGAAGCGATTTTTCACGGTATCAAAGCCTATTTTGACAAAGGCGGCGTGCTGGCAAAGCGTTGAGGACAGGGCGGCAGCGATGCCGCTTTTTCCGGCGGCAGAAACAAAAAAACACCCGTTAAGGTGTTTTGTGTTTCTTCATCAGAAGAAGTGGTTGCGGGGGCCGGATTCGAACCGACGACCTTCGGGTTATGAGCCCGACGAGCTACCAGGCTGCTCCACCCCGCGTCCGTCTGTCGCACTGAGCGACGTTTCACATTGTATTCTTCTTAAGACAATTGGTTGCGGAGGCCGGATTTGAACCGACGACCTT
>NZ_DGLH01000004.1:25496-32684 GCF_002387285.1 Pantoea sp. UBA4549 | reverse complement strand
GCTGCTCCACCCCGCGTCCGTGGATGCGCACTATACACCTGGCACGTGGTGATGCAACCCCTTTTTGCACTAAACCAGTGAAACCCTGCAACAGTTGCTGAATAATGTCGCATCTGGATGAAAAAACATACAGATGTGAAGGTGATGGCGGGCGGCAGATTTCATTCTGACCAGGGCTTTGCTATCGTCGCCGGGCGAACAACCGACAACAAGAGAGAGTCATGAACGGACACCGGGTAAAGTATGCACTCACTGGCGCATTTCTGGCGCTATTAGCAGGTTGTAGCTCGAAGCCGACCGATCGCGGTCAGCAATATATTGATGGCAAGCTGGAGCAACCGCTCGGGCTGGTCAATGAGCCCAATGCCAAAGGGCGTCCGGTTAACGGGCAGGACTTCGGCCTGCAGGTGCAGCAGATTCAGTCCGCTTCGTCGCGCCTGTTCAGCCGTAATAATGGTACCTACAGCGCTATTCAGAACTGGCTGCTTTCAGGTGCAGATACCCGTCAGCTGCGTCAGTTCGGCCTGAATGCGTTTCAGATGGAAGGCACAGACAACTATGGCAACGTGCAGTTCACCGGTTACTACACGCCGGTAGTGGAAGCGCGCTACACCCGACAGGGTGAGTTTCAGTATCCTATTTACCGCATGCCGCCGCGCCCGCGCGGGGCGAAACTGCCGAGCCGCGCCGGTATCTATAGCGGCGCGCTCGATGAGCGCTACGTTATCGCCTGGAGCAACTCCCTGATCGACAACTTTATGATGGATGTGCAGGGCAGCGGCTACGTCGATTTTGGTGACGGACGTCCGCTGCGCTTCTTTGGCTACGGCGGTAAAAATGGCTGGGCTTATCACAGTATCGGTAAAGAGCTGATCGATCGCGGCGAAGTTAAACGCGAAGATATGTCGATGCAGGCCATCCGGCAGTGGGCTGAGGAGCATTCACCGCAGGAGGTGCGTGACGTACTGGAGACTAACCAGTCCTTTGTCTTCTTTAAGCCTGAAGAGTATGTGCCGGTGCGCGGCGCCAGCGCGGTACCGCTGATTGCCAAAGCGTCGGTGGCTTCTGACCGCTCCCTGATCCCGGCGGGCACGGCGCTGCTGGCAGAAGTGCCGCAGCTGAATGCCAAAGGTAAGTTCAACGGTAAGTATGAAATACGTCTGATGGTGGCGCTGGACGTCGGTGGCGCAATCAAAGGTCAGCACTTTGACATCTACCAGGGCGTGGGTCCGGACGCCGCACATCTGGCTGGCTTCTATAACCACTACGGCCGCGTCTGGGTACTGAAGGCGGCTCCCGGCGCCGGGCAGCCACTGTTCAGCAATGCGCAAAACGGCAACAACGGTTCACTGCTGCTCGGTGCAAATTGATACACTGACAGCCTGCTCTCCGCGGGAGAGTGACATTATCGGGTGCGCCACGCGGCGCACCGCATTCCGGAGTAAAGGTCAGATATGAAAGTGGTAAGCGACGCCTGGCGACAGCGCTTTGGCGGGACGGCGCGTCTTTATGGGCAGGAGGCGCTGCAGCAGTTTGCAGAGGCGCATTTCTGCGTAATTGGTATTGGCGGTGTGGGCTCCTGGGCCGCTGAGGCGCTGGCGCGTACCGGCATCGGACACATTACGCTGATCGACATGGATGATGTCTGTATCACCAATACCAACCGGCAAATCCATGCGCAGCAGGGCAATGTCGGTCAGGCAAAAACAGAGGTCATGGCCGCGCGCATCCGCGCCATCAATCCAGAGTGCGTCGTGACCTGCATTGACGACTTTATCACGCCGCAAAACACCGCAGAACTGCTCTCTGCCGGCTTTGACTATGTGATTGATGCCATTGACAGCGTGCGGCCAAAAGCGGCGCTGATCGCCTGGTGCCGGCGCAATAAGATCCCGCTTATCACCACGGGTGGGGCAGGCGGACAGATCGATCCCACGCAAATTCAGGTCAGCGATCTGGCGAAAACTATCCAGGATCCGCTGGCGGCAAAACTGCGCGAGCGCCTGAAAAGTGACTTTGGCGTAGTGAAAAACAGCAAAGGCAAACTGGGGATCGACTGCGTATTTTCCACTGAAGCGCTGGTCTATCCGCAGCCCGACGGCAGCGTGTGCGCTTCGCGCAGCACGGCAGAAGGTCCGAAGCGTATGGATTGCGCTGCGGGCTTCGGTGCGGCAACGATGGTCACCGCCACGTTCGGGTTTATCGCCGTATCGCACGCGCTGAAAAAATTTCAGGCGCGCAGGGCGCGTCAGGCTGACTGACGCGCCGCGCGCGTTACCGCCTCTGCCAGCGCCTGCAGGCCGCTGCTGCGTGACGCGCTAAGCTGCGCACGCAGCCCCAGCGTATCAAACAGCGCCAGCGGATCCTGCGCCAGCAGCTGTGCCGGTGTTTTTCCTTCAGTGGCAGTCAGCAGCACAGCCAGCAGGCCGCGCACAATTCGTCCCTCACTGTCGCCATAAAAATGCAGCGTGCCGTCAGGCAGCTGCTGGCTGCTGAGCCAGACGCGGTTTTCGCAGCCGCTCAGCTCAATGTCCGCACATTTCAGTTCATCCGGCAGCGCCGGCAGCTGACGGCTGAGCTGAATCAGCTGCCGGTAGCGATCTTCCCACTGCTGAAAGCGGGCAAACGTGTCGGTCAGCCCTTCTGCGGTAATGGTATGGCCGAAGGGATGGGGCGCGAGCAGGGTTGTCATAAGCTTATTCACCTAAAAGATCCACGGCGCAGTGCATGGCGCGCACCAGCGCATCCACATCCTGCAGGTTATTGTAAGGCGCGAATGAGACGCGCAGCGTGCCGCTGACGCCCAGGGCGGTCATCAGCGGCTGCGCACAGTGCTGTCCGGCACGCAGGGCAATTCCCTGTTCAGCCAGCAGCGTGACGATATCGCTGTGGTGGATCCCGGCAATGTCAAAGGCGAGCAGGCTGGAAGAGCCGCAGCGGAAGCTGCGAAAACCGGGCAGCGCGCTCAGCTGCTCTTCGGCCAGGCAGGCGAGCTGCTGGCTCCACATCTCCGCTTTTTCCTGATGATGGTGTGACAGCCAGCTCAGCGCTGCGCTAAGACCCACCACACCCGCCACGTTGGGTGTGCCGGCTTCAAAGCGCCACGGCACAGGCTGCGGCGTAAATCCGCTGAAGTCGACCTGCGTCAGCATTTTGCCGCCGCCCTGCCACGGCTGCATCGACTCCAGCAATTCCGCTTTGCCATACAGCACGCCAATACCCATCGGACCATAGAGTTTGTGTCCGGAAAACGCATAGAAGTCAATATCCAGCGCCTGCACGTCAGGCGGGCAATGCACCACGCCCTGAGCACCATCCACCATGACCTTTGCGCCTGCCTCGTGTGCCAGCGTGATAGCCTGCGCCAGATCCGGACAGCCGCCGGTGACGTTTGACATCTGGCTTACGGCCAGCAGGCGGGTGCGCGCGTTGATCAGCCCCGGCAGCAGAGTGATATCGGGCCGGCGATCGGCGCCCAGCGGCCATTTCACCACGCTGGCACCGCTTGCCTGAGCCACCATCAGCCACGGCACCAGGTTAGCGTGATGCTCCGCCTCGCTGACGATGATTTCATCGCCCGGCTGCAGGCGCGGCGCCAGCCAGCTGTATGCCACCAGATTAATCGCTTCGGTGGTTCCGCGCGTCCAGACAATCTGCCGATCGTCAGCGGCGTGCAGCCACTGTGCGACTACGCCGCGCGCCTGTTCATACTGTGCGGTCAGTGCACGCGCCGCAGCAAACTGACTACGGTGCACGGTGCCGGCACTGAGCGAATAGAATTGGGCGGTGGCATCAATGACCGCCTGCGGCTTGAGTGCCGTCGCAGCACTGTCGAGATAGACGCCGGCATCGTTCAGCGCAGGAAACTGCTGACGAAAGGTGCCAGGGGAGAAGATGGTCATATCGGGCCCACTCCGGTGATTTAGGGCCAGCCGTAACAGCAGGCTGCTGGCTGGCAAAGCTGTAAAAGCGCGTTATGCTCATTATGGCAAGGTTTGAACCGAAACCCGCATAACCCGTTCGCCATTTTCAGCTCTGGTTTCAGGCTGATAGCGTAATGTCGTGGCTGCGGGAGGTTTAATGCAATCAATCTGCAAGGAGATAGAAGATGAACAAACTTACCGCAGTGCTGGCTGTCTGCACCATGGCGTTTACCCTGGCGGCCTGTTCCAGCAACTATGTTATGCACACGAACGATGGCCGCACGATTGTCGCTGACGGCAAGCCAAAAGTTGATGATGATACCGGTATGATCAGCTATAAAGATGCCAATGGCAATGAGCAGCAGATTAACCGCTCCGATGTGAAAGAGATGGTTGAGATGGGGCAGTAAAATTGCGCAAAAAAAAGCACCGCAATTTGCGGTGCTACATAAAATCACTTTGGACAGACAGGGTAAATCTCAGGAATTAAAAGTTTGATCTGCAAGTTTCAGATCAAAAAATGCAAACACAACATCACGACCACAAGCCAAAAGCTCTCCAAAAGTCTGCGATCTCTCGCACGTTTTCAGAAAACTTTTCGTTCCGGCTCTGGAAGTGCGGCAACTATAGGTATTTGCTGGAGCTTCCTCAACGGACAAATTATAATGTCTCGGATTAAAAAATCTAATAGCTGACGACGTTGTATAAGTTGCAGTTTTACACTATGAATCCACCTGTGGAAAACCATGTCTAAACGCCTTCCGCCGCTCAATGCTTTACGTGTGTTTGACGCGGCTGCCCGTTATCTGAGCTTTACCAAAGCCGCTGAAGAGCTGTTTGTGACCCAGGCGGCAGTGAGCCATCAAATCAAGTCACTTGAGGATTTTCTCGGACTCAAGCTGTTCCGCCGCCGAAATCGCTCGCTGCTGCTGACGGAAGAGGGGCAGAGTTACTATCTCGATATCAAAGAGATTTTTTCAGCGCTTAACGATGCGACCCGCAAGCTGCAGGCGCGCAGCGCTAAAGGTGCGCTCACCGTCAGCCTGCTGCCCAGTTTTGCAATTCAGTGGCTGGTTCCGCGTCTCTCCAGCTTTAATATGGCTTATCCGGGCATCGACGTGCGTATTCAGGCGGTAGACCGCGAGGAAGAGAAGCTGGCAGACGATGTTGACGTCGCTATCTTCTATGGCCGCGGCAACTGGCCGGGCCTGCGGGTGGATAAGCTGTATGCTGAATATCTGCTGCCGGTCTGCTCGCCGCTGCTGCTCTCCGGGGATAATCCGCTGAAATCGCCCGCCGACCTGGCGCACTTTACACTGCTGCATGATGCGTCGCGTCGCGACTGGCAGGCTTATACCCGCCAGCTGGGACTGCAGCATATCAATGTGCAGCAGGGACCTATTTTCAGCCACAGTGCCATGGTGCTGCAGGCGGCGATCCACGGGCAGGGTGTGGCGCTGGCTAACAATGTGATGGCAGAGAGTGAGATTGAAGCGGGTCGCCTGGTCTGCCCGTTCAATGATGTGCTGGTAAGTAAAAACGCTTTTTATCTGGTTTGTCATGACAGCCAGGCAGAACTGGGTAAAATAGCCGCCTTTCGTCAGTGGATTCTGGAAAAAGCCGCCACCGAACAGGAAAAATTCCGTTTTCGCTACGATCACTAAGTTACCGTTCGCTGCACAGTGATGTGCGGCGGGACCATGAGGATAGTTCGATGTCCAGTCGTGCCATGTTTATATTTGCAGCCATCAGCGGTTTCGTGCTGGTGGCGTTTGGTGCGTTTGGCGCGCACGTATTGAGTAAATCGCTGGGGCCATCTGAAATGGCGTGGATCCATACCGGCCTGGAATATCAGGCTTACCACACGCTGGCGGTAATGGGACTGGGTGCTGCGATGCTGCGACGCGCCAATATCTGGTTTTACTGGAGCAGCGCAGCGATGGCGCTGGGTACCGTTCTTTTCAGCGGCAGTCTTTATTGCCTGGCGCTGTCGCACCTGCAGTTCTGGGTGTTTGTTACGCCGGTAGGGGGGCTGTGCTTCCTGACCGGCTGGTTTTTGATGTTGATTGGCGCGCTGCGTCTGAAAACAAAGGCAGAACGCCATGAATAAAGTATTACTCTATTGTCGTCCCGGGTTTGAAAAAGAGTGCGCGGCAGAAATCAGCGCTAAAGCAGCAGAGCGGGAAATCTACGGTTTTCCGCGGGTGAAAGAAGAGTCGGGCTATGTGCTGTTTGAGTGCTATCAGCCGGAAGATGCAGAGAAGCTGCTGCGCTCGCTGCCGTTTGCTGAACTGATTTTTGCCCGGCAGATGCTGGTTGTCGGCGAGCTGCTGCGCGATCTGCCCCCGGAAGATCGCATTACCCCCATTACCGGCATGCTGACCGGAGTAGTGGAGAAAGGGGGGGAGCTGCGCGTCGAGGTTCCGGACACCAATGAAGCCAAAGAGCTGACCAAATTCTGTCGCAAACTAACGGTGCCACTGCGCGCCAGCCTGCGCGCCAGCAATATCCTGCTCAACTATGAGAGTCCTAAGCGGCCGGTGGTGCACGTATTTTTTATTGCACCGGGCACCTGTTACGTGGGCTATTCACTGCCGGAAAACAATTCATCATTCTATATGGGGATCCCGCGGCTGAAGTTTCCTTCCGACGCGCCCAGCCGCTCAACGCTGAAGCTGGAAGAGGCATTTCATGTGTTTGTGCCGGCAGATGAGTGGGACGAGCGTCTGGGAAGCGGTATGTATGCGGTCGATCTCGGCGCGTGTCCGGGCGGCTGGACCTATCAGCTGGTGAAGCGCAGCATGTGGGTTTATGCGGTAGATAACGGACCCATGGCCCCGAGCCTGATGGATACCGGACAGGTTACCCACTGCCGTGAGGATGGGTTTAAGTTTCGTCCACCGCGCAGCAATATCAGCTGGCTGGTATGCGATATGGTAGAAAAACCGGTGCGTGTGGCGACATTGATGACTGAGTGGCTGGTAAACGGCTGGTGTCGTGAAGCGATTTTCAACCTCAAGCTGCCGATGAAAAAGCGCTATGAAGAGGTTACCCAGAATCTGGCAATGATGGACGAAGCGTTAAAGGCGCAGGGTATTAATGCTCAGATTCAGGCACGTCAGCTGTATCACGATCGCGAAGAGGTAACGGTACACGTCCGGCGCATCTGGGCTGCAACAGGCGGCCGCCGCGACGAGCGCTGATTTGTCAGGCCGGGGCGTCATCACGTTCCGTATCTGCATCAACACGGGCGCCATTAATGGCG
>NZ_DGLH01000004.1:0-25438 GCF_002387285.1 Pantoea sp. UBA4549 | reverse complement strand
CACGGACGTCATTACGTCCCGTGCGCGTATCGATACGGGCGCCATTAATGGCGTCATCACGTTCCGTGCGCGCATCGATACGGGCGCCATGAATGGCGTCATTACGGATCCGAGCGTAGGGGACGCATTCATGCGTCCCTGGTGTTTGCGGTCATATCACCGGGTGAACCACGGGCGTCATTACGTCCCGCACGCGCATTAACACGGGCGCCATTAATGGCGTCATTACGTTCCGTGTGCGCATCAATACGGGCGCCATTAATGGCGCCCCTACGGATCCGAGCGTAGGGGACGCATTCATGCGTCCCTGGTGTTTGCGGTCATATCACCGGGTGAATCACGGGCGTCATTACGTCCCGCACGCGCATTAACACGGGCGCCATGAATGGCGTCATTACGTTCCGTGCGCGCATCAACACGGGCGCCATGAATGGCGTCATTACGTTCCGTGCGCGCATCAATACGGGCGCCATTAATAGCGTCATTACGTTCCGTGCGCGCATCAACACGGGCGCCATTAATGGCGCCCCTACAATAATTGTAGGGGACGCATTTATGCGTCCCTGGTGTACCGCGGTTTATCCTGGCTGATAGCGCAGCGTATTAAGGTTGCCCTGCAGCACTAAATCGCGCTTCAGCGTGGCAACCTGCCGGCAGATGTCGGCTGTTTCACGCTGGGTATGCAATTTACTTTGCCACTTTGCCGGCACCTGTTCCCACTGCTGATAGATCCCCTCCAGTGAACCAAACTGTGCCAGCAGCTCGCGCGCGCTTTTCGGCCCAATACCGGAGACGCCCGGTATCTTACTGCTGCTGATGCCGCATAAACCCCAGTAATCTGGCAGCTGTGCCGGTGTAACGCCAAATTCCTGCGCGATAAACGGCACATCAAGCCAGCGCTTCTGAAAATAGTCGCGAATGCGGATAGCGGGCGCCAGCAGCTGACAATACCCTTTATCGGTGGAAACGATAGTGGCCTGATGCCCGGCCTCCGCCATTTTTACCGCCAGCGTGGCGGCCAGATCGTCTGCTTCATCGCGCCCGGCGATCCAGCAGCTGACGCCTGCGGTGCGGAAAGCCTCCTGCAGCAGCGGCAGCTCCTGTTGCAAATCCTCTGGCATTGGCGGTCGTCCCGCTTTGTAGTCCGGCAGTAGCGCATGACGCCAGCCAGGCTGGCGTTCCGGACTGTCAAATACCGCCACCACGTGCGTGGGGCGCGTGTTACCAAGCAGCTGATGCAGTGCCGCAACACAGGCGTCACGGCAGGGAGAGCCCTGAACGGCATGCAGGCGCCGGATGAGATTCAGCGCATCAATGATTAACAGATGTAGTGCCATAGAAGCGATAAGCGGCAGCCCGCAGGCTGCCTTCCTGAAGGGTTATTTGATGATTTCGTAGCAGGGGATATAAGCGCTGCCCGGAAGTTTCATACGCTGCTGCGCCACAAAGCCCTGCAGCAGCTCATCCATCCGATGCATCAGATCGGCGTCACCGCGCAGCTGATAGGGGCCGCGTTCGCGGATCTCCCGGATACCGATTTCTTTAACGTTTCCGGCCACGATACCGGAGAAAGCGCGACGTAAATCAGCCGCCAGTTTTTCCGCCGGCTGATTCGGAAACAGGTTGAGGTTAGCCATGTTTTCGTGGGTCGGCAGGAAAGGCACCTGCAGATCCGGCGCAATACGGATAGACCAGTTAAAGCTATAAGCGTCTCCGGTTTCACGACGATGCTCTTTTACCTGCGGCATCGCTTTTTTCATCTGGCGCGCCACTTCGGCGGCATCATCAATGATGATCGTATAGTGTTTACGCGCCTGCTCACCCAGCGTATTGACGATGAAATCATCAAGCACGCGGAAATAGTCGGCGCTCTCCTTAGGCCCGGTAAGGATCAGCGGCAGTACCTGCTCGCTGTTCTGCGGATTCATCAGAATGCCAAGCAGGTAGAGAAACTCCTCGGCGGTGCCCACGCCGCCCGGGAAGATCACGATGCCATGGGCGATACGCACAAAGGCTTCAAGGCGTTTTTCAATATCGGGCATAATGATGAGTTCATTAACCAGCGGGTTAGGCGGTTCAGCGGCGATAATGGAGGGCTCAGTCAGGCCGATAAAGCGGCTGTCATGATAGCGCTGCTGCGCATGACCGACCGCCGCGCCTTTCATCGGCGCTTCCATTACGCCCGGGCCACAGCCGGTGCAGATGTTCAGCTCGCGCAGCCCCATCTGGGTGCCAACATTACGGCAATACTGATATTCCACCGCGTTGATGGAGTGTCCACCCCAGCAAACCACGGTATTAGGATATTCTCCTACGTGCAGCGCACGCGCGTTGCGCAGTATCGAGAAAACCTGATTGGTAATATGCGCCGAATCGTCAGCCTGACCGGCGAGACGTTCCGGCAAAGCAAGCTGACCGTTAACAAACAGAATATCGCGCAGCACGGCAAACAAGTTTGCCTGCAGTGAACGGATGATTCGCCCATCCACAAACGCCTCTTCCGGTGGATTGATCAGCTCCAGCTTAACGCCGCGCTCGCGGCGCAGGACGTTGATAGCGAAATTTTCAAAACGGGAGAGCAGCTCATGACTGCTGTCTGTCTGGCTGCCGGAGTTAAGCACTGCAAGGGAGCAGTTGCGAAAAAGCTGGTAGAGATCGCTGCTGGCTGTCTGCTTCAGCATGTCCACTTCCAGCTGGGAAAGCAGGTCCATCGAGCCAAGCGGGCTGATATGTGTAATCAAAAGAACTCCTTTACACGCCATAGCGTGACTAATGACGCTGCGCTTAATCTGCTGAGCGCAGTGACGAAAATCCCTGGTCGCATACGCTTTACGCTTAACGCCGCAGACAGAGTAACGCTCTCTGTCGCGATTGCTCAAGAGGAACCGCGCATCCCTGCTACGGCCTGCGAGGTGCCTCGCACTCTGTTACTGGCGTGCCAGACGCGAAAAGCCGGGCGTGAAGGGAACATTGCTGCGCCACGGGTTAATATCCAGACCGCCGCGGCGGGTATAACGCGCATAAACGGTTAACGCCTCTGGCCGGCAGAAACGCTGCACGTCATTAAAAATGCGCTCCACGCACTGCTCATGAAACTCATTGTGCTGGCGGAAAGAGATCAGATAACGCAGCAGCGCCTCGCGGTCGATACGCGGGCCTTTATAACGAATCATCACCGAGCCCCAGTCGGGCTGGTTGGTGATCAGGCAGTTAGATTTCAGCAGGTGGCTCACCAGCGTCTCGTCAACAATTTCATTGCCTGCGGCGTGCGCAAGATGTCCGGCATTGAAACCGTAATCGCTGATGCTGATATCCTGTTCATCGATAACACTGCCGCTGAACTGTCCGATGGGCTGGCTCTCCAGCTCGCTCAGGCGAAACAGCGCTACGCTGACGTTACCGCTGGCGCAGGCACGCAAATCGCGCTCCAGCGTCTGACGCACATCACCCCAGTCTGCAAAGCGGGTCTGATTAAAGCTGTTCAGATAGAGTTTAAAGCTTTTCGACTCAATCAGATTTACGCTGTCAGCATCCAGCACCACTTCGCCGACCGCGACCTGCGGCACACCTTTGCTGTTTAGCCATGAAAGCTCATACAGTGTCCAGATATCTGCGCCGTGAAACGGCAGGTTATCCGGAAAAAGATCGAGAGGTTCCCGGTTCAGACTGCGCGGCACAGATTGCAGCAGCGTGTTATCGTACTCATCAACATAGGCGACAGATTTGCCCAGGGTCAGGCCGCTTAATGCCTGGTTTGGGTGTTCAGAAGACATAATGGTTACCACAACTTGGATCAAAGTGGCTAAGTGTAACCGATCACCAGCGAGAAAATGAATGATGCAGCCCACCGCCGGCGCACTGCGTGCGTTTACCACCCGTTATATCGATCTCTGGCAGCAGCAGCAGGGACACTATCCTGCCAGCAGTGAGCTTATGGGGATCCCTTCGCCCTGTATCATCAGCACCGTTGATGACCGCGTCCTCTGGCAGCCGCAGCCTTTTTCACCGTCGTCGGGCCTGGATGCAGTAGAGCGGGCGCTGGATATTCAGCTCCAGCCTGATATTACTGCGTTTTATACCACCCAGTTTGCCGGCGATATGCATGCCCGCCTGCAGCAGCGCCGGTTAACGCTGCTGCAGGTATGGAGCGAAGAGGACTTTCTCCGGCTGCAGGAGAATCTGATTGGCCACCTGATTATGAAGCGACGTCTGAAACAGAGTCCGACGCTATTTATTGCCACCACCGATTCAGAGCAGGAGATGGTGGCGGTGTGCAATCTTACCGGTGAAGTTATTCTGGAAGAGCCGGGGCGTAATAAACGTGAAATTCTTTCACCCTGTATCAGTACATTTCTTGATGATATACAACCTGTTATCGAACCAGCTGCCTGACATCTGAAGTGTGCTGTAAGAGATCTCTTACAAAGTCTGTGCGAGATTGACATTTTATGCATAAACCTTTCAGAAATGCGAAATGTAAAAATATTGTGAATCATAGAGTTATGGTATCAATCTGAAAATTGAGACAATACTTGATCGATTAATGGCTCATGCTTACTTGTTATTGTGGCGATTTTTGAGAGAATACCCCCCGTTAGCAGGATGCTATGGACAGAGTGACGTTCAGGAGAATGTCAGCCAGGAAGGCAGGAACGTAACGGAGTTTGCGTCACAGGGAAGGCTTCAGGATGAAGCAGGACACTCAGGAGTGAGTAAGGGACACCTCCAGGATGGAGAATGTGAGCCGTGCGGAGCAGGGCGAGCCAGGATGCTAAGGATGCTGTCATGAAGACAGGCAATGGAAAGCGCAGGAAGAGTTGTCACGGATGAGCAGGGAGCACTGCGGTGGCGGGAATGCTGCACAACGAACCGGGAGCACTGTTAATAACAGTGCTCCCTTTTTTTATGCGCTTTTTACGCCATCGGTGACGAGTGATATGCTTGCCGCCCATTATTTCACGGAGGCAACCTATGTCGACGCACACTATTACTCAGCGACTGCAGCAGGTCGAAGCAGTCATGCGCGAACACGATTACTGGCAACATAGCGCCCCTGACGCGGCTGCGTTTAACAGCGACCAGCCTTTCTGCCTTGATACCATGGCTCCGCTGGAGTGGCTGCAGTGGGTATTGATCCCGCGTATGTCAGCCTTGATCGCCTCCGGCGCACCAATGCCGGCGGGCTTCGTCGTCGCGCCCTATTATGAAGTGGCTCTCACTCCCGTTACCCCCGGCTATGCCGATTTGCTGACCACGCTGCGTGAGCTTGATGCGCTGTTTGCGGAGCCAGCGCGCTGATGCTGGAGATTATCTATCAGGATGAGTGGCTGGTAGCGGTGAACAAGCCGGCAGGCTGGCTGGTTCACCGCAGCTGGCTCGATCGCAAAGAGAAAGTGGTGGTGATGCAAACGGTGCGCGATCAGATTGGTCAGCACGTATTCACCGCACACCGGCTCGATCGCCCGACCTCCGGCGTACTGCTTATGGGGCTGTCGAGCGAGGCGGGTCGTTTACTGGCACAGCAGTTTGAACAGCATCAGATACAAAAAACCTATCACGCCGTACTGCGTGGCTGGCTGGATGGCACGGCGACGCTGGATTATCCGCTGCTGGAAGAGCTGGATAAGATCGCGGATAAATTTTCTGCTGAACCGCGCGCACCACAGCCCGCGGTCACGCATTATCAGGCGCTGGCGCAGACAGAAATGCCGGTGGCAATCGGTAAATACAGCAGTGCCCGTTACACTCTGGTGGAGATGTCGCCGCGCACCGGGCGCAAGCATCAGCTGCGCCGTCATATGGCGCATCTGCGCCACCCGATTATTGGCGACAGCGCCCATGGCGATCTGCGACAAAATCGTGGCGCGGCCGCGCATTTTGGGCTTGATCGTTTAATGCTGCACGCCAGCGCCCTGTCGCTGACGCATCCTTTTACCGGAGAGCCGCTGGTGATCCGTGCCGGGCTGGATCCGATATGGCAGCAGATGCTGCAGCAGTTCGGCTGGCAGGATCGGTTACCGGAGGTTCCCAGGGTTGAGTTTGACGCTGAGGCAGTTCAGGATAAGCCAACAGCGTAAAGGAGCAGCAAGATGGCAAAGATTGGCATTTTCACAGGCACGGTTTACGGCAATGCACTGCTGGTCGCCGAAGAGGCGCAGCCGGTGCTGCAGGCGCAGGGGCATGAGGTAGCGGTATTCGAGGACCCGACGCTGGCGGAGTGGCAGGCGTACAGCAGCGAGGTCGTCCTGATTGTAACCTCAACAACGGGGCAGGGCGATCTGCCGGATAATATTGCCCGTCTCCATGCACAAATCCATGATGATCTCGGCTACCAGCCAGCGCTGCGCTACGGTGTGATTGCGCTGGGTGACAGCAGCTATCAGCACTTCTGCGGCGCAGGAAAAACCTTTGATGCCACGCTCCAGGCGCAGCAGGCGCAGCGTATCGGTGACGTGCTGATGGTAGATGCCATTGAGCATCCGGAGCCTGAAAGCGTGACGACGCCGTGGGTGGAGAGCTGGGGTAAGCTGCTGTAGTGAGCAGGGCCGCCCTGTATGGCGGCCCGGTATTCACGGCTGTAGCGCTATTACGTCACCGGTGCCGGATTAAACACTGCCAGCTGGTTGCGGATCCCCCAGCGATCGGACCAGGTCTGCTGACGACCGCTGGCGATCTCCAGAATCAGCTCAAACAGACGCCAGCCCACCTGCTCAATGCTCTCTTCACCGGTGGCAATAGTGCCGGCGTTGATATCCATTAAATCGTGCCAGCGCCGGGCCAGCGCGCTGCGCGTCGCCATCTTGATCACCGGGATCGCCGCAAGACCATAAGGCGTGCCGCGTCCGGTCGTAAACACCTGCAGCGTAATGCCGGAAGCCATCTGTTGCGTACCGCAGACGAAGTCGCTGGCAGGTGTGGCCGCGTAAATCAGCCCGCGCTGCGTAGGGCGCTGTCCTGGCGACAGGACTTCAGCAATCGGGCTGCGGCCCGATTTTGCAATCGATCCCAGCGCTTTTTCCACCACGTTTGCCAGTCCGCCTTTTTTGTTGCCCGGTGAAGGATTGGCGCTGCGATCGGTCTGTCCCTGATGCAGATAGTCGTCATACCACGCCATCTCTTCCAGCAGGCGTTTGCCCACCGCTTCATTGACCACGCGCGGCGTCAGCAGATGGATTGCGTCGCGTACTTCAGTTACTTCAGAAAACATAACCGTGGCGCCGCAGCGTACCAGCAGATCGGAGGCGAATCCCACCGCCGGGTTGGCCGTTACGCCGGAAAACGCGTCGCTGCCGCCGCACTGGGTGCCCACCACCAGCTCAGACGCCGGGCAGGGCTCTCGCCGGCGCAGGTTAAGCTTTTTCAGATGCCGTTCGGCAACCTGCAGAATTTCATCCACCATGGCGCCAAAGCCGACGTGACGCTCATCCTGCAGGCGCACGATATCGTTATCATCCAGCGAGATCGCCTGTACATCAGGCGTACCGGTCAGCAGCCGCTCCGGCTGGAGCTTTTCGCAGCCGAGACTGACAATCATCACTTCGCCGCCGAAATTGGGATTCAGCGCAAGGTTATGAATGGTACGGATCGGCACGACGGCAGCCGGCGCGTTAATCGCTACGCCGCAGCCATACAGATGATTCAGCGCAACCACGCCATCAACGTTGGGGTAACGCGGCAGCAGATCGCGTTCAATAAGCTGCACAACATAATCCACGACGCCCGCCACACAGTGGACGCTGGTGGTAATGCCAAGCAGATTGCGGGTTCCCACACTGCCGTCTGCATTACGATAGCCATCAAAGGTATAGCCTTCCAGCGGCGGCAGCACGGGCGGGACGTTAGTTGCCAGCGGCAGGCTGCTGAGCGGCGGTGCCTCGGGCAGCGCCACCAGCGACTCATCTATCCAGCTGCCGCGCATGATGGGGCGCAGCGCCGTGCCGATCACTTCGCCATAGCGCAGAATCGGTGCATGCTGCGCAATATCGTCCAGCGCAACTTTATGCCCCTGGGGCACATGTTCCGTCAGCTGCAGCCCGTCTGCAAAACGTGTACCCGCGGGCAGGCCCTGGTCGTTGACGACAATCGCAACGTTATCCGCTTCATGGACTTTTATATAGAGTGGTTTTTCTGTAACGGGTCGGTTCATTGCTCACCTTCCGGGTAGTCGCACTGTACATTGCAGGGCGATAAATAGAGGTTCTGGTCACGTCATCAAAGTCAGCCAGCTCCAGTATAAGCAGCACACGCCCGCCAGCGCATTGTGCAACTGTCCGGCTTTTAGCCCGTTTCTTTGCCCGCTTTGGTGGTTTTAACCAAAAGCAAGTGAAGGTGCTCACAAAGCGCTCTCCGGATGACTGTTTTTTGTACATTTATGGCGCTGTCATCCGCATTTCGTGAGCCATCACGCAGCAGGATGTGCATATGCCACAAAATCTTTTTTGTTTCAGCTGAATTGTCGGGCTTTCTTCCAGTGTTTCAGCGGCGGGCTGTTTTTATACTGATTTCCGTTCTCAAAGGTTTGGTTACCTGTCACGACGCATCAACGTTCGCCATAACAACAATCGCCGTGTTTAACCCGACATCATTCTGATACCCAACGCGATGTGTATGCAGTCAGAGTGAATGTAGCGTTCGCTATATTTCAGGAGTGCATCATGAATAGTTACAGCCAGACGGCAGAGGCGGTGCAGAAACGTACCAATGCCCGCTACTGGATCGTGGTGATGTTATTTATTGTCACCTCATTCAACTACGGCGACCGCGCCACCATTTCCATTGCCGGTTCGGCAATGTCCAAAGATATCGGGCTCGACTCTGTCGGACTGGGCTATATCTTTTCCGCCTTCTCCTGGGCCTATGTGATCGGCCAGATCCCGGGCGGATGGCTGCTGGATCGCTTCGGATCCAAGCGCGTCTACTTCTGGAGTATTTTCCTCTGGTCGCTGTTTACCCTTCTGCAGGGCTTTGTCGATCTGTTCAGCGGCTTTGGCATTGTGATTTCGCTGTTCCTGCTGCGCTTTATGGTGGGTCTGGCTGAAGCACCTTCATTCCCCGGCAATAGCCGCATTGTTGCGGCCTGGTTCCCGGCGCAGGAGCGCGGAACCGCTGTCGCCATTTTTAACTCGGCACAATACTTCGCCACGGTGATCTTCGCGCCCATCATGGGCTGGCTGGTTTCTGAAGTCGGCTGGGCGCATGTGTTCTGGTTTATGGGCGGCCTCGGCATCATCCTGAGCTTTATCTGGCTGAAAGTGATGCACGATCCCAACAACCACCCCGGCGTGAACAAGGCGGAGCTGGAGTACATGGAGCAGGGCGGCGCGCTGATCAATATGGATGCGAAAAAAGCCGATCGCAAAGTCAGCCGCGGTGAGAAGTGGGATCAGATCAAACAGCTGCTCTCTACCCGCATGATGTGGGGCATCTATCTTGGCCAGTATTGTGTCAACGCGCTGACCTACTTCTTTATTACCTGGTTCCCGGTTTATCTGGTGCAGGCGCGCGGTATGTCGATTCTGAAAGCGGGCTTTATTGCCTCCGTTCCGGCAATTTGCGGCTTCCTCGGCGGCGTGCTGGGCGGGGTTATTTCCGACTACCTGATGCGTAAAACCGGCTCACTCAATATTGCCCGCAAAACGCCAATCGTTATCGGCATGCTGCTCTCTATCAGCATGGTGATGTGTAACTACACCGAAACGGAATGGGTGGTGGTGCTGTTCATGGCGCTGGCATTCTTCGGAAAAGGCATTGGTGCGCTGGGCTGGGCGGTGATGGCTGATACCGCACCGAAAGAGATCAGTGGCCTGAGCGGTGGTCTGTTCAATATGTTCGGCAACTTCTCCGGTATCGTCACGCCTATCGCGATTGGTTACATCATCGCCACCAGCGGATCGTTTGAGGGGGCGCTGGTGTATGTCGGGATCCACGCTTTTGTCGCCGCCTTTAGCTTCCTGTTTATCACCGGTGACATTAAACGCGTTGAGCTGAAACCGTATAAGGAGCCGAAATGAGTACGCAAAGTACGCCTGTCATCACCGACATGCAGGTGATCCCGGTTGCCGGGTACGACAGTATGCTGCTTAACATTGGCGGCGCACATAACGCCTGCTTTACGCGCAATATAGTGGTGCTGACCGACAGCGCCGGTCATACCGGACTGGGCGAGGCACCGGGCGGCGACACAATCTATCAGACGCTGCTGGCGGCAGTACCCCAGGTTAAGGGCCAGCAGATTGCGCGTATGAACCGGCTGGTGCAGCAGGTGCATAAGGGCAATCAGTCTGCAGATTTTGACACCTTTGGCAACGGGGCCTGGACTTTTGAACTGCGTGTGAACGCGGTGGCAGCGCTGGAAGCGGCGCTGCTGGATCTGCTGGGGCAGCATCTGGGCGTGCCGGTGGCAGAACTGCTCGGGCCGGGTCAGCAGCGTGATGAGGTGACCGTGCTCGGCTATCTGTTTTATATCGGCGATCGCCATAAAACCGATCTGCCTTATCGCAGCGGTGAGGCCGGCAGCCACGACTGGTATCGTCTGCGGCATGAAGAGGCGCTGACGCCGGAGGCGGTGGTGCGTCTGGCAGAGGCAGCGCAGGATAAATATGGCTTCAAAGATTTCAAACTCAAAGGTGGCGTGCTGCCGGGTGAAGAGGAGATCGCCTCGGCGGTGGCGCTGAAGCAGCGCTTCCCGGAGGCGCGCATTACCGTCGATCCCAATGGCGCCTGGCATCTGGACGAGGCGATCGGCCTCTGCAAAGGCCTGCAGGATGTGCTGAGCTATGCAGAAGATCCCTGCGGCGCGGAACAGGGCTACTCCGGACGCGAAGTGATGGCGGAGTTTCGCCGCGCTACCGGACTGCCGGTTGCCACCAACATGATCGCCACAAACTGGCGCGAAATGAACCACGCCGTGATGCTCAACGCGGTCGATATCCCGCTGGCCGATCCCCACTTCTGGACGCTGAGCGGCGCAGTGCGCGTGGCGCAGCTCTGCGATGAATGGGGTCTCACCTGGGGCTGCCACTCCAACAACCATTTCGATATCTCGCTGGCGATGTTCACCCACGTGGGTGCCGCCGCTCCGGGCAAGCCAACCGCGATTGACACGCACTGGATCTGGCAGGAGGGCGATCAGCGCCTGACGCGTGAGCCGCTGCAGATCCGCAACGGCAAAATTGCCGTGCCGGATAAACCGGGGCTGGGCATTGAGCTGGATCGGGATCGTCTGCAGCAGGCGCATGAACTGTATAAATCACTGCCGGCGGGCGCGCGCAACGACGCCACCGCAATGCAGTATCTGGTTCCCGGCTGGTCATTTGATCGCAAGCGTCCGGCGTTTGGGCGCCGTCATACATAAGGAGCAGAAAATGAGTCAGACCCCTAAAATCGTCGCGATGCAGGTTATTCCGGTTGCCGGACGTGACAGCATGCTGCTCAACCTGAGCGGGGCGCACGCGCCATTTTTTACCCGCAATATTGTCATTATCAAAGATAACGCCGGCCATACCGGTGTGGGCGAGATACCGGGCGGCGAAAAGATCCGTCAGACGCTGGAGGATGCAGCCGCGCTGGTGACCGGAAAAACCGTCGGCGAATATAAAAATATCCTCAATCTGGTACGCAGCACCTTTGCCGACCGCGACGCGGGCGGGCGCGGCAGCCAGACATTTGACCTGCGCACCACTATCCATGTGGTAACCGGTATCGAAGCGGCGCTGCTCGATTTGCTCGGACAGCACCTTGGCGTAAACGTCGCATCACTGCTGGGCGATGGACAGCAGCGCGACCGCGTTGAGATGCTCGGCTACCTCTTCTATATCGGCGATCGTCGCAAAACCTCGCTCGCCTACCAGAGCCAGGAGGATGACCCGTGCGACTGGTATCGTCTGCGTCATGAAGAGGCGCTGACGCCCGATGCAGTGGTGCGGCTGGCTGAAGCCGCGTATGAGAAATATGGCTTTAACGATTTCAAACTCAAAGGCGGCGTGCTGCGCGGCGGCGAAGAGGCGGAGGCGGTTACCGCGCTCGCCAGACGCTTCCCGGAGGCGCGCATTACGCTCGATCCCAACGGAGCCTGGTCACTGAATGAGGCAATTCTGCTGGGTAAACAGCTGAAAGGTGTGCTCGCCTATGCTGAAGATCCCTGTGGCGCAGAGCAGGGGTATTCCGGCCGTGAAGTGATGGCAGAGTTCCGCCGCGCCACCGGTCTGCCGACTGCGACCAACATGATCGCTACTGACTGGCGGCAGATGGGCCACACGCTGTCGCTGCAGTCGGTGGATATCCCGCTGGCCGATCCGCACTTCTGGACCATGCAGGGTTCAGTGCGCGTGGCGCAGATGTGTCACGACTTTGGCCTCACCTGGGGTTCGCATTCCAATAACCATTTTGATATCTCGCTGGCGATGTTTACCCACGTTGCCGCCGCCGCACCGGGTGCGATTACCGCTATCGACACTCACTGGATCTGGCAGGAGGGCAACCAGCGTCTGACCAAAGAGCCATTCGTCATTAAAGGCGGCATGGTGCAGGTACCGCAAAAGCCGGGGCTTGGCGTAGAGCTGGATATGGACCAGGTGATGCAGGCAAACGCGCTGTATCAGAAACATGGACTGGGTGCGCGTGATGACGCTCAGGCGATGCAGTTCCTGGTACCGGACTGGACTTTTGATAATAAGCGTCCCTGCCTGGTGCGCTAACGCTTCAGGCTCTCTGTAAGGGAGCCTGCCGTCAAATACAGGAGTAAACAGAATGAGTAATGCGTGGCCAAATACCTTTCGCCGCCGTCTGCTGGCAGGAGAGACCCTGATTGGCAGCTGGTGCGCCCTTGCCAGTCCGCTGACCACTGAAGTGCTGGGACTGGCAGGTTTTGACTGGCTGGTGCTGGATGGCGAACATGCGCCCAACGATATCACCACCTTTGTACCACAGCTGATGGCGCTAAAAGGCAGCAGCAGCGCGGCGGTCGTGCGTCCGCCGTGCAATGAGCCGGTGATCATTAAACGCCTGCTGGATATCGGCTTCTATAACTTTCTCATCCCGTTTGTGGAGACGGAAGAGGAGGCGCGCCGCGCCGTTGCCTCCACCCGTTATCCGCCAGCGGGCATCCGCGGCGTGTCGGTTTCGCACCGCAGCAACATGTACGGCACGCTGCCGGATTACAACGCCACGATTAACGACAACATCACGCTGATGGTGCAGATCGAAACGCAGCAGGCGGTGGATAACATCGATGCGATCGCGGCCGTTGACGGCGTGGACGGCATTTTTGTCGGTCCGGGCGATCTCTCAGCCGCGCTGGGCTATCTGGGCCAGCCAGCGCATCCTGAAGTGCTGAAAGTCATTCAATACCTGTTTGAACGCGCTAAAGCAGCAGGCAAGCCATGTGGCATCCTGGCGCCGGTAGAGGCGGATGCACGGCGCTATCTGGAATGGGGGGCCACCTTTGTTGCCGTCGGCAGCGATCTCGGGGTTTTTCGCAACGCCACGCAGGCGCTGTGCAACAAATTTAAACTGTAACGCAGAAAGGGGAAGGCAATGAAAATTGGATTTATCGGCCTCGGTATTATGGGCAAACCGATGAGTAAAAACCTGGTCAAAGCGGGTTACACGCTGGTAGTACGCGATCACAATGCCGGTAATGAGGCGGAGCTGGCAGCACTGGGCGCTACGGTGGCAAAAACACCCAAAGAGGTCGCAGAGCAGGTGGATGTGGTGATCACCATGGTGCCGAATTCGCCGCAGGTGCAGGAAGTCTGCCTGGGTGCAGGCGGCATTATTGAAGGGGCAAAGCCCGGTCTGATTGTCATTGATATGAGTTCTATCGCCCCGCTGGCCAGCCGCGAGATCCATGATGCGCTGGCGGAAAAAGGGGTCCGTATGCTGGATGCACCGGTCAGCGGCGGTGAGCCAAAAGCGATCGAGGGCACACTGTCTGTCATGGTGGGTGGCGATAAAGCGATCTTCGACCAATGCTTTGAGATTATGAAAGCGATGGCGGGCTCGGTGGTGCATACCGGTGATATCGGCGCCGGCAATGTAACCAAGCTGGCAAATCAGGTGATTGTGGCGCTGAATATCGCAGCCATGTCTGAAGCGCTTTCGCTGGCAACCAAAGCGGGTGTGAATCCGGAACTGGTTTATCAGGCGATCCGCGGCGGACTGGCAGGCAGCACCGTGCTTGATGCCAAAGCGCCCATGGTGCTGGATCGCAACTTCAAACCGGGTTTCCGTATTGACCTGCATATTAAAGATTTAGCGAACGCACTGGATACCTCTCACGGCATTGGCGCACATCTGCCGCTGACGGCCGCGGTGATGGAGATGATGCAGGCGCTGAAAACCAGCGGACAGGGCTCCGCCGACCACAGTGCGCTGGCCTGCTATTATGAGACGTTAGCGCAGGTTGAGATAGCCCGGTGAAGCCGCTCTCCGGCGTCTGCGGAGGCCGGAGAACAGGCTGCATAAGCAAAGCAGCATACCGTTACGTTACCCATCGCGCCTGGATTGCCTATGAAAATTGTCATCGCACCCGATTCATACAAAGAGAGTCTGTCTGCCCTGGATGTGGCTGCCGCGATTGAAGCAGGTTTCCGCGAGGTTTTCCCGGCCGCCGAGTATGTCAAAATTCCGGTTGCCGACGGCGGTGAAGGCACCGTTGAGGCAATGGTTGCCGCCACCAGTGGTACGCTGGTCCGGCTGACCGTGACCGGCCCGCTGGGCGATCCCGTTGCAGCGTTTTATGGCCTGTCAGGGGATGAGCGCACCGCGTTTATTGAGATGGCGGCCGCCAGCGGGCTGGAACTTGTGCCGGTGGCGCAGCGCAATGCGCTGATTACCACCTCATGGGGGACCGGTGAGCTGATTAAAAACGCACTCGATCGCGGCGTAGAGCACATCATTATTGGCATAGGCGGCAGCGCCACCAACGATGGCGGTGCCGGAATGATACAGGCGCTGGGCGTCCGTCTGCTGGATAACAGCGGCAGCGATCTGGCACCGGGCGGTGCTGCGCTGGCACAGCTGGCGCAGATTGATATCACCGGAGTGGATGCACGGATTAGAGCGTGCCGCTTTGAAGTCGCCTGCGATGTCACCAATCCGCTGACCGGAGAAAAAGGCGCATCGGCGGTGTTCGGTCCGCAGAAAGGCGCAAATCCGGCGCAGATAGCAGAGCTGGATCGGGCGCTGGCACACTACGCTTCACTTATTCAGCGCGATCTTGATATTGACGTGCTGCATATTGCAGGCGGTGGCGCGGCGGGCGGTATGGGCGCCGCGCTGCACGCCTTCTGCCAGGCTGAGCTGCGCAGCGGCATCGAAATCGTGACGGAAGCGCTCGGGCTGGCGGAGCAGGTCAAAGATGCCGACCTGGTGATCACGGGGGAAGGGCGCATCGACAGTCAGTCTGTGAATGGCAAGGTACCGGTCGGCGTGGCGCGGGTTGCAAAACAGTTCAATAAGCCGGTGATTGGCATTGCCGGTAGCCTGACGCCTGACGTGGGCGTTGTGCATGCGCACGGTCTTGATGCGGTCTACAGCGTACTGTTCAGCATCTGTTCTCTGGAGGAGGCGCTGGCCAGCGCGGAACGGAATGTGCGCATGACGGCGCGTAATGTCGCGGCGGCAATCAGGATAGGCAAAGCGCTGTAAGCCGGATCGCGATGGCTGGCACCCCGGCGACTGAGAGTCAGGATGAAGGTCACCGCAGAGGTGCCGGGACGATCATCCTGATGCATCCTTTTAGTTCAGCGCCAGCTGCTTACGCGCCTCGCGCGCTACGTTTGCCATCTCATCACTCAGCTCCAGCAGTTCCGGCTCCAGTGCAGCAATATCGCTTGTCTGATGCAGGCTGCTCTCCAGCTGCTGGCAGAGCTGCTTCAGGCGGGGAACACCGCTGTAACTGGCGCTGCCGTGCAGCTTATGAATAATTTCGCGCAGTCCGTTTACATCACTTTCAGCTATACAGTGCGTCACGCGCTCCTCCACCTCGGGCAGAAAATCGAGCAGCATCTGTAGCAGATCGCGCGCCAGCGCCGGTTTGCCGGCCGCCTGACGCAGCGCCAGTGACCAGTCGAGTGAAACAGCCACCGCCGGTGCGGGCAGCTGAGCGGCCAGCGCAACCGGCAGATAGCGCTGCAGCAGCCGGGCCAGCCGGGTTTCATCAATCGGTTTCGCCAGATAATCGTTCATGCCGGCGGCAATCAGCTGCTCGCGCTCGCCATCCAGCGCATGCGCCGTAACCGCAACGATGGGCGTGCTGGCGTGCAGCGGCAGCCGCCGGATAATCTCGCTGGCCTGAATACCGTCCATGTCGGGCATCTGAATATCCATCAGGATCACATCCAGCCGCTGCTGCTGCGCAGCGCGGATTGCCTGCTCTGCGTTGTCACACAAAATGATATTTTCAACCTGCTCCTCCAGCAGTGCGCCAATCAGCCTGAGGTTAGCCGGGTTGTCATCCACCGCCATCACCGTCAGCGGCTGACGCGGCATCGGGGCGGCCAGGCGATGCTGACGGCTGTCAATGTCCAGCAGCAGCGGGATAAAACGCGTCAGCGAAACCGGTTTGGTAATACAGCCAGCAATGCCCCTGGCGCGCAGCTCGTCGGCAAACAGCATCATCTCGCTCGGCAGCGCCAGCAGTACGGCATCCGCCCGGGCGCACAGCTGCTGGATCTCCGCATCCGTCAGCGTTGCCGGATGCGGTTTAGCGACCGGCATTCCCAGCAGCAGAAGGGGATAGTGGCGTTCCGGCAGCGCAGCCAGACTGGTGTAATACTCTACTTTCAGCGGAGTGATACTCAGCATCTCCTGCACAACCCGCGCCACCGCCGGATGGGCTTCCACGTAGGCCAGCGTTGTGGCATGCAGGTCATCCAGCACGCGCGGGATGGCAGGGGCATTCGGGTTGAGGTTGAGCCGGACGCGCACCCGGAAAACCGACCCCTGGCCAGGCTGACTGTGAAAAGCGATCTCACCGCCCATCTCCTGAACCAGTTTCTGGGTGATCACCAGCCCAAGTCCGGTGCCGCCATGCCGGCGGGTAATGCTGGCATCCGCCTGACGAAATGCCTGAAACAGCTGCGGCTGCTGAATATCCGGAATGCCGATGCCGGTGTCATGCACCTGAATCTCCAGTTCCGCCTGCGTGGCGCTGAGATGCTGCAGCTCAACGCGCAGATCGATATGCCCCTGCTCGGTAAATTTGATAGCGTTACCTATCAGGTTGATCAGGATTTGCTGCAGCCGCAGCGGATCGCCGATGACATTGTCAGGCACGCTGTTTTGCAGGCAGACGGTGATCTCCAGCCCTTTCTCATGCGCGGACGGCGCCAGCAGCACCAGCATCTCATCCAGCGTGGCGCGCAGCGGAAACGGTATGGATTCCAGTACCAGCTTACCCGACTCCAGACGCGAGAAATCGAGCACATCGTTGATAATGCTCAGCAGATTGTTGGCGGAGCGCTCAATCGTGCTCATATAGTCGCGCTGGCTGGTGCTCAGCCCGGTTTTCAGCATCTGACGGCTGAAGCCGATCACGCCGTTGAGCGGCGTACGCAGCTCGTGGGACATATTCGCCAGAAACTCTGATTTAATGCGGGCCGCTTCCTGAGCACGTTTCTTTGCCAGATCCAGTTCGACGTTCTGAATCTCCAGCTGCTCCAGCGTTTCGCGCAGATCCCAGGTGGCCTGGTCGATATTCTGCTGCATCTCTTCGTGGTAGGCGGTGAGCGACATCGCCATCGCATTGATGCCGTTTTTAAGCATGCTGAGTTCTCCCAGCATGTAGCCCTCCACCCGGCTGTCGAGCTGGCCGCGCCGGATGCGATCGACGGTGGTAACCATGTTGCGTATCGGGCCGGTCACATCACGCATCAGACGATAAGCGAACAGCATGGCGAGGCAGAGGCAGAACAGCAGCAGCAGCGTCGCGACAAAGACCTCTTTATACTGCGCCAGCCGGACCGACTGCAGATCCAGTTCAATGGCGACGTAGCCCAGGGGATTACCGCCGGGTTTGGTCTGTTCATCCGGCTGCTCATCAGCAGAATAGCGTTCAGATATGATGGGCGTGCGCAGCACCAGCAGGTTACCCTGGCGTTCATGCGTGACGCCCTCACGCAGATGCGTCATATCCTCTTTTTGCAGCAGCGCCAGGTTCTGCTTACTGTTCGAGGTGGCGTAAACGCGATTCTGGTTGTCGAAAACCGTAATGGCACGGACAATATCGGAATGACGCCGGTGCAGCAGGCTGACCAGCTCGTGGATCGCATCGCGATCGTGCCAGCTCATCCCATACTCACTGGATACCGCCAGGGGTTCGATAATATTGGCGCCGGCATCGTAGACCTGGCGTTGCAGTTCGTTATAGCGGTGGACGACAAAAAAGGTGCTGAGCAGCAGGCCAATCAGCAGCGTTGGCGCCAGTATTAAAATCATCATCCGCGCCCGCAGGCTGTATTTGGTCATTACGATGCCCTGGCGATTGCCGTTTCCCTGTGCACGCGTCGTGGCGGGCGGCACAACCTGATTAAAAGAGAATACGATTACTATGGCGCAATTTTACGCCGCAAAACAGCGGCCGACGACAAAGCAGCGGATCGCCGTCACTGTTGATGAACTCGATCCGTTCGGACAGGGCGTCGCACGCTATCAGGGAAAAACCCTGTTTGTCAGCGGCGCGCTGCCGGGCGAACAGGCAGAAGTCACGCTGCTGGAAGATAAACGGCAGTTTGCCCGGGGTAAAGCGATAAAGATCGCGCAGCCCAGTCCGCAGCGGGAAATACCGCGTTGCCGCCATTTTGGCGTCTGCGGTGGCTGCCAGCAGCAGCATGCTGCTGTTGCACTGCAGGAGAGCAGCAAGGCGCATGCGCTGAGTCGCCTGCTGAGCCGCGACGCCGCCTCCCCGGTGGCGGTTGAGGAGATTATCCGCGGTGAAAGCTGGGGATATCGGCGTCGCGCCCGGCTTGGGCTGCAGTGGCAGCCGAAGCAGCAGCGGCTGGTGATGGGATTTCGCCAGGCGGCCAGTCATGCGCTGGTGGCGTTGCAGCAGTGCCCTGTTTTGGTGCCCGAACTTGAAGCACTGCTTCAGCCGCTGCACCACTGCCTGAGTGCCCTGCAGGGGGTAAGGCGGCTCGGGCATGTGGAGCTGGTGCTGGCAGACAACGGCCCGCTGATGGTGCTGCGCCATCTCGACGCGCTTTCTGCCCGCGATCGCGCAGACCTGGAACGCTTTTCGCATCAGCACTCGCTTATGCTTTATCTGGCTGACGGCAGCGGCGAGCTGCAGGCGATCAACAGCACTATGCCTTACTACCGCTCGCAGGATTTAACGCTAACCTTTAGTCCACAGGATTTTATTCAGGTTAACGATCGCGTTAATCAGCAGATGGTGGCAACAGCGCTGGCGTGGCTCGATTTGCAACCCGACGACAGCCTGCTGGATCTTTTCTGCGGCATGGGAAATTTCACCCTGCCGGCAGGAAAATTTGTACAAAATGTTGTGGGTGTGGAGGGGGTAGCAGCATTAGTTAAGCAGGCAGAGTATAATGCCGCGCTTAACAATCTAAGCAATGTGCGCTTTTTCCAGCATAATCTGGAAGAAGAGGTTTCGCGTCAGCCGTGGGCGGCGCAGGGATTTAATAAGGTGTTACTGGATCCGGCGCGAGCCGGGGCGGCGGGCGTGATGTCGCATATTGTTAAACTTGCGCCGGAACGCGTGGTCTATGTTTCCTGTAACCCGGTGACGCTTGCGCGCGACAGTCAGGTGCTTCTGACTGCGGGCTACCATCTGGAAAGGGTCGCGATGCTGGATATGTTCCCACATACCAGTCATCTCGAATCCATGGTGTTGTTTAGCAAAACATAAGCGACAGTTATGTCGCTGTGGCAGGAGAGGATATGGTTGCGGTCAGAAGTGCGCATTTAAATACGGCAGGGGAGTTTGCCCTCGATCAGTGGATTGCCAGCCTGACTATTGGTAATCCTCAATCCTGTGAGCGACTGGCAGAGACCTGGCGCTACTGTGAAGCCGAAACGCGCGAGCACCCCGATCAGACTCTGTTGCTGTGGCGCGGTATTGAGATGGTGGAAATTCTCACCATGCTCAGTATGGATTGCGATAGCCTGTGCGCGGCGCTGCTGTTTCCGCTGGCCAACGCAGATGTGGTCAGCGAAGAGAAGCTGGAGCAGGCGTTTGGCAAAGGGATTGTCTCCCTGGTACACGGCGTACGCGATATGGATGCCATTCGCCAGCTGAAAGCGATTCATAATGATTCTATGGCGTCAGCCCAGGTGGATAATGTCCGCCGTATGCTGCTTGCGATGGTGGAGGATTTCCGCTGTGTGGTCATTAAGCTGGCCGAGCGGATTGCGCACCTGCGCGAAATGAAAGATGCGCCAGAAGATGAGCGCGTGCTGGCGGCAAAAGAGAGCACCAACATCTATGCACCGCTGGCTAACCGGCTCGGTATTGGCCAGCTGAAGTGGGAGCTGGAGGATTACTGTTTCCGCTATCTGCACCCGGATGAATATAAGCGCATCGCTAAGCTGCTGCATGAGCGGCGTATCGATCGCGAACAATATATCGATAACTTCGTGACCAACCTGCGCCAGGAGATGCAGAAAGAGGGCGTACGGGCAGAGGTTTACGGGCGGCCGAAACATATCTACAGCATCTGGCGCAAGATGCAGAAGAAGTCACTGGCGTTTGATGAGCTGTTCGACGTGCGCGCGGTGCGTATCGTGGCAGAGCGCCTGCAGGACTGCTATGGCGCACTCGGTACGGTGCATACCCTTTACCGGCATCTGCCCAGCGAATTTGACGATTATGTCGCAAACCCTAAACCCAACGGCTACCAGTCCATTCATACCGTGGTGCTGGGACCACAGGGCAAAACCGTTGAGATCCAGATCCGCACCCGTCAAATGCATGAAGATGCCGAGCTTGGCGTAGCGGCACACTGGAAATATAAAGAGGGACCGGGCGTCAGCAACTCGCGCGGGGCGGCCGGACACGAAGAGCGTATCGCCTGGCTGCGCAAGCTGATTACCTGGCAGGAAGAGATGGCGGACTCCGGCGAGATGCTGGAAGAAGTGCGCAGTCAGGTGTTCGACGATCGCGTTTATGTCTTTACGCCGAAAGGCGACGTGGTGGATCTGCCCGCCGGCTCCACGCCGCTCGATTTTGCCTATCATATCCACAGCGATATCGGGCACCGCTGTATTGGTGCGAAGATCAGTGGACGCATCGTGCCCTTTACCTATCAGCTGCAGATGGGCGATCAGATTGAGGTCATCACCCAGAAGCAGCCTAATCCCAGCCGCGACTGGCTCAACCCGAACCTGGGCTATATCACCACCAGTCGCGGGCGCTCCAAAGTACACGCCTGGTTCCGCAAACAGGATCGCGATAAAAATATCGTGGCGGGCCGCCAGATCCTCGATAATGAGCTGAGCCAGCTTGATATCAGCATGCGTGAAGCGGAAAAGATCCTGCTGCCGCGTTACAACGTTGGCTCGCAGGATGAGCTGCTGGCAATGATTGGCGGCGGCGATATTCGTCTTAACCAGATGATTAACTTCCTGCAGGCAAAGCTCAATAAGCCGAGCGCCGAAGAGGAAGATCGTGAAGCGCTGCGCCAGCTGACGCAGAAGTCGCATCACGCCTCCAGCGTACGTAAAGAGAGTGGTCGCGTGGTGGTCGAGGGAGTCGGGAACCTGATGCATCACATTGCCCGCTGCTGTCAGCCTATTCCCGGCGACGATATCACCGGCTTTATTACTCAGGGACGCGGCATCTCAATTCACCGTGCCGACTGCGATCAGCTCAGTGAACTGATCTCTCATGCGCCGGAGCGTATCGTTGATGCCGTATGGGGTGAAAGCTACTCCAGCGGCTATTCGCTGGTGGTGCGCGTGACGGCCAACGACCGCAGCGGTCTGCTGCGCGATATCACGACCATACTGGCGAATGAAAAGGTCAATGTACTGGGCGTCTCCAGCCGCAGCGATACCAAAAAACAGCTGGCGACCATTGATATGGATATTGAGATTTATAACCAGCAGGTGCTGGGTCGCGTGCTGGCGCGGCTTAACCAGGTGCCGGATATTATCGACGCCCGTCGTCTGAATTAACGCGCAGCCGGCACTGGCCCGCTGCCCTTCAGGGTCGCCCTTAACGGCGGCCCTTTTTATACTGTTTTTTAGAGGATTCTCCATGACAGCCCTGAACCGTCTGCTTACCCTGATGCAAACCCTGCGCGATCCGGTGCGCGGTTGCCCGTGGGATCGCCAGCAGACATTTGCCACTATTGCGCCTTATACGCTGGAAGAGACGTATGAAGTGCTTGATGCTATCCAGCGGAGAGATTTTACCGATCTGCGCGATGAGCTGGGCGACCTGCTGTTTCAGATTGTGTTCTATGCCCGTATGGCAGAAGAAGAAGGGCGTTTTAACTTCGACGATATCTGCAACGCAATCGGCGACAAGCTCGAGCGCCGTCATCCGCATATCTTTGGCAGCGCTGAGGCTGAGAGCGCCGAAGAGGTACTGCAGAACTGGGAAGCGATTAAACAGGATGAACGCGCGGCGAAAGCGCAGCACTCGGCGCTGGATGATATTCCGCGCGCGCTGCCGGCGCTGATGCGGGCGCATAAAATCCAGAAGCGCTGCAGCAGTGTAGGCTTTGACTGGGACAGCCTCGGACCGGTGCTGGATAAGGTGCATGAGGAGATTGATGAAGTCATGCATGAAGCGCAGCAAGCCACTGTCGACAGCGACAAGCTGGAGGAGGAGATTGGCGATCTGCTGTTTGCGACGGTAAATCTGTCACGCCATCTCGGCAGTAAAGCGGAAATCGCGCTGCAGAAAGCCAATGACAAATTTGAGCGTCGCTTCCGCCACGTAGAGCAGATTATTACGGCGCAGGGATTGAGTATGCCGGCAGCAACGCTGGAGCAGATGGAAGCGGCATGGCAGCAGGTAAAACTGAGTGAGAACAATCACTAGCTTGTGCAGCGTTATACTGCTGGTTATTCCAGCAGTGCGCATAATTCATCCGCTTGCGCTTACTCGATTCAGCCATCCGGCAACTTTGTGACATGCGTCAACATTTTCTGGCTGACTATCCGTTATGTTAGCCGCTGCACGGCGCGGGAGGATGGTGTGATTCATCAATTGTGGCTGGGGACGACTTCGGGTATACTGCTTTCCCGTCCTGGTTATTCCATCGTCTTTAAACCTAAACTCTCAGGTTCAGCATGACAACGAATTATATTTTTGTGACCGGCGGGGTCGTTTCCTCTCTGGGCAAAGGCATTGCCGCAGCCTCCCTCGCAGCTATCCTCGAAGCACGTGGTCTGAATGTGACCATCATGAAACTCGATCCGTATATTAACGTTGATCCGGGTACCATGAGCCCGACGCAGCATGGTGAAGTATTTGTCACCGATGACGGGGCCGAAACCGATCTGGATTTAGGTCACTACGAGCGTTTCATTCGCACCAAAATGTCGCGTCGTAACAACTTTACTACCGGTCGTATCTACTCAGAAGTGCTGCGCAAAGAGCGTCGCGGTGACTATCTGGGTGCCACGATCCAGGTTATTCCACACATCACCAACGCTATCAAAGAGCGCATCATCGAAGGTGGCGAAGGTCATGATGTCGTGCTGGTTGAGATTGGTGGCACCGTAGGCGATATCGAATCCCTGCCGTTCCTGGAAGCGATTCGCCAGATGGCGGTAGACGTTGGCCGTGAACACACCATGTACATGCACCTGACGCTGGTGCCGTATATGGCCGCAGCGGGTGAGGTAAAAACCAAGCCTACTCAGCACTCAGTTAAAGAGCTGCTGTCGATTGGTATTCAGCCTGATGTACTGATCTGCCGTTCCGATCGCGCGGTACCTGCCAACGAGCGGGCAAAAATTGCGCTGTTCTGTAACGTGCCGGAAAAAGCCGTTATCTCGCTGAAAGATGTCGACTCCATTTATAAAATCCCGGGCCTGCTGAAGTCGCAGGGTCTGGATGACTATATCTGTAAACGCTTTAATCTGAACGCACCGGAAGCTAACCTCGCCGAGTGGGAGCAGGTTATCTATGAAGAAGCGAATCCGGGCGGAGAAGTGACCATCGGTATGGTCGGCAAGTATGTTGAGCTGCCGGACGCCTATAAGTCAGTGATTGAAGCGCTCAAGCATGGCGGCCTGAAAAACCGCGTCACCGTGAACATCAAACTGATCGATTCACAGGATGTGGAGACGCGCGGCGTTGAGATCCTGAAAGATCTCGATGCGATTCTCATTCCCGGCGGTTTCGGCTATCGCGGCGTGGAAGGCAAGCTGATGACGGCACAGTACGCGCGTGAAAATAACATTCCGTATCTCGGCATCTGCCTCGGTATGCAGATTGCGCTGATGGAGTTCGCACGTAATGTGGCCGGGATGGAAGGCGCCAACTCCACCGAATTTGTGCCAGACTGTAAATATCCGGTGGTCGCGCTGATCACGGAATGGCGTGATGAACATGGCAACGTTGAGCAGCGTACTGAGCAGAGCGATCTGGGCGGTACTATGCGTCTGGGTAGCCAGCAGTGTCAGCTGACGCCGGAAAGCAAAGTGCGCCAGCTCTACGGTTCTGATGTGATTACCGAGCGTCACCGTCACCGTTATGAAGTCAACAATCTGCTGCTGAAGCAGATTGAAGCAGCGGGGCTGCATATTGCGGGCCGTTCCGGCGATGATCAGCTGGTTGAGATTATTGAAATTCCGAACCATCCGTGGTTTGTGGCCTGCCAGTTCCATCCGGAGTTCACGTCAACACCACGTGATGGTCATCCGCTGTTTGCCGGCTTTGTGAAAGCCGCGCAGGAGCACCAGAAGCGTTTAGCGAAGTAAGAGTTTACGAACAACGCGCGAACTTTTCGCGCGTTGTTTGTCTTAGGATTGACTAACTTGTACTGAGGAAAATCGAATGTCCAAAATCGTTAAAGTCATTGGTCGCGAAATCATCGACTCCCGTGGCAACCCGACTGTAGAAGCAGAAGTGCATCTGGAAGGCGGTTTCGTTGGTCTGGCGGCAGCTCCATCAGGCGCTTCTACCGGTTCACGTGAAGCACTGGAGCTGCGCGACGGTGATAAGTCTCGCTTCCTGGGCAAAGGCGTAACCAAAGCGGTTGCAGCGGTTAACGGCCCAATCGCTGACGCGGTAAAAGGCAAAGATGCCAAAGACCAGGCGAACATCGATAAGATCATGATCGAGCTGGACGGTACTGATAACAAATCCAACTTCGGTGCAAACGCCATCCTGGCTGTTTCTCTGGCCGCAGCGAAAGCTGCTGCAGCATCAAAAGGCCTGCCGCTTTACGCACACATTGCTGAGCTGAACGGCACCCCAGGCAAATACTCTATGCCGCTGCCAATGATGAACATCATCAAC
>NZ_DGLH01000003.1:28619-98641 GCF_002387285.1 Pantoea sp. UBA4549 | reverse complement strand
CGGGGCAGAGGCAGCTGCCGCCGCTGACGGCGAACGGAACCGGCGGCCAGCCTCCGTGCCGAACGGAACCGGCGCCCGCCCTCGCGGCAAGCAGAACCGGCCTCCGTCACAGATCCTGCTTATACACCCTCACCCGCTCGGCGGGAAACTCCAGCGCCTCACAGACAAACTCCCAGCCGTGCCGCTCGTAGTAGCCGGCAAACGTTGACCACAGCCAGAGACGCGCGTGACCACGCTCGCGGGCAAAACCGATCACGTGCTGCTGCAGCGCCTCGCTGACTCCCTGGCCGCGCGAGGCGGGATCGACATAGAGCGCAGCCGCCCACGGCCAGAGATCCTGACGGCTGATAAGATCGCAGCGCCAGAAACCGATAGTGCCCAGCGGAATATCGTGCGCATCCAGCGCAACAAACGTCACTGGCAGATCCGCGCCATTGAGGCTGCTGCGCACGATACTGTGATAAAACTCACGCGTCGTGCCTGCACCAAACGCCTGCCACAGCCAGTCGGTTATCTGGCTGGCGTGGTGCGGCACGCTGCTGAGCGGCACAATACGCATCAGTTCAGCTCCAGCGCCAGCAGCTCCTGAATCGTCTGCGCACGGCGGATCTCACGTACGCTGCCGTTTTCAAACAGCAGCTCCGGGATCAGCGGGCGGCTGTTGTAGTTGGAGGACATCGACGCTCCGTAGGCCCCGGTGTCATGAAACACCAGGTAATCGCCCGGCTGTACGGCGGGCAGCGTGCGGGTCTCCACCTTCCCTCCCTCCTGCTGGGTAAACACATCACCTGATTCACACAGCGGCCCGGCGACCACACTCTCCTGCGTGGCTGCACCCGGCGTACGGCCATCAGCGGGCAGTACCGAGATATGGTGATAGCTGCCATACATGGCCGGACGCATCAGATCGCTGAAGCCCGCATCGACCAGCACAAAGTGACGGCTGCCCATCGCTTTGACCGCCCGCACCTGCGACACCAGCACGCCTGATTCAGCGACCAGAAAGCGGCCCGGTTCAATTTCCAGCTTCACCGGATGCCCGAGGTGTGCGGCAATCCGATCGCGCGCGCGGCTCCAGAGGCCAAAATAGTGGTCGGTATCGATCGCTTCTTCATCAAAGCGGTAGGGAATAGAGAGCCCGCCCCCGGCTGAGATGGCGCTGAGATCCTGACCAAACGCAATCACCTGGTCGACCATGGCGTCACACACCTGCTGCAGATGACCATAATCCACGCCGGAGCCGATATGCATATGCAGCCCCACCAGCTGCAGGTCGTACTGCTGGATCGCAGCCAGCGCCAGCGGCAGATCGCCATACCAGATGCCATGCTTGCTGTTTTCCCCGCCGGTGTTGGTTTTCTGACTGTGGCCGTGACCAAAGCCGGGATTGATGCGCAGCCAGACTTTATGGCCTGGTGAGCGTGCGCCCAGCTGGTGCAGCATATCTACGGAACCGGCATTCACCGGTATCTGCAGCTCAGCCACGCGCTGAAGCGTCGGCAGATCCAGCAGGTCCGCTGTAAATACAATGTCCTCGCCGCCGGGCTCAAATCCCGCCGCCAGCGCGCGTTCAATCTCTCCCAGCGAGACGGAATCAACTTTCACACCGGCCAGACGCATCAGGCGCAGGATATGAATATTTGAGCAGGCTTTCTGCGCAAAGCGCACCACGTCAAACTGGCTGAGCTGCGCAATACGCTGCTGAATAATGGCAGCGTCATAGGCCCAGAACGGACCGCTGTAGCGCTGTGCCAGCGGCAGCAGATGGGTAGCATTAAGGGCGGATTCAGTGGTGTCTAACGGACGTGGCATAACAATTCTCCTGTACTGTTACGTCCATTTAGCCATAGCGTATCGATTCACAGAAATATCTGTTTTAGCAGCAGCTATGCAAATATGATATGCCTTTGAGGGAGGGACGATGGCGAACATTAACTGGCGGCACATTGAGATTTTTCATGCGGTAATGACCAGCGGTAATCTCACGCAGGCCGCCGCGCTGCTGCACACTTCGCAACCCACCGTCAGCCGTGAGCTGGCGCGTCTGGAGCAGCAGCTGGGACTGACGCTGTTTGAACGGGTGCGCGGTCGTCTGCAGCCTACCATGCAGGGCCTGAGTCTGTTTGAAGAGGTGCAGCGCTCCTGGTACGGACTGGACCGTATCCTGGATGCGGCGGAAGGATTGCGGCAGTTTCGGCACGGAGAGCTTTCAGTGGCCTGCCTGCCGGCATTTTCGCAGTCGCTGCTGCCGCCTTTGCTGCAACCCTTTATGCAGCGCTATCCGCAGGTGAACCTGAACATTATTCCGCAGGAGTCGCCGCTGCTGGAGGAGTGGCTGTCGGCGCAGCGCTACGATCTCGGCCTGACCGAGACACAGCATGCACCTGCCGGCACGGAGCGCTTCTCCCTGCTGACCTGCGATGAAGTGTGCGTGCTGCCGCCGCAGCATCCGCTTTGTCAGCGCGATGTGCTGACACCTGCGGATTTCCATCAGCAAAATTTTGTCAGTCTGTCGCGGCATGACAGCTATCGTCAGCTGCTGGATGCGCTGTTTCTGGAACAGCAGGTTGAGCGACGGCTGGTGCTGGAGACCCACAGCGCCGCGTCGGTGTGCGCGATGGTGCGCGCCGGGATTGGTCTGTCAATTGTGAATCCGCTCACCGCGCTGGATTACGCGGCGAGCGGCGTGGTAATGCGGCGTTTCAGTATCAGCGTGCCGTTTACCGTGAGCCTGATCCGCCCGCAGCACCGGCCCGCCTCTGCGCTGGTTGACCGCTTCTGCCACCACCTGCAGCAGCAGGTGGCGGCGTTTCCGGGGCTTATCGCCGCGCAGCTCGCTTAGACGCGAACTGTATCGCCCTGCCCGCTGGCGTTGCGGAAGGTGATCACACACACCACCAGGCCGACAGCGGCGATGGCGGCAGCCGCAACCGGCACTGCCGTCAGGCCGTAGCCGCGCGCAATAACGGTGCCGCCCACCCAGGCGCCGAGCGCATTACCCACATTAAATGCAGCGATGTTCAGCGTGGACACCAGATTAGGCGCCTCTTTGCCGTGACGCACCACGTTGATCTGCAGACCCGGTACGGTGGCAAACGTCGCCATTGCCCACAGGAACAGCGTGATTTCAGCCAGCCAGAGCGCATGACTGGTCCAGCTGAAGAGCAGCGAGAACAGCGCAATCAGCGAGAAGCTGAGGATCAGACTGAAAGAGACTTTCCAGTCTGCCAGTTTACCGCCAATAATGTTGCCCGCCGTGAGGCCGGCGCCGATCAGGAACAGCGTCCAGCTCACGCCGCGATCGCTGATGCCGGTAACCTGAAGCAGCAGTGGCGCAATATAGCTGAACAGCGCAAACATCGCGGCGGCAAAGCAGACCGTCATCAGCAGCGACAGCCAGAGCCGTCCGTTGGCCAGGGCGCTAATCTCACTGGCCAGGTGAACCGGCTTCTCTTCTTTATTTGCCGGCAGGCTGACTATCAGGGCGATAAACGCCAGAATGCCGATAATCGCCACGCCCCAGAAGGTGGCACGCCAGCCAAACAGCTGACCAAACCAGGTGCCAAGCGGCACGCCCAGCACGTTTGCCAGCGTCAGACCGGTAAACATCAGCGCCACTGCGGACGCCTGACGGCCCGGCGCTACCAGGCTCGCTGCCACCACCGATCCAATGCCAAAAAACGCACCGTGACAGAGTGCGGTGACCACGCGTGCCAGCATCAGCAGGTTATAGCTATAGGCCAGCGCGCACAGCACGTTGCCGATAATAAAAATCACCATCAGCAGGCTCAGCGTGCGCTTGCGCGGCAGGCTGGCGGTCAGCAGCGCCATAATCGGTGCGCCAATCGCCACGCCGAGCGCGTAACCGCTGATCAGCCAGCCGGCTGAAGGAATCGACACCTGCAGATCGCCTGCCACTTCCGGCAGTAATCCCATAATGACAAACTCCGTGGTGCCAATGGCGAACGCACTCAGCGCCAGCGCCAGTAATGCAACAGGCATAACACACTCTCCCAAGATAATTTTGCAGGCGGGCCGTGCTGCGAACACAGCACGGTAAAACAGAACGCTTATTAATATTTGAACTGCGTCACGCAGCATTAAAGCACAGCCCTGCCAGCGCAACCACCCTGCACGCCGCAAGGCTATGTTGCCGGCGCGGCAATAATCCGCACGGGTCCGGCTTGTGGCACAGTGCCGGATAGTGATAGCGTTGCCCGGCATTCAGCCGGCGGAGGCTGGTAGCGGTCAGAACGCAGCGCCCAGGTGAGCGCCCCTACAGGAGAAAAAAGAGATGCGCCGGATAATTGCGCTGGCCGCATGCTGCCTCAGCGGCTGCTCGGTCGGACACTATGAGTACAGTAAAGAAGCCGCGCGCCGGGTGGATATGACCGTTACCGGTATTCCCACTATTCTTGGGATCGGCACGCTGGGCACGACTATTCCGCTGACCCCTGACTACAGCCTGACGGCGGCACACGTGGCGAAATATTCCCTTTACCGGGTAAAAGCCTGGCATCCCGACTGCGATCTTGCCGTGGTCTACCATAAAAATCAGGCGGGCAGCCTGCCGCCGGCGTTCCGTAACGGTCATATTGGCGATCGCGTTAATCTCTATGGCTACAGCTTTATCTCCGCTCTGCCGGTCGCTTCCAGCGGTGAGAATCTGGTGAATACCACGCTGGTAAACGGCTGGAACAAAGCAAACTGTGTGGTGGTGGCGGCCAGTGCGGGCGTAGTGAAAGGCATGTCGGGCGGTGCAGTTTATAACGCCAGTGACGATACGCTGGCCGGGGTCATCGTGGGCTTCAGTCGGCGAATCGACGATAACCAAAGCGGAAAAACGCTGTACAACGATGTGGCGCTCTACGTACCGTATGCGCGCTTTCAGACGTGGCTGGCAGACGTGCTCACGCCGTGATAACCGCTGCCCGTCTCTTTCCCGGGAGAGAGACGGGCAGCGCCTGCCGTTACTTCGCCGTCGGGCGCAGCGCCGGGAACAGGATCACATCGCGAATGGTGTGGCTGTTGGTAAACAGCATTACCATACGGTCGATGCCGATACCCAGGCCAGCCGTTGGTGGCAGACCATGCTCCAGGGCGGTCACGTAATCTTCATCGTAGAACATCGCTTCATCATCGCCGGCATCTTTTGCATTCACCTGCTGCAGGAAACGCTCTGCCTGATCTTCAGCATCGTTCAGCTCTGAGAAGCCGTTACCGATTTCACGACCGCCAATAAAGAACTCAAAGCGATCGGTGATCTCCGGGTTCTCGTCATTACGGCGCGCCAGCGGTGAAACCTCCGCCGGATATTCGGTGATGAAGGTGGGCTGGATCAGATGAGCTTCCGCCGTCTCTTCAAAGATCTCCGTCACTACGCGGCCCAGACCCCAGCTTTTCTCCACTTTGATATGCAGCGCGCTGGCGATCGCCACCGCTTTGTCAAAGTCTTCCAGATCGGCCAGGTCCGTTTCCGGACGATATTTTTTGATCGCTTCACGCATCGTGAGCTTCTCAAAAGGCTTACCGAAGTCAAAGGTGTGTTCGCCATATGCCACTTCAGTGGTGCCCAGCACGTCCTGCGCCAGCGTACGGAACAGGCTCTCAGTCAGCTCAATCAGATCTTTGTAATCTGCATACGCCATATAGAGTTCCATCATGGTGAACTCAGGATTATGACGCGGCGAGATGCCTTCGTTACGGAAGTTACGGTTGATCTCAAACACGCGATCGAAGCCGCCCACTACCAGACGCTTCAGGTAGAGCTCCGGCGCAATACGCAGATACATATCGATATCCAGCGCATTGTGATGGGTGATGAAAGGACGTGCAGAAGCGCCGCCCGGGATCACCTGCATCATTGGCGTTTCCACTTCCATAAAGTCGCGGTTTACCATGAACTGGCGAATACCTGCCATGATTTTCGAGCGCACCTGGAAGGTGTGACGCGATTCATCATTGGAGATCAGATCAAGATAGCGCTGGCGATAGCGCGTCTCCTGGTCAGCCAGTCCGTGGAACTTGTCTGGCAGCGGACGCAGTGCTTTGGTCAGCAGGCGCAGTTCTGAGATATGGATTGAGAGCTCGCCGGTTTTGGTTTTAAACAGCTTACCGCGTGCACCCAGAATATCGCCCAGATCCCACTTCTTGAACTGCTCGTTGTAGACGCCTTCCGGCAGATCGTCGCGCGAAACGTAGATCTGGATCTGACCGCCCACATCCTGCAGCGTGGCAAACGACGCCTTGCCCATGATACGGCGCGTCATCATACGACCGGCAACGCTGACTTCCACGCCCAGTGCTTCCAGCTCTTCGTTGCTCTTGTCGTCATAGCTGGCGTGCAAACGATCGGAGGTGGTGTCACGACGAAAATCGTTAGGAAACGCCACGCCCTTTTCACGCAGCGCGCTGAGTTTTTCGCGACGCGCTTTCAGTTCGTTGTTTAACTCAAGTGCGGCGTCAGCGTTCTGCGGTTGTTGTTCAGACATGTCGGTTCCTTATAGCCCTGCTTTTAAACTTGCTTCGATAAAACGATCCAGATCGCCATCCAGCACCGCCTGGGTATTGCGGGTCTCTACGCTGGTACGCAGATCTTTGATGCGGGAGTCATCCAGCACGTAAGAACGAATCTGGCTGCCCCAGCCGATATCCGATTTGTTCTCTTCTGCGGCCTGCTTGTCAGCATTTTTCTTCTGCATCTCATATTCATAGAGCTTGGCACGCAGCTGTTTGAAGGCCTGGTCTTTGTTCTTGTGCTGTGAACGGTCGTTCTGGCACTGCACCACAATGTTGGTCGGCAGGTGGGTAATACGCACCGCAGACTCGGTTTTGTTGACGTGCTGGCCACCCGCACCCGATGCGCGATAGACGTCAATGCGCAGATCGGCCGGGTTGATATCGATATCGATGTTGTCATCCACTTCCGGATAGATAAACACCGAACTGAACGAGGTATGACGACGGCCGCCGGAGTCAAACGGACTCTTACGTACCAGGCGGTGAACGCCGGTTTCCGTACGCAGCCAGCCGTAGGCGTAGTCACCAATGATCTTGATGGTGGCAGATTTGGTGCCTGCGACTTCGCCTTCCGACTCTTCGATGATCTCGGTTTTAAACCCTTTAGCCTCTGCCCAGCGCAGATACATGCGCAGCAGCATACTGGCCCAGTCCTGCGCTTCCGTACCGCCGGAGCCTGCCTGAATATCCATGTAGCAGTCAGCGCTGTCATACTCGCCTGAGAACATGCGGCGGAATTCCAGCTCACCCAGCTTTACTTCCAGCGCGTCGAGCTCAACCACGGCTTCGTTGAAGGTTTCTTCATCGTCCGCTTCAACCGCCAGCTCCAGCAGGCCCTGCACATCTTCCAGACCCTGGTGCATGTGCTCGAGGGTTTCAACGACGGCTTCCAGCGACGCGCGCTCTTTGCCGAGCGCCTGCGCGCGTTCAGGTTCATTCCAGACGTCCGGCTGTTCCAGCTCGGCGTTTACTTCTTCAAGACGTTCTTTCTTGGCATCGTAGTCAAAGATACCCCCTAAGAACGCCGCTGCGCTCGCTGAGGTCCTGGATACGATTTTTGACCGGATTAATTTCAAACATGGCTTTTCAGTCTTTTTTGGCGATACGGTGAGAAAAGATAAAGTAACGCATGAGTTTACCCGAAAGCGCGCGCGGTTTGTAGCGGCGCGCGCGGTCAGAGCGGCCAGATATGATCGATAATCAGCTGCACAGAGCGGTTACCGCGATACTCGTTGATATCCAGCTTATAGGCCAGCTCAACCTGCCGCACGCTGGTATCCGGCCAGAGCCGGGTGTCGACGTTAAACGCGATCCCGTCCAGCAGCGGTCCGCCACCGAGCGGTTCCACCATTACTTTCAGGTGACGCTCGCCCACCAGCCGCTGCTGCAGCAGTTTGAATTTGCCGTCAAAGACCGGTTCCGGGAACGCCTGCCCCCACGGCCCCGCCTCGCGCAGCATTTCCGCGGTATGCAGGCTGAACTCCTGCGCGTGCAGTTCACCGTCTGACCACACCACGCCCTGCAGCGCCTCGCCATCCAGCCACTCATCAATCAGCACGGCAAAGCGCTCGCGAAACGCGTCATATTTTTCCGTTTCCAGCGACAATCCCGCCGCCATGGCATGACCACCAAATTTGATAATCAGGCCCGGATAGAGTGTATCAAGCCGTTCCAGCGCATCGCGCAGGTGCAGGCCGGCAATTGAGCGGCCCGACCCTTTTAGCGTGCCATCGCCCGCGGGCGCGAACGCAATAACCGGCCGGTGAAAACGCTCTTTCAGGCGCGAGGCGAGGATCCCCACCACCCCCTGATGCCATTCAGGATGATAAAAGGCCAGACCCAGCGGCAGATCGCTGTGCTGACGCTCCAGCGCGTCGCACAGCGCCAGCGCTTCGCTTTTCATGCCCTGTTCAATTTCTTTGCGCGTCTGGTTCAGCGCATCCAGCTCGCTGGCCAGCATGCGCGCCTGCGCAATATCCTCGGTCAGCAGCAGCGCCACGCCAACCGACATATCGTCAAGCCGCCCCGCCGCGTTAAGACGCGGGCCGACGGCAAAGCCGAGGTCGCTGGCCGCCAGCTGGCGCGCATCGCGGTTTGCGATCTCCAGCAGCGCCCGGATACCGGCGCGGCATTTACCGGCGCGAATGCGGCTCAGCCCCTGCCACACCAGAATGCGGTTGTTGGCATCCAGCGGCACCACATCCGCGACGGTGCCAAGTGCGACCAGATCGAGCCACGCGGCCAGATTGGGTTCGCTGCGCTGGGGAGTAAACCAGCCCTGTTCGCGCAGATGCGCGCGCAGCGCCAGCATCAGGTAGAACGCCACGCCCACGCCCGCCAGCGCGCGCGACGGAAAAGCGCTGTCGCTGAGGTTGGGATTGACGATAGCGTCGGCGGCCGGCAGCGTCTCGCCCGGCAGATGGTGATCGGTGATCAGGACCGGGATGCCGTGCGCCGCGGCCGTTTCGACGCCCGCGTGCGAGGAGATGCCGTTATCCACGGTGAGGATCATCTCCGCGCCGCGCGCGCGCGCCTGCTCCACCACTTCCGGACTCAGGCCATAGCCATCGTCAAAGCGGTTAGGCACCAGATAGTCCACGTTGCCGCCCATGCTGCGCAGCGCCAGCACGGTAAGGGCGGTACTGGTTGCGCCGTCGGCGTCAAAATCACCGACCACCATAATGCGCTGACCGCCTGTGAGCATCCGGTGCAGCAGTGCAACCGCAGCGTCTATGCCGCCGAGGCTCTGCCACGGCAGCAGATATTTTGCCCCGCGCTCCAGCTCTGCCGCAGTTTTAACACCGCGATGCAGATAGAGACGCCGCAGCAGAGGCGGCAAATCGTCAGGCAGGCTGGCATCAGCCGGCAGCGTGCGCCGACGCAGTTCTGTAGTGTGCATCACTGTGAATTAGCCGCCCCGCTTCTGACCATCAAGCACCTGCTTCAGCTCCTGCGGACCCTGATAGCCGGGGATCATCATACCGCTGTCGGTAAGAATGGCGGGCGTGCCCTGAATACCGAACAGAATGCCGAGTTTGTAGTGCTTATCGAGATTGAGTTTGCAGGTCGCTGGCGCATCCATCTGCGGCGTATCGCCTTTCATTGCCTGATCGAACGCTTTGTTGCGATCGGCACTGCACCAGATCGCCTTCATCGCTTTCTCAACCTGACCGTTCAGCCCTTCGCGCGGGAAAGCGAGATAGCGCACCGTGATACCCAGCGCGTTGTAGTCCGCCATCTGCTCATGCAGCTTACGGCAGTAGCCGCAGGTGATATCGGTAAATACCGTGATCACGTGCTGCTCTTTCGGCGCTTTGTAGACGATCATTTCCGGTGCCAGCGCGGCGACTTTTTTGTCCAGCAGCTGGTTAGTAACATTGACCGGCTGCGCGCCGCTGACGTCATACAGCGGCCCCTGAATCATATGTTTGCCATCTTCGGTGATGTAAATCACCCCGCTTTCCGTCAGCACCGTTTTCATGCCCGGCAGCGGCGATGGCTGGATCTCAGCCTGCTGCAGACCCACTTTTTTCAGCGTCTGCTGAATGGCGCTGTCATCAGCCTGGGCCAGAGCGGAAAAGGCGCTGACCAGCAGAGCCAGAACGGTAAACTGTTTTTTCATCATAAGTCCTTGTTGCCGCTGCTCAGGCGCGCGGATGGTGCTGTTGATGTAACTGACGCAGCCGCTCGGTGGCAACATGCGTATAAATCTGGGTAGTCGACAGGTCGCTGTGGCCCAGTAGCATCTGTACGACGCGCAAATCCGCGCCGTGGTTCAGTAAATGTGTGGCAAAGGCATGCCGCAGCACGTGCGGTGACAGTTTTTCACTGTCGATACCCGCCAGCGTCGCATAGTGCTTGATACGGTGCCAGAAGGTCTGGCGTGTCATCTGCTGTGCACGCTGGCTGGGAAACAGGACGTCCAGCGTCTGGCCGTTCAGCAGCCAGGGCCGCCCGTGTTCCATATAGTGCTCTATCCAGTAGATCGCTTCTTCACCTAATGGCACCAGCCGCTCTTTGTTACCTTTACCGATGACGCGTAAAACCCCCTGCCGCAGGCTGACATCGCTGATGGTCAGCCCCACCAGCTCTGAGACGCGCAGGCCGGTGGCGTAAAGCACCTCCAGCATCGCTTTATCGCGCAGCTCCAGCGGAATATCTGTTGCCGGCGTCTGCAGCAGACGGTCGACCTGACTCTCGCTGAGATCTTTCGGCAGCCGCTGTGGCAGCTTTGGGGCAGAAAGCAGCGCGCTGGGATCGTCGCTGCGCAGCTTTTCACGGTAGAGATACTGAAACAGCCGGCGCATGGCGCTCAGCGTGCGGGCTGAACTGGTGGCTTTATAGCCGCCCTCAATACGCTCTGCAAGAAACTGCTGCAGATCCAGCGCCTGCAGCGTCAGCAGCGTCAGGTTGTGATGCTGCAGCCATGCGGTGAGGGTTTGCAGATCCTGACGGTAAGAGGCCAGCGTATTTTGCGCCAGATTGCGCTCCAGCCAGAGCGCATCAAGAAACTGTTCAATCAGATCGCTATCCTGCACGTTATCCTCTCGCCAGTGTGAAATCGTGCTCATTATGCCTTAAAGCAGAGGGGTTCTGGTACAATTGCGCCAGAGTGAGTTTCATACAGAGCATTAACCGCATGAATATCGGACTTTTTTACGGTTCAAGTACCTGTTACACCGAAATGGCAGCGGAAAAAATCCGCGACTTTATTGGTGAAGAGCTGGTGACGCTGCATAACCTCAAAGATGATGACCCCTCGCTGATGGAGCAGTATGACCTGCTGATCCTCGGTATTCCGACCTGGGATTTTGGCGAGCTGCAGGAGGACTGGGAAGCGATATGGTCGCAGCTGCCCGGACTAAATCTGCAGGGGAAAATTGTGGCGCTCTACGGCATGGGCGACCAGATTGAGTATAGCGAGTGGTTTCTTGATGCGCTGGGCATGCTGCATGAGCTGCTGCAGCCGATGGGCGTGCAGTTTGTCGGCTACTGGCCGCTGGAGGGTTACACCTTTACCAGCCGCAAGCCGCTGACCGCTGACGGCACACAGTTTGTTGGCCTGGCGCTGGACGACGTTAACCAGTTTGAGCAGAGCGACGAGCGCATTGAGCAGTGGTGCGAGCAGGTGCTCACGGAAACAGCAGACCGGCTTTAACGCCGATCTGCAGCGTCACTGAGCGCGTCGTGCGCGCGCAGCTGCCGCCAGCTGCGCATCGTCATGGCGTCCTGCATCAGCCAGAAACGCCAGCGCTGGCCCTGCGCGTTCTGCAGGGTCAGCAGCACACCCCACGGCTGCCACTGCGCCGTCCGTGCCGTATACCAGCAGGTTCCCTGCCAGCCCCAGCTCCCCTGTTCATCCCGCGTCAGCTCGCCGCTGCGTTGCCGTAAGCGTTGCTCAGTGCGCCAGCTTTCCGCCAGCACCGCGACGGAAAGCAGCGCCTGCAGCGCATACCACTCCGCAGGCCAGGCGAACAGCAGCAGCGTCACACAGCTCAAACCGGCCGCCAGATTAGTCAGCCGGGCGCTGCGTGAAGGACGGAGGCTACATTGCCACCGGACCGCGTTCACGGTTACGCTGCTGGATCAGTTTTACCATGCGCTTAAACTCGGGATCCGCGGGCTCGCCGTGGTCCATCATCCAGTTAAACAGATCCGGATCGTCACTCTTCAGTAAAGCAACAAACACCCGCTTATCTTCATCACTTAGCGAGTCATACTCATAGTGAAAAAAAGGCATAATGGAGACATCAAGCTCAAGCATGCCCCGGCGGCAGGCCCACTTAACGCGTGATTTGTCATGAATATCCATGTGTCGTGTTCCACGGCTGTAAACAGTGGGGGCCAGTGTACCTGCTTTTTTGGCCCGCTGCAGGCTGAGTGCTGTTTCCTGCGCAGGATTACGCAAAGTGACAGACTACGTTGCTGCGCTATCACGCGATTTGTGCGCCCGGCTCCGTAAACAGGTTGCATTGCCCGGCTGCTCTTTTAACATTGAACAAACAACTCCGGACACATTTGATTAATCAGGATGGACACATGCCGATTTTCACCCTCCCTCCCCGCCAGCCTGTCGCTGCGGCACGCCTGCCCCTGACGCTGATGTCGCTTGATGAGTGGGCGCTGGTGTCGGTGCAGGGCAAAGACAGCACCAGCTACCTGCAGGGGCAGCTGACGCTGGATGTCGCGACGCTGGCCAGCGATCAGCATCGTCAGGCCGCCCACTGCGACGCCAAAGGCAAAATGTGGAGCAACCTGCGCCTGTTTCATCGCGGCGAGGGATACGCCTATCTGGTGCGCCGCAGCCTGCGTGACCAGCAAATTGCTGAGCTGAAAAAGTATGCGGTGTTTGCCAAAGTGGCCATCGAAGCTGACGATGACGCTGTCCTGCTGGGCGTTGCCGGTTTTCAGGCGCGTGCGGCACTGGCCAATCTGTTTACGGCGCTGCCGGATGCAGAGCACGCGGTGGTGCAGCAGGATGAGAGCACGCTGCTGTGGCTGGATCAGCCTGCTGAACGTTTTGTGGTGGTGACCACGCCGGCAAAAGCGGAGGCAATTAAAGCGGCACTGGACGGTGAGGCGCAGTTCAACGACAGCAGGCAGTGGCTGGCGCTGGATATCGAGGCGGGTATTCCGGTTATCGACGCCGCCACCACCGCGCAGCTGATCCCGCAGGCAACCAACCTGCAGGCGCTGGATGCCATCAGCTTCAAGAAAGGCTGCTATACCGGGCAGGAGATGGTGGCGCGGGCAAAATTCCGCGGTGCCAACAAGCGCGCCCTGTTCTGGCTGGCGGGCAGCGCCGGTAAAGTTCCGGAAGCGGGGAGTGCAATGGAGCTGCAGATGGGCGAGCGCTGGCGGCGCACCGGCACGGTACTGAGCGCGGTACAGCTCGAGGATGGCAGCGTCTGGGTGCAGATGGTGATGAATAACGATCCGGAACCAGATGCTATCCTGCGCGCTGAAGGCGATGAGGGCGGCGAACTCACCCTTCAGCCACTGCCTTACGCACTGGACGCATAAGGCGCGTAAAGCGGGAGGCCATCAGGCGTCCCGCTTTGCGCATAACGCGTTTATTTCACATAAAAATAGATGGCACAGAAGTGCAGTACGCTGCCGCCGAGAACAAAGCCGTGCCAGATCGCATGGTTAAAGGGTATCCGGCGCGATACGTAGAAAATCACCCCCAGTGAGTAAACCACTCCCCCTGCTGCCAGCAGCCAGATACCACCGGCGGAAAGCCGCATCGCCAGCTGATAGATCACCACCAGCGACAGCCACCCCATACTGAGATAAGTCACCAGCGACAGGACCTTAAAGCGGTGCGCAATCGTCAGCTTAAAAATGATGCCTGCCAGCGCCAGACTCCAGATCACTACCATCAGTCCGTGCGCCAGCGGCGATTTCAGCCCGACCAGCAGGAACGGCGTATAGGTGCCGGCAATCAGCAGATAGATAGCGCAGTGATCAAATTTCTTGAGCCACGGCCGCGCGCGCTGGTGCGGAATCGCGTGGTAGAGCGTGGAGGCGAGATAGAGCAAAATCATGCTGCCGCCATAGAGGCTGTAGCTGGTGATGGCGGTGACGCTTGCCTGTGTTTCCACTGCCTGCGTCAGCAGCAGCACCAGACCGGCGATACCAAACAGGCAGCCAATGCCATGGCTGATGCTGTTAGCTATCTCTTCGGCCAGCGTATAGCCGGGCGTAGTGAGTGCGGGTTTTACCATGGCGCGGGGTTCCTGAAGATAGAGAGTGTTGTTTTTTTATCATCTCCAGCCTAACCGGGATCTTTTTCAGTGTACACCTGTACGCTCAACTATTTCTGTGACGAGGTGTGTCCTCCGGCACGCAATGCAATCTGGTACACTGCAGATCCCCTTTTCTGCCTGAGCGATGTCCCGCATGTTTGCACACCGCGATCTCTCCAGCCTGAACGATCTTGAGATGCAGGTTTACCATTTCATCATTAAACATCCGCAAAGCGTCAGCTATATGACCATTCGCGATCTGGCGGCGCAGGCGGGTGTCTCCACCACCACCGTGCTGCGCTTTTGCCGTAAGCTGCACTGTGACGGCTGGTCAGAGTTTCGCATTCGCTTTCGTCTGGCGCAGGAGCAGACAACGCCTGCGATCCCCTCATCGGGTCCCGGCGAAATGCTGAGTTTTTTCAAAAGTATTCATAACGCCGAGTTTGAGCAGCAGATTACGCAGGCCGCGCAGATGATCCTGCAGGCCGGGCACATTTTCTTTATTGGTGCCGGCACATCGGGCAGTCTCGGTAAATATGGCGCGCGCTTCTTTTCCAACGTGGGCAAATTCAGCCACCATATTGATGACCCTTACTATCCGGTTATGCCCGGTGCCAGTGAGAGCGCGCTGGCGATTATTCTCTCTGTTTCCGGTGAGACTGAAGAGATTTTGCGCTTCGCCAGTCAGTTCAGTCTCAACCGCTGCAAAATCATCGCCATCACCAATCACGACAGCAGCTCGCTGGCAAAAATGGCAGACTTTACCCTCTCCTATCATGTGCCGCAGATCACGCTGGCCGGGCAGCATGACCTCACCACACAGGTCCCGGTAATGTATATCATCGAAACGCTGGGACGCACGCTGGCGCGTATGCTATCTCCCTGAAAACACCTTGTTTTTTGGCTGTAACAGGTTACATATGGCGCGCGGTGTTATAGCGTGACATTCGCCGGCTGCTTGTTACACTGCGAAAAATTCTGTTTTCACCTGACGTATGATGAGGCTGAACAATGCGTGATGATTTGCAGTTACCACAAGGGTTTCTCTGGGGCGGCGCGGTAGCCGCGCATCAGGTTGAGGGCGGCTGGGATCAGGGCGGCAAAGGCGTCAGCATTGCTGACGTACTGACCGGCGGTGCACACGGCGTTGACCGCGTGATCACCGACGGCGTACAGCCGGGCAAACACTATCCTAACCACCAGGCGGTGGAGTTTTATTCGCACTACAAAGAGGATGTTGCGCTGTTTGCTGAGATGGGCTTTAAGTGCTTCCGCACGTCTATCGCGTGGACGCGCATTTTCCCTAACGGGGATGAAGCGCAGCCTAACGAGGCGGGCCTGCAGTTCTATGATGACCTGTTCGATGAGCTGCTGAAATATGGTATCGAACCGGTGATCACCCTGTCGCATTTTGAGATGCCCTATCATCTGGTAAAAGAGTATGGCGGCTGGGCTGACCGCCGGCTGGTCGATTTCTTTGTACGCTTCAGCGATGTGGTGATGACGCGCTATCAGCACAAAGTGAAGTACTGGATGACCTTTAACGAGATCAATAACCAGCGCAACTGGCAATATCCGCTGTTTGGCTACTGCTGTTCCGGCGTGGTATTTACCGACCATGAGAAGCCAGAGCAGACGATGTACCAGGTCATGCATCATCAGTTTGTCGCCAGTGCAAAAGTGGTGAAGCGCGGACATGAGATCAATCCCGATTTTCAGATTGGCTGCATGATTGCCATGGTGCCGGTCTATCCCTTCTCCTGCCATCCGGACGATGTCATGCGCGCGCAGGAGGCGATGCATCAGCGCTACGTCTTCAGCGATGTACAGATGCGCGGTGCTTATCCCGCTTACACGCTGAAAGAGTGGGCGCGCAAAGGCTATCACATTGAGATGGCTGAAGAGGATGCTGAAACCCTGCAGCAGGGCTGCTGTGATTATATCGGCTTCAGCTACTACATGAGCAACGCGGTGGATACCCGCGCCAGCGGCGTGGATGACCCGATTACCGGCTTTGACGGTGTGGTGCCCAATCCGCATGTCAAAGCCTCAGACTGGGGCTGGCAGATCGATCCGGTTGGCCTGCGCTATGTGCTGAATTCGCTCTATGAGCGCTACCAGAAACCGCTGTTTATTGTGGAAAACGGTTTTGGCGCGATCGATAACGCTGATGCAGAGGGCTTTATTGCCGATGACTACCGCATCGACTATCTGAGGGCGCATATCGAAGAGATGAAAAAAGCGGTGGCGCTGGATGGCGTAGAGCTGCTGGGTTACACGCCGTGGGGCTGTATTGACTGCGTCTCGTTCACTACCGGCCAGTACAGCAAACGCTACGGCTTTATCCACGTCGATAAAAACGATGACGGCAGCGGCACCTTTGCGCGTTCAAAGAAAAAGAGCTTTAGCTGGTATCAGCAGGTGATCGCCAGCAATGGTGCCACGCTCTGACAGAATAGCGCGGCGGATATCAGAGTCCGCCCGTCACATCCAGCATGCTGCCGGTGACGTAAGCGGCGGCATCGCTGCTCAGCCAGAGGATCGCACGGGCGATCTCTTCTGGCTGCGCACCGCGGCCCAGCGGAATGCGCTGCGCCACCCGATCAACCCGCCCCGGCTCGCCGCCATCCGCATGCATGTCGGTATAAGTGGAACCAGGACGTACGCCGGTTACCCGGATCCCCTGTGCGGCCACCTCGCGCGCCAGCCCGCGGGTCAGCGTATCCACCGCCGCTTTTGACGCTGCGTAATCCACATACTCGTCCGGCGCACCGCTGTGCACGGCCCCTGATGAAACGTTCACAATCACGCCACCCTGCCCGCCATACACCGTACTCATGCGTTTCACCGCTTCACGACAGCAGATAAAGGTCCCGGTGACGTTCGTTGCCAGCACGCGCTGAATGCGCTCAGCGCTCAGCGCTTCTACCCGGCACTGCGTAAACAGAACTCCGGCATTGTTCACCACGATCCGCAGCGCGCCCGGCTGCTCATCCAGCTGTGCAAACAGCCTCACCACCTGCGCCTCGTCGGCGATATCCGCCTGCAGCGCGCAGGCGCTGCCGCCCTGGCTGACAATCTCCGCAACCAGCTGTTCTGCATCGGCGGCCCGCTGACGATAGTTGATTACCACGCGGTAGCCCGCCTGCGCCAGCAGCAGCGAGGTGGCGCGTCCGATGCCCCGGCTGCCGCCGGTGACCAGTGCCAGATCCATATGTGCCTCCAAAAGAAAAGGACCGGCATCCGGCCCTTTCAGGGTCAGTTTACAGCACTTACTGATATTCGCTCATCGGCACACAGGCGCAGAAAACGTTGCGATCGCCAAAGACATCATCAAGCCGTTTTACCGTTGGCCAGTACTTGTTCGCGCTGCCTGCCGGAAATACCGCCAGCTCACGCGTATAGGGATGCTGCCACTCACCCACGATTTCCATCTGCGTATGCGGTGCGTTGATCAGCGGATTGTCATCAGCAGGCCACTCACCGGCGGCGACGCGATCGATCTCCATGCGGATCGCCAGCATCGCATCGATAAAGCGATCCAGCTCTGCTTTGCCCTCTGATTCGGTCGGCTCTACCATCAGCGTGCCTGCGACCGGGAAAGACATGGTCGGGGCGTGAAAGCCGTAATCGATCAGGCGCTTGGCAATATCCAGTTCGCTGATACCGGTCTGCTCTTTCAGCGGACGAATATCGAGAATACATTCGTGCGCTACGCGGCCGTCGCGTCCGGTGTAGAGGATCGGATAGGCCGATTGCAGACGACGCGCAATGTAGTTGGCATTAAGGATTGCCACTGAGCTTGCCTGTTTCAGTCCTTCTGCGCCCATCATGCGGATATACATCCAGCTGATAGGCAGAATTGAAGCGCTGCCAAACGGGGCGGCCGACACGGCACCCTGCTGCGTCAGTACGCCATCGATCTGCACCACGCTGTGCCCCGGCACAAACGGAGCCAGATGCGCTTTTACGCCAATCGGTCCCATCCCCGGTCCGCCACCGCCGTGCGGAATGCAGAAGGTTTTGTGCAGATTAAGATGCGAGACGTCGGCACCGATGTAGCCAGGCGTAGTAATGCCCACCTGGGCGTTCATGTTGGCGCCGTCCAGATACACCTGACCACCATACTGATGCACAATCTGGCACACCTCGCGGATGGTCTCTTCATAGACGCCGTGAGTGGACGGATAAGTCACCATAATGCAGGAGAGCGCATCGCCTGCCTGAGCCGCTTTTTCACGCAGATCGCCGAGATCGATGTTGCCCTGTTTATCGCAGGCGACCACAACAACCGACATGCCCGCCATCTGCGCCGACGCCGGATTGGTGCCGTGTGCCGAACCCGGGATCAGGCAGAGGTTGCGCCGGCCTTCATTGCGGCTTTCGTGATAGCGGCGGATCGCCAGCAGGCCGGCGTACTCTCCCTGCGCCCCGGAGTTAGGCTGCATGCAGAGCGCGTCATAGCCGGTGAGCTGTACCAGCCACTGCGACAGCTGCCCAATCATCTGCAGATAACCAGTGGCCTGTTCAGCGGGGCAGAATGGATGCAGTTCAGAAAACTCCGGCCAGGTGATCGGGATCATCTCTGCGGCGGCATTCAGCTTCATGGTGCAGGAGCCGAGCGGGATCATTGCCTGATTCAGCGCCAGATCTTTTTTCTCCAGGCTGTGCATATAGCGCATCATTTCGGTTTCGCTGTGATAGCGGTTAAATACCGGATGCGTCAGGTAGTCACTGCGGCGCTGCTGGCCTGCCGGGATGGCAGTACTCTCCGCGGATACGGCTGCATCAAGCGCCTCAATATCCAGGCCATGTGCGTCGCCCAGAAAAATAGCAAACAGCGCCTGTACATCTTCACGGCAGGTCGTCTCATCCAGCGTAATACCCACAGCGTTATGCATATCGCTGCGCAGGTTTACGCCAAAACTCAGCGCACGGTTCAGTACGGCGGCTTTGTCAGCAACCTCAACGGTCAGCGTGTCAAACCAGCTGGCGTGACGCAGCGTCAGCCCGCCTTGCTGCAGGCCGGTTGCCAGAATACTGGTCAGGCGGTGAATGCGTGAGGCGATGCGCTGCAGACCCTGCGGACCGTGCCAGACCGCATAGAGACCGGCGATATTGGCCAGCAGGACCTGTGAAGTACAGATATTGGAGTTCGCTTTTTCACGCCGGATATGCTGCTCACGCGTCTGCATCGCCATGCGCAGCGCGGTATTACCCGCCGCATCGCGTGAGACGCCGATAATGCGGCCCGGCATTGAGCGTTTGTGCTCATCGCGGCTGGCAAAAAAGGCCGCGTGCGGTCCGCCATAGCCCATTGGCACGCCAAAGCGCTGAGCGGAACCAAACACAATGTCAGCACCCTGTTTTCCGGGCGCCTCCAGCAGCAGCAGCGCCATGAAATCAGCGGCCACGCTTACCACAACTTTGCGGCTCTTCAGCTCTGCGATCAGATCGCGGTAGTCATGTACTTCACCGCCGGTTCCCACCTGCTGCAGCAGTACGCCAAACAGATCCTCATGATCGCGCGCTTTGTCTGCCCGATCGATGATCAGATCAAAGCCAAATGTTTCTGCGCGGGTGCGTACGACATCCAGCGTCTGCGGATGAATATCATCGGCGATAAAGAACCGCGTGGCGCTCTTCAGCTTGCTGACGCGTTTTGCCATCGCCATCGCTTCAGCAGCGGCGGTAGCCTCATCCAGCAGGGATGCAGAGGCGATATCCATACCGGTCAGATCCAGCGTCAGCGTCTGGAAGTTCAGAAGCGCCTCCAGGCGTCCCTGCGATACCTCGGGCTGATAAGGCGTATAGGCGGTATACCAGCCAGGATTTTCCAGCATGTTGCGCAGGATCACCGGCGGAGTGATCACCGCACTGTAGCCCATGCCGATCCAGGATTTGTAGCGCTGATTCTGACTGGCAATCGCTTTCAGCTCCGCCAGCGCCTGCTGCTCGGTCGCAGCGTCACCCGTGGCGGGCGGGCCAGGCAGCTGAATATCCGCGGGTACGATGGCGCTAATAAGTTCACTGAGCGAACGGGCACCAATCGCTTCCAGCATGCTGGCCTGCTGTGCGGCGGTGGGACCAATATGGCGCTCAATAAATGCACCGTTATGTTCAAGCTGGCTGAGAGTCTGGGTCATTACAGTCAATCCTGCATCGGGCTGGGTTACACAAAGGACTTACAACAGGCAGATAAAGAAGAGGTGCCGCGCCGCGACACCTTCAGAGACTACCGGTTACTCATCAATACTGGCTTTATAGGCGTCAGCATCAAGCATGCTGCCGAGTTCAGCTTCATCGCTGGCTTTCAGGCGGAACAACCAGCCATCGCCATAAGGCGCGCTGTTCACCAGCTCGGGGGAGTCGGTCAGCGCCTCATTCACCGCCACAATTTCACCACTCAGCGGCGCATAGATATCGGAAGCGGCTTTAACCGACTCTGCCACTGCGCAGTCATCGCCCGCGCTAAACGTAGCGCCAACGTCTGGCAGGTCGACAAACACCATATCACCGAGCAGCTCCTGCGCATGCTCGGTGATCCCCACGGTGTAAGAGCCATCTTCCTCTTTACGCACCCACTCGTGGCTGTCGCGGTATTTCAACGTATTTGGCACATTGCTCATCGCCATTTCTCCTGAAAAATTTACTGAGCGACCGGCTTACCGGCGCGAACAAAAACGGGTTTAGTTACTTTTACCGGCATTTCGCGATTGCGGATCTCCACAATGGCCTGCTCGCCAATACCGGCAGGCACGCGCGCCAGGGCGATGCTGCAGCCCAGCGTCGGCGAGAAGGAACCACTGGTAATCATACCCTGCTGCGGTACACCCTGCTCATCGGTGAAGCGCACCGTCTGGCCACCGCGCAGTACGCCTTTCTCCGTCATGATCAGGCCTACCAGTTTTTCACTGCCCTGCTCACGCTGCGCTTCCAGCGCTTCACGTCCGATAAAATTGCGGTCGGCCGGCTCCCGGCTGATGGTCCAGCCCATATTCGCGGCCAGCGGCGAAACGCCCTCATCCATCTCCTGGCCATAGAGATTCATACCTGCCTCCAGACGCAGTGTGTCGCGTGCGCCCAGGCCGGCGGGTTTTACACCGGCAGCCAGCAGCTGCTGCCAGAACGCTTCAGCCTGGTCAGCTGGCAGCGCAATTTCATAGCCCGCCTCACCGGTGTAGCCGGTGGTGGCAATGAACAGGTCGCCTGACTGCACGCCATAAAATGGTTTCATGCCGGCAACGGCGGCGCGTTGAGTGTCATCAAACAGCGTCTCAGCTTTCTGCTGCGCATTCGGGCCCTGAACGGCAATCAGCGCCAGATCGCGACGCTCTGTCAGCGCTACGCCAAACGGTGCGGCGTGCTGCGTTATCCAGGCGAGGTCTTTCTCGCGTGTGGCAGAGTTCACTACCAGCCGAAAGAAGTCTTCCTGCATAAAATAGACGATCAGGTCGTCTATCACGCCACCTGAAGCGTTAAGCATGCCGCTGTAGAGCGCCTTGCCAGGCTGCGTCAGTTTTGCAACATCATTTGCCAGCAGATAGCGTAAAAACTCGCGGGTGCGTACACCGTGCAGGTCAACAATGGTCATGTGCGATACATCAAACATGCCGGCGTCGCTGCGCACTGCGTGATGCTCATCAATTTGCGAGCCGTAGTGCAGCGGCATCATCCAGCCATGAAAGTCCACCATGCGTGCACCATCGCGCTGGTGCTGGTTAAACAGAGGCGTTTGCTGAGTCATAACCATCCTGTGAAAACAAATAAGCGGGCTCGTCTGCGCGAGAATACACGGCAACGCAAACGTTCTCTTTTCGCTGACGTTACCACTGAAAAACAGATTTAACCATAAGCAAAACGAGGTCGAAGCCGGACCTCACAGTTGCAGTGCGTCCTGTAGCATGCAGCATAATTCGCTGCCTTTGTGTGATTAACCGCGCAGATTATGCAACTTTCAGGTCATATTTCAGTAAATAAAACACGCAGACGTTGTTGATAAGTGAAAGGGTATAAAAGGGTGATGCATTATGTATGAAAATAACTAATGCGAATAAGGCAGTGAAATTAGAATAAATCAAACGAGGCATCATTATGATGCAAAGCGCTCTGTTTTAGTGCGAACAGGGAGTCAGGGAAAATTTTTTGCCGGGGCGCATTAATGCGCCCCCTACATTTTCCTCTGTAGCCGTAGGGGCGCCATTTATGGCGCCCGGGATAATGCGGGTGCGAAATGTGACGTCCGCGGATGGATTTGAACCGGGGCGCATTAATGCGCCCCCTACAATAGGACGGTGCGAAATGTGACGTCCGCGGATGGATTTGAAACGGGGCGCATTAATGCGCCCCCTACGGCAAAATGGGTGCGAAACAATGATGCCCTGCATTGGGTTTTCGTAGGGGCGCCATTTATGGCGCCCGGGTTAATGCGGGTGCGAAATGTGACGTCCGCGGATGGGTCTAAACCGGGGCGCATTAATGCGCCCCCTGTGGTAAGGCGGATACGAAACAACAACGCCCTGGTTAGCTAGCGGATCCACTCAGGCAGATCGTTCAGTCCCATCGCCTGCTTCAGCAGACGCGGCTTGACGCCTGGCAGCGTATCGGCCAGCTTCAGACCGACGTCACGCAGCAGCTTTTTCGCCGGATGGGTGCCGGCAAACAGCTCACGGAATCCCTGCATGCCGGCCAGCATCAGCGCTGCGCTGTGCTTGCGGCTGCGTTCATAGCGGCGCAGTGAGAGGTGCTCGCCGATATCACGGCCCGCCTGATGCAGCCGGCGGATTTCACCAATCAGCTCGGCCGCATCCATAAAGCCTAAGTTCACGCCCTGCCCGGCCAGCGGATGAATGGTGTGCGCGGCATCGCCGACCAGCGCCAGACGGTGGGCGGCAAAATTGCGCGCATAGCGTGCCGTCAGCGGGAACGTTTTACGCTCGCTCTCAACGCTGCATAATCCCAGACGCATATCAAAAGCCACTGAGAGCTGCTGATTAAACAGCGCTGCGGGCATCGACTGCAGACGAGCCGCTTCCTGCGGAGCAAGTGACCAGACGATTGAGCACAGATGCGGATCCTGCATTGGCAGAAAAGCGAGAATGCCTTCGCCATGAAACACCTGACGCGCGACGGCATCATGCGGCATATCAGTGCGCACATTGGCGACCAGCGCATGGTGCTCGTAATCCCAGAACGTCAGCGGGATATCCGCTTTTTCACGCAGCCAGGAGCCGGCGCCGTCGGCGGCAATCATCAGCCGGGCGGTCATCATGGTGCCATCTTCCAGCGTGATAAACGCTTCATTATCACCAAACGCGACCTGCTGCAGCCGGGCCGGTGCAAACAGCGTGACGTCTTTGCACTGGCTGGCGCGCTGCCACAGCGCACTGTGAATAACCTCATTCTCGATAATATAACCAAGATGTGACAGCCCCTGCTGCTCATCATCAAAGCTAATGGATCCAAAGCTATCCTGATCCCACACTTCCATACCGTGGTAGGCGCTGGCGCGCAGGGCGAGGATGGATGACCAGACATCCAGCTTCTGCAGCAGCCGTTCACTGGCGGCATTAATAGCGGATACCCGGATCGACGCTGCCGCTGCCGGATCAAACTGCGGTTCCGCCGCTTTTTCCAGTACCGCGACGCGCAACCCGCTTCCCTGCAAACCGCAGGCCACTGCCAGACCGACCATGCCGCCACCGGCAATCACCACATCAAATGTTTGCATTGCTGCCTCTTTATTAACGCTTTACCCAGCCGAGCGTACGCGCGGCCAGCGGATGTTGCAGCCAGGGGAGGTGATCCATCGCCACCAGCCCAATATTTCGTCCTGCAACCAGCGGTGCATAACGGTTAGCGAACAGGCGCACCAGGCCGTCTGTCACGCCAATTGTTGCCGCGCGATCGGCCTGACGCCGGGCGGCAAAATGCTGCAGCACCGCATAACTGCCGGGATCCTGCCGCTGGCGCCAGGCGCCGGCCAGCGTTTCCGCCAGTGACATGACATCGCGCAGACCAAGGTTAAAGCCCTGACCAGCGATTGGATGCAGCGTCTGGGCGGCATTACCGACCAGTGCCAGCCGGTGCGTGACCTGACGATCGGCTGTTTGCAGCGCTAGCGGATAAATTTCACGCTGCCCGGCATGGGTAAAGCGTCCCAGCCGCCAGCCGAATGCGCGCTGCAGTTCGCGCAGGAAGGTTTCCTCATCCCACGCCCGCACGCTGGCCTCTGCCGCTGCCGGATGGCACCACACCAGCGACATCCGATTGCCGGACATCGGCAGCAGTGCCAGCGGCCCGTGTGGCGTAAATCGCTCAAATGCCTGTCCCTGGTGCGGCAGCTGAGTAGAGACATTAGCAATCACCGCCAGCTGCTGATAGTCGTCGCGCTGCCACTGAATACCGCATGATGCAGCCAGTGATGAGCGCGATCCATCTGCAGCGACCAGCAGCGAACCTTCCAGCGTGTCGCCGCTGTTAAGCGTCACCTGCACACGCGCTTTATCACGCGTCACCTGCGTCACGTAATCCGGGCAGCGCAGCGTAACGCCGGGCGCCTGACGGAGACGTTCAAACAGCCGCTGTCCGACATCAAACAGCTCTACCACCTGCCCCAGCGCAGCCAGCTGATACGCCTCTGCGCTGAGCTGTACAAAGCCGCTGTGACCGCTGTCAGAGACATGAATGCGGGTGATCGGCGTGGCACAGTCCGCCAGCGAACGCCAGAGGTCAATCGCTGCCAGCTGCTGGCAGGTGCCGGCAGCCAGCGCAATCGCCCGGCCATCAAAACCGGGGTGCGCACGACTGGCCGGCTCGCTGCGCTCAATAAGCGTGACCGGCAGCCTGCCCTGCGTAAGATGCGAGATCGCCAGCGCCAGCGTGGCACCGGTCATACCCCCGCCTGCAATCAGGATCGTCATACGCCGCGCGCCGCTGCCATCAGCGCTTCAATCGCGTCCGGATCTTTCACCACGCTATCGGTAAGATTCTCGTGGCCCGTCGCCGTGATCACAATGTCATCCTCGATGCGCACGCCGATGCCGCGATACTGCGGCGGCACGCTGGCATCAGGCGCTATATAGAGGCCAGGCTCGACCGTCAGCACCATGCCCGGCTCCAGCGCCCGGTCACGGCCTGGCGTACCGTAATCACCGACGTCATGCACATCCAGCCCCAGCCAGTGGCCCAGACCGTGCATGAAGAAAGGGCGATGCGCCTGCGCTTCAAACAGCTCATCGATATTGCCGTCAAGAATGCCGAGATCAACAAGACCGGTGATCATGATACGGACGACTTCATCATTCACATCATGAATACTGACGCCAGGCCGGAACATCGACAGCGCTTTATGCAGCGAGGCCAGCACAATGTCATAGACTTCCCGCTGCGCCGGCGTAAACCTGCCGTTTACCGGAAAGGTGCGGGTAATATCCCCTGCGTAACCGTGAAACTCACAGCCGGCGTCAATCAGCACCAGATCGCCATCGCGCATTGCGCTTTCGTTTTCGGTGTAGTGCAGGATGCAGCCGTTTTCGCCACTTCCGACAATGGTGTTATAGGAGGGAAAGCGCGCACCGTGGCGGGAAAACTCATGATGGATCTCCCCTTCAAGCTGATACTCATACATGCCAGGGCGACACTGCTGCATGGCACGGGTATGCGCCAGCGCGCTGATTTTTCCCGCCTGGCGCAGGATCTCAATCTCTTCCGCGCTCTTAAACAGCCGCATCTCATGCACCCAGGGACGCCAGTCAGTCACGCTAGCCGGTGCACTAAGATTCTGCCGGAAACCACGACGCAGCTTGTCCAGCGCGCTAAACAGCAGCTGGTCAGCGTGCTCATATTCGCCCTGTGCGTGGTACACCACGTCGAGGCCGTTCAGCAGCAAGTGCAGCTGTTCGCTAATATCATCCCACGGCAGTGCGCGATCAACACCCAGCTTCGCTGGCGCCGCATCCTGCCCCAGTCGGCGACCAGACCACACTTCGGCAGTGAGATCGCGTATGCGGTTAAACAGCACGCTGTGGTTATGATGTTCATCGCTTTTGATCAGCACCAGCAGCGCCTGTGGCTCGTTAAACCCGGTGAAATACCAGAAGTCGCTGTTTTGCCGGTAGCTATATTCGGTGTCGTTGCTGCGCGTGACTTCAGGTGCTGCAAAAATCAGCGCCGCGCTGCCGGGGGCCATCTGCGCAATCAGCGCCTGACGACGCTGATGGAACTGTTCCAGTGTGATCATAGTTGCACTCCCTGTTGATAACGGGCAGCCAGGCTGCCCGCGATGACGCGCTTAGTGTAGCGTAGGTTTCTGCACTTCCGGTGCGGTTGGCGTATGCGGACGCGTGAAAGTGTCGTGGCACAGCAGCGCTGCGACGCGCACATACTCAATCACCTCTTCCAGCGACTGCTCCAGCTCTTCCTGATCTTCATCTTCTTCGTAGCCGAGCTGAGCAATCGTACGCAGATCGTCAATCGCTTCGCCGGTTTCACCGGTGACTTTATCCAGTTTAGGCTGCGTCACACCCAGGCCAAGCAGGAAATGGTTTACCCAGCCCGCCAGCGCGTCAGCCCGGTCAAAAACGGTAATATCTTCTTCATCCGGCAGCATCAGCTGAAACAGAAAGCCATCCTCTTCCAGCGTACTGGTCAGGCTGTCATGCAGAGCCTGCAGCGGCTGTGCCAGGCTCTGTGAGAAGGCCATGCCTTCGTTAGCCAGATCGTGCACCAGCGTCTTCCAGCTGGCGTCCTGATTGCCGCCACACAGGATGCCACACAGCAGTCCATGCATTTCGGCAGGCGTCATGCCCACACCCTGCTGAGAGAGGGCTGCGGCCAGCGCGTTGTAAGTGGGTGTTGCGTTCTGTAAAGACATAAGCTTTGGTCGTCGTTGGCAGAATAAGTTCGTGATATGCTACCACCAGGTGCCTCAGGGTTTCCAGAAAAGGGGTTGTATCTTCTTACCCGCGTCTATATAGTTGCGCACCTTCCGGACCAATGGCGAGCCGGGTGGAGCGAACGAAGTAATCAGTCAGGATGGTGGCATGTCTGCACAACCGGTAGATATACAAATTTTTGGTCGTTCTTTGAGAGTAAATTGTCCGCCTGAACAGCAGGATGCGCTAAATCTTGCCGCAGAGGACCTCAATCAACGGTTGCAAGATTTAAAAGTTCGCACTAGAGTCACAAATACAGAGCAACTGGTGTTCATCGCCGCGTTAAACATCTGCCACGAGCTGGCGCAAGAGAAAGGTAAAACGCGCGACTATGCAGCAAACATGGAACAACGTATCCGCATGCTGCAGCAGACGATTGAACAGGCTTTAGTTGAGCAGGGTCGTATTACCGACCGCCAGGGCCCTAAATTCGAATAATACTTCATGGTTCTCATGCCAGAGCAACGATGAAGTCCTGTTTCTCTGAGATGTTTGCAAGCGGGCCAGTCCCCTGAGCCGATATTTCATACCAACAGAGTGTGACGCTCTGTAGCCTGTGAGCATGCTCGGTTCGTCCGAGAAGCCTGATGGTTGCGACGGCATACTCACCTTGAACCAAGGGTTCAAGGGTTACAGCCTGCGGCGGCATCTCGGAGATCTCTTTTCTGTTTTACCCGGCATCATTACAGGTGGTGTCACAGCGGCAGACGCGACTGCCGCTGCCACCTGAAGTCAGCCCCCCTTCCCCCTCTTTTGCATGATATAGTCAGCGCACGCTAACCCATTTCTGCAGGGAACATTATGTCAGCTACTGATTACACCGAACGTCAGCTGCTGCGTCAGCACATTCGCCATCTGCGCCGGCATCTGACGCCTGAACAGCAGGCTGACGCTGCCGAACGGCTGGCTGAACATGCGGTTAACCTGGCGCCCGTCTCAGCAGCACAACATATTGCGCTGTTTCTCTCCACCGACGGTGAAATCAATACCCGGCCGCTGATTGCCCGCCTCTGGCAGCAAAAAAAAGCGGTTTATTTGCCGGTACTGCATCCGTTTGCGCCAGGGAATCTGCTGTTTTTGCGTTATACCCCTGAAACACAGCTGGTCATGAATAAGCTGCGCATTCCGGAGCCGCCGCTGGATATTACGCAGATGGCGACGCTGGATCGGCTGGATGTCATGCTGGTTCCGCTGGTAGCGTTTGATGAGAGTGGACAACGGCTGGGAATGGGCGGCGGCTTTTATGACCGCACGCTGCAGAACTGGCAGCGCCATGGCTGCCTGCCGATAGGCATTGCTCACGACTGCCAGCGCGTTGAGGCGCTGCCGGCAGCCGCATGGGACATCCCGCTACCGGCCGTGCTCACGCCGGCAAAACTGTGGCAGTGGGATGCGTCGTTCTGACGGGCGCCTGCCCGTCACTTATCAGTAGAGCAGACGGGCGCGCATCGTGCCCGGAATCGCACGCATCAGCTGCAGCGCTTTATCCGCAACATCTTTTTCGGCGTCGATATCAATTACTACGTAGCCGAGCTGAGGCGAGGTCTGCAGGAACTGGGCCGCGATATTAATATTCTGCTCAGCGAAAATCTGGTTAATCGCAGTGAGAATACCCGGACGGTTTTCGTGAATGTGCAGCAGACGACTGGCGCTGGCGCCGTGCATTGGCAGCGACACCTCCGGAAAATTAACCGCAGAGAGCGTTGAGCCGTTATCAGAGTATTTTGCCAGCTTACCTGATACTTCCAGGCCGATATTCTCCTGCGCTTCCTGCGTGGAACCGCCAATGTGCGGCGTCAGAATAACGTTATCAAACTCGCACAGCGGTGAATTGAACGGATCGCTGTTGGTTGCCGGTTCAGTCGGGAAGACGTCAATGGCTGCACCCGCCAGATGTTTGCTGGAGAGCGCATGACACAGCGCCGGGATATCAATGACGGTGCCGCGAGCAGCGTTGATCAGCAGCGCGCCCGGCTTCATCAGTGCCAGCTCTTCTGTGCTAATCATGTTCTGGGTTGAGGCGGTCTCCGGCACATGCAGGCTCACCACATCACTCATATTGAGCAGATCTGACAGGTGACGCACCTGCGTAGCGTTCCCCAGCGGCAGCTTGTTTTCAATATCGTAAAAGAAAACGTGCATCCCCAGGCCTTCCGCCAGCACGCCAAGCTGCATGCCGATATGCCCATAGCCAATGATGCCCAGCTTTTTGCCGCGCGCTTCATAGGAGCCGGTTGCCACTTTGTTCCAGATACCGCGGTGCGCCTTGGCGTTCGCTTCCGGAATGCCGCGCAGCATCAGCAGCATCTCCCCGATCACCAGCTCAGCTACGGAGCGGGTATTAGAGAAAGGTGCGTTAAATACCGGAATACCGCGCTGCGCAGCGGCGTTAAGATCGACCTGATTGGTGCCGATGCAGAAGCAGCCAACCGCTACCAGCTTCTCTGCTGCGGCGAAAATCTCTTCCGTAAGCTGGGTGCGGGAGCGGATACCGATAAAGTGCGCATCACGGATTGAGGCTTTCAGCGATTCTGCATCCAGCGCCCCTTTGTGAAACTCGATGTTGGTATAGCCTGCCGCGCGAAGATTTTCCAGCGCGCTCTGATGCACGCCCTCCACCAGCAGAAATTTAATTTTGTCTTTATCCAGTGATACCTTTGCCATTTCCCGACCCTATTCAGAATTCAACGTGGAGTGCCATAAGATTACCTTCTGCCAAAATAACAAATTCTGGCAATGCGGCAATACAAACGATTGCGACTGCAGCAGCACGCTCCGGCTTTCGGGCAGCACAAATCCATACAAAATCGCAGGATGCCGGAAGCAGAGAGCAGGAATCGGCTCTCCATGCCCTGTTTGTGACATAAGTCACTAAATTCAGGCCGGTAAAGAAAAGCAGAATTAGCCGGGTAAAAAACGGCGCGTCAGGCGCGCCGGAGAGATCATTTGAGAATAGTTTTGACGCCATCCGGTGTGCCAATCAGCGCGACATCAGCGCCCCGGGTGGCAAACAGACCCACCGTGACCACGCCCGCCAGCGCATTAATGTTTTTCTCCATGGTGACGGGATCGAGGATCTGCAGGTTGTGCACGTCGAGAATGATGTTGCCATTATCGGTCACCACCTGCTGCCGATACTCTGGCTGGCCGCCAAGCTTCACCAGCTCGCGCGCGACATATGCTCGCGCCATCGGGATCACCTCAACCGGCAGCGGGAAACGGCCAAGAATATCAACCTCTTTGGACGCATCCGCGATACAGACAAACTTTTGCGCGACCGCTGCCACAATCTTCTCGCGCGTCAGCGCTGCGCCACCGCCTTTGATCATCTGCATATGCGGGTTGATCTCATCGGCACCATCGACATAGACCGCAATATCATCCACGTCGTTAAGATCGAAAACCGGTATGCCCAGCGATTTCAGCTTCAGGGTGGAGGCTTCAGAACTGGAGACCGCCCCCTCAATCTGGTGCTTCATGGTGGCCAGCGCGTCGATAAAATGCGCGGCCGTTGATCCGGTGCCTACGCCAACAATGGTGCCTGGCTGCACATACTGCAGCGCCGCCCACCCTACCGCTTTTTTCAGTTCATCCTGGGTCATGGTATGTTTAAAACCTGTGCGACATCAAAGTGCGCGTAGTATAAAACAACGCGCTGTAAAAGTGCGCGACTCACGCGCCACCGATTTATACCTTTGGAAGCCAGTCCGCAAAAATACAGCTGCCGCACAGTGCGGCCATTTTGTGGCATAGTACTTTCCACCCTGAACGAGAGAGAACCATAATGAAACGCCCGGATTACCGCACGCTTCAGGCGCTGGATGCAGTTATTCGTGAGCGCGGCTTTGAGCGCGCTGCACAGAAGCTTTGTATTACCCAGTCAGCCGTATCGCAGCGTATCAAGCAGCTGGAAAACCTGTTTGGTCAGCCGCTGCTGGTACGCACTGTTCCGCCCCGCCCCACTGAACAGGGGCAGAAGCTGCTGGCGCTGCTGCATCAGGTTGAGTTGCTGGAAGAGGAGTGGCTGGGTGACGATCAAAGCGGGACCACGCCGCTGCTGCTCTCGCTGGCGGTTAACGCCGACAGTCTTGCGACCTGGCTGTTGCCGGCACTGAAAGATGTGCTGGCGGACTCACCGGTACGGCTGAATCTGCAGGTGGAAGATGAAACGCGCACGCAGGAACGGCTGCGTCGTGGCGAAGTGGTAGGCGCCGTGAGTATCCAGCCGCAGCCGCTGCCAAGCTGCCTGGTTGATCAGCTGGGGGCGCTCGACTATCTGTTTTGCGCCTCGCCCGATTTTGCCGCCCGCTACTTCCCTAACGGCGTCACGCGCTCTGCTTTGCTCAAGGCACCGGCGGTGGCGTTTGACCATCTGGATGATATGCATCAGGCGTTTTTGCAGCAGAATTTTGATCTGTCACCGGGCAGCGTACCCTGCCATATCGTCAACTCGTCAGAGGCGTTTGTGCAGCTGGCGCGGCAGGGATCGGTCTGCTGTATGATCCCGCATCTGCAGATTGAGCGCGAGCTGGCCCAGGGCGAGCTGGTGGATCTGACACCCGGGCTTTATCAGCGCCGAATGCTCTACTGGCACCGCTTTGCGCCAGAAAGCCGGCTGATGCGCAGCGTCACCGATGCGCTGATTGCCCACGGACATCGGGTATTGCGTCAGGATGAGGTCACAGCCTGAGCATAGCGCAGCGGCAGGCGCCGCTGCGGCAGTCAGCTATCAGGGCGTAGCGGCGTTTGGCTTAATTTCAAACACTACATCGACCTGATCGTCAAAGTGGATACTCTGCTGTTCATACGTCTGCTGCGCAGTGGTATCCGCGGGTGCGGCGGCCGCTTTGTACATGCGCGCCATCGGCATTGGCTGATAGTTAGCCACGTGATAGCGAATACTGTAGACCTGACCCAGCTTCGCGTTGAAACCTTCAGCCAGCGCACTGGCCTGCTGCGTAGCGTTAGCAATGGCGGCTTTACGCGCCTGCTCTTTGTAGCTTTCTGCGTTTGCCACGCCCAGTTCAACGGTGCGGATTTCGTTCAGACCTGATTTTAGCGCGCCATCCAGCAGATCGTTCAGCTTATCCAGCTGACGCAGCGTCACTTCCACCTGGCGTACCGCGCGGTAGCCTTTCAGTACCGACTTACCCTCTTTGGTATAGTCATATTCTGGCTGGGTACTCAGATTAGCCGCATCGATATCTTTCTTTTCAATACCGCTCTTTTGCAGGAAATCAAAATATTGCGCCACGCGCGCGTCAGCCTGCTTTTTGGCATCAGCGGCTTCTTTAGAGGCGACGCTGACCATGATTGAGAGCGTCGCCATATCCGGACGCGCATCCACGCTTGCCTGACCGGAAGTGACCACATGCGGTCCTTCAGGAACCTCTCCGGCCTGAACCATGCCCGACAGTGCGCCCGTACTCATTGCGGCGACCAGCGCCAGTGCTTTCAGTTTCACAAACTCCTCCTTGGAAATCGGGTTACCGGCTGCCACTATGGCGAAGCCGCTAACACTTTACTATGCGTGATGCTCTGAGTTTACGCCGACAGAAAAGTTCGTTCGCGCTGCGTTTTAACCTGCTGCCGGCTGCAAACTTATCACTACAGAGTTGTCAAAAAGAGTATTGTACGTTTCGCTTGATAAATACTTTTTGTTTTCAGGAGCTCTGCTCATGGCACCCGATCCATTAAGCCCTGACGCGCCTGCTGCTGGCGTGCGCGTCGGACGTACGCGTTTTCTGATGCTGACGCTGGTATTTGTGAACATCATTATCAACTATATGGATCGCGCTAATCTGGCCGTGGCAGCGCCAGCGCTGAGCGCTGAATTGCAGCTCACTCCACTGCAAATGGGGCTGGTTTTTTCTGCATTTGGCTGGATCTACGCCGCACTGCAGATCCCGGGCGGCTGGCTGATTGATCGGTTCGGTGCGCGTATGGTGTATGGCGTAGCGATGATCGGCTGGTCGCTCATTACCCTGCTGCATGTTTGCGCCAGCAGCGCAGCGGCGCTGGTGGGACTGCGGCTGGGCGTCGGCGCGCTTGAAGCCCCGGTGATGCCGGCTAACAACCGTATTATTTCCGGCTGGTTTCCGCTACACGAGCGCGCCAGCGCCATTGGCATTTACTCTTCAGCGCAGTTTGCTGGCCTGGCCTGCGTGACGCCGCTGCTGTTTCATATCGAGGCTGCGTTTGGCTGGCGCGGGCTGTTTGCTATCACCGGTCTGACCGGCATTCTGTGGGCAGGGGTCTGGTTTGCGTTCTATCGCGAGCCTGGCGAACATAAACGTGTATCCGCCGCAGAGCGCGCCTGGCTGCTGGAGAACGGTGCGCTGCCCGACAGCGCATCGGCCGGGCGTACACCGCTGCGCCTGAGTGATATGCAGCAGATGCTGCGCAACCGCCAGCTGCTGGGCATCTGTCTGGGCCAGTTTTCGATTTCCGCCACGTTCTGGTTCTTTCTGACGTGGTTTCCGACCTATCTGGTCCGGTACCGGCATATGGATTTCATTAAAAGCGGCTATGTCGCCTCGCTGCCTTATCTGGCGGCGTTTTGCGGTGTACTGCTGGCGGGATTTATCTCCGATTATCTGATGCGGCGCGGCGTTTCAGCGGGCGTGGCGCGCAAGCTGCCGATACTGCTCGGACTGACGATGACGCTGTTTATTCTCGGCGCCAGCTACACGGATAATACCACGCTGATCGTCCTGTTTATGTCGCTGGCCTTTTTCGGCAACGGGCTGGCCACCATTACCTGGGTGTTTGTCACTACGCTGGCACCGCGTCATCTGGTCGGGCTGGCAGGCGGCATGTTTAACTTTACCGGTGCGCTATCAGCAATCGTTGTGCCGGTTGCGATTGGCGCACTGATCGACGGCAGTGATTTTGCTCCGGCGCTGATGTTCATCGCTGCGCTGGCGCTGGTGGGGATCGGCAGCTATCTGTTTATCGTTGGCCGCCCCGAAGAGATTACTGCTCGCCGGTGATCTTCTGCGCCAGCGCTTTCAGCTGCGCCACCCGTTGCGCCAGATGCTCATCATCCGTCTGCCAGATTTTAGCGAACGCCAGCGCCGCGCGATTATGCGTGATCGGCAGCGCCATACCAATCTCACCATCATCACGCTGCCAGATAAGATGATCGCTCTGGCGTTTGCGTGCCAGCAGAGGTGCCATCTGCGTCCACTGCGCCGGGTCAAAACGCGGCTGCAGCTGTACATCAGGCTCTGCGGCCAGCAGCGCCATGCCAATCACCGACTGCCACGCTGGTAGCATGCGAAATCCGGCCAGCGCCTGACTGGTGCGGGTGCGTTCACCGGGTTCCGAGTGCCAGATATAGATGACCTGATCCTCCCACAGCACGCCCAGCGCCACCACGATATCGTGCGGTGCATACAGCTCCAGCTGCGGCAGCGCCTGCGCAAACAGTGAGGACCCCCGAATCGCCTGCGCGGCCAGCGCGTGCACGCCCGGGCCCGGCAGATAGCGACGCTGCTCATCCTGAACGGTGAGGCCGATCGATGCCATGGTCATCAGCAGACGGTTAACGCGCGTGCTGTTCATTCCCATCTGACGCGCCAGCTCACGCCCGCCAATGGCTCTGTCGCTGGAGACCAGGTACTGCAGACAGCGGATGCCGTCAATCAGGCTCTGGTTAGGTTGAGAAGACATGGGTCACCTCCGGGCGCTAAAAACTCAATCTTAACAGCCTCGCCGCGTCAATAATGCCCCCCTGCGCGTTTTACTTTTTAATCTGTCAGCCCCTGCTGCGCCAGCTGGAAAGCGATAAGCCACATGACGCTGCCAACCAGCAGATTAATAATGCGCTGCGCACGCGCGGTGCGCAGTCGTGGCGACAGCCAGGCCGCCAACAGCGCCAGACCATAAAACCAGATAACGGAGGCGCTGACGGTGCCCAGCGCGAACCAGCGACGGGCATCGGCAGAAGGCAGCTGACTGCCGAGGCTGCCCAGTACGACAAACGTATCCAGATAGACATGCGGATTGAGCCAGGTCACAGCCAGCATCGTGGCAATAATGCGCCAGCGTCCCTGTTTCAGCGTGCTGTCCTGCTCCAGCGCAATACCGCCGCACCATGCACTGTGTAATGCTCCCCAGCCATACCAGAGCAGAAACGCAACGCCTGCCCAGGTGATCAGCGTCAGCAGCAGCGGTGACTGATGCAGCAGCGCGCTGCCGCCAAATATGCCGCCGCAGATCAAGGCAATGTCGCTCAGGGTACAGAGCGTAGCGGTCATCAAATGATAGTGACGCTTGATGCCCTGATTCATCACAAAAGCGTTTTGCGGGCCCAGTGGCAGGATCAAGGCAGCGCCCAGCGCCAGCCCCTGCAGATAAATTGCTAACATGCTGAATAACCTGGAAAGAGAAGAAGATGGGCGCAGTATATTAGCAGGAGGATATTAGCGGAAATTGAAAGATTTAATCGGCCATTAGTTCGATTAATAAGAAAGGCACCCGCAGGTGCCTTATGCTGATGTTATTTTGTCAGGTTAACCGGCTGCTCCTGCTCTTCGCGCCTGACCTGGTGCAGATGCACATCCATCTGCGGATAAGGGATGCCGATGCCGTTCGCATCCAGCGTACGCTTAAAGTTTTTCATCAGGTCCCAGTAAACGTTCTGCAGGTCACCGCTTTTGCTCCAGCAGCGCACCACAAAGTTCAGTGACGAAGCCGCCAGTTCATTCAGGCCGATCTGGATACCCATATCTTTCAGCACGCGCTCATCCGCTTCCACGACGTCACGCAGCAGAGCGATCACCTGATCGACATCCGCATCGTAGGCCACGCCAATAATAAATTCGTTGCGGCGGATCGGCTCACGGGAGAAGTTAATGATATTGCTGGCGATGATTTTGCCGTTCGGCACCACCACCATTTTACCGTCTGCGCTTTTCAGCGTGGTTGAGAAGATCTGCACATTCTGAACCGTTCCCATCACGCCACCGAGATCAACAAATTCGCCGGTACGGAACGGACGGAAAGTCACCAGCAGTACACCTGCCGCCAGGTTGGACAGCGAGCCCTGCAGCGCCAGACCCACGGCCAGACCGGCCGCACCCAGCACGGCGATCACTGACGCGGTCTGTACGCCAACGCGCCCCAGCGCTGCGATGATAGTAAATGCGATAACGCCATAGCGGACTAAGGCTGAGAGAAAATCGGCCACGGTCGCGTCGATATGGCGTGCCACCAGCAGACGATTCACGCCTTTTGAGACAATACGCGCGATGATCATGCCAACGATAATAATCGCGATTGCTGCCACGATATTGACCGCATAGCTCAGGATCAGCGCCTGGTTACGCACCAGCCAGCCACCTGCACTGTTAATGCCATTTACGACATCTAAATCTTCCATTTGTCAGCCCTGTTGTTGAGTTTCCCGCGGGAAATTACAAAAACGGCCAGATTGACTCCGGCACTCCAGGCTACAAGGTTAAACAAAAACAGGGGGAAGCGCCAAAATTAAGCTGATTTAACATTATATTGGGGAGAAAACATACCGGAATCGATGCAGATCAGAGCAGAGTAACCTGCAGACTGGCGGTAACTGTGCATCAGAATGAGACGGACTGGCGTGTGCGTTTGTCTGGAAGAGAGTGCCGCGGAAACGCATAAAAAAAGGCCCCTGCAGGGGCCTTTTTACTGCAGCGAACTTACAGTACGTCGACTGCGTTCAGCTCTTTAAACGCCTGCTCTAAGCGCACAACCATTGAGGATTGTGCCGCACGCAGCCAGACGCGTGGGTCATAGTATTTCTTGTTCGGGCTGTCCGGGCCGTTCGGGTTGCCCAGCTGCGACTGCAGGTACGCTTCGTTAGATTTGTAATACTGCAGAATACCGTCCCAGGTTGCCCACTGGGTATCGGTATCGATGTTCATTTTGATCACGCCGTAGCTGATAGACTCTTCAATCTCTGCCGCAGAAGAACCGGAACCGCCGTGGAATACGAAATCCAGCGCGTTATGCTCCAGACCATGCTTCTCGCACACATATTTCTGTGAATCGCGCAGAATGGTTGGGGTCAGCTTCACGTTGCCTGGCTTGTACACGCCGTGCACGTTGCCGAAAGAGGCCGCAATAGTGAAACGCGGGCTGATTTTGCTCAGCTCGGTGTAAGCGTAATCCACATCTTCTGGCTGGGTGTAGAGGGCTGAAGCATCCATATGGCTGTTATCCACGCCATCTTCTTCACCCCCGGTACAGCCGAGTTCGATTTCCAGCGTCATATCGATTTTCGCCATACGCGTCAGATATTTGCTGGAGATCTCGATGTTCTCTTCCAGCGACTCTTCAGAGAGGTCGATCATGTGTGAAGAGAACAGTGGCTTACCGGTTTTTTTGAAGTGCTCTTCACCGGCATCCAGCAGACCGTCGATCCACGGCAGCAGTTTTTTCGCACAGTGGTCAGTGTGCAGAATAACCGGCACACCATACTGCTCTGCCATCAGATGCACATGGTGCGCACCGGCGATAGCGCCGAAAATTGCTGCGCCCTGTGGTTTGTCGGTTTTGAAACCTTTACCGGCGATAAATGCAGCACCGCCGTTGGAGAACTGAACGATGACCGGCGCTTTAACTTTGGCAGCCGCTTCCAGTACCGCGTTAATGGAGTCCGTGCCGACGCAGTTAACTGCAGGCAGAGCGAATTTGTGCTCTTTCGCTACCTTGAAGACTTTCTGAACGTCATCACCAGTGACAACGCCGGGTTTTACGAAATCAAAAATTTTAGACATGGTTGTGTCCCGTTTCGTTACCGTTCATTCCCGAAGGGAATGGGATTTATTTGCCCCGGACGGGGCCAGTTTTAAGGCAGCGCCGGAGCGCTGCCCCCAGAATTACTGCTTAGCGCGCTCTTCCAGCATCGCCACTGCAGGCAGTTTTTTGCCTTCCACAAACTCCAGGAACGCCCCGCCGCCGGTTGAGATGTAAGAGATCTTGTCTTCGATACCGAACAGATCGATAGCCGCCAGGGTGTCACCGCCGCCTGCAACAGAGAATGCCTCGCTGTCTGCAATCGCATTAGCCACGATTTCGGTGCCTTTACGGAAGTTCGGGAACTCAAATACGCCTACCGGACCGTTCCACAGAATCGTTTTGGCCTCTTTCAGAATCTTCGCCATGTTCTGTGCGGTTTCATCACCGAAGTCCATAATCTCTTCGTTATCCTGCACTTCTGAAACCTTTTTCACGGTAGAAGGTGCAGTTTCAGAGAATTCCGTGCCCACACGGGAATCGGTCGGCACCGGAATACCGTACTGGTCACGCAGGCCTTTAGCCGCTTCAACGAAGTCCGGCTCGTAGAGTGATTTACCGACGTTGTTGTCGATAGCCACGAAGGTGTTTGCGATGCCGCCGCCAACAATCACGGTATCCGCAATTTTGACCAGCGACTGCAGGACATCAAATTTGGTCGATACTTTTGAACCACCGACGACGGCAACCAGCGGACGCTCCGGATTGCTCATTACTTTACCCAGCGCTTCCAGCTCAGCAGAAAGCAGCGGGCCGGCGCAGGCGACTGGCGCAAATTTGCCTACGCCATGGGTTGAAGCCTGTGCACGGTGGGCGGTACCAAACGCATCCATTACAAAGACGTCGCACAGCGCGGCATATTTCTTCGCCAGCGTCTCGTCATCTTTCTTTTCGCCTTTGTTAAAGCGTACGTTTTCCAGTACTACCAGCTCGCCCGCTCCCACTTCAACGCCGTCAAGATACTCTTTTGCCAGCGTAACCTGGGTACCGTTCAGTTTCTCTTTCAGATAGTTAACAACCGGCAGCAGCGAGAACTCTTCATTGTATTCACCTTCAGTCGGGCGACCGAGGTGAGAGGTAACCATCACTTTTGCGCCCTGTTTCAGTGCCGCTTCAATGGTAGGCAGGGAAGCACGGATACGTGCGTCAGATGTCACTTTTCCTTCTTTCACTGGCACATTGAGATCGGCACGGATCAGAACACGCTTACCAGCAAGGTCCAGATCGGTCATCTTAATTACAGACATGGTGAATCCTCTCGTTGATTCTCGTAAGTTTTGCCAGACGCCATCCGCGTCTTACCTGAAACCGCTTGCGGCCATTGCTAACGTAGTATCGATCATCCGATTAGCAAAGCCCCATTCGTTGTCACACCAGACCAGCGTCTTGATCAGGTGATGACCGCTGACCCGCGTCTGCGTACCATCAACGATGGCACTGTGCGGATCGTGGTTAAAATCTACTGAGACTAACGGTAATTCCGTATAGTCAACTATACCACGAAATGCCCCTGCTGATGCGTTTTGCAGCAGCGCATTGACCTCACACGCCTTTACCGCCGCCCGCACCGAGACGCTCAGATCAATCGCCGTCACGTTGATAGTGGGTACACGCACCGCTATCGCTTCGAAGCGATCGTTGAATTTCGGAAAAATGCGGGTGATGCCGGCAGCCAGCCGCGTATCGACCGGAATGATCGACTGACTCGCTGCACGGGTGCGGCGCAGATCGCTGTGATAGGCGTCGATCACCTGCTGATCGTGCATCGCTGAGTGGATCGTGGTCACTGTACCGGACTCGATCCCAAAGGCATCATCCAGCAGCTTGATCACCGGAATAATGCAGTTGGTGGTACAGGATGCATTAGACACAATGCGGTCAGTTTGTTTAAGAGCCTGTTCGTTTACGCCGAACACAACGGTTGCGTCCAGATCGTTGCCGCCCGGATGCGAAAACAGAACTTTTCTGGCGCCCGCCCGCAGATGCGCCTCACCGTCGGCGCGGCTGCCGTAAACGCCGGTGCAATCCAGCACGACATCAACGTCCAGCTGCTGCCACGGCAGCGTGCCGATCTCTGCCTGGTGCAGGATGCGAATAGTGTCTTCCCCTACCCACAGCAGATCGCGCTCCTGACGCACGTCGAAGGCGAAGCGACCGTGGCTGGTATCGTACTTCAGCAGATGCGCCATGCCGGCGGCGTCTGCCAGCTCATTAATCGCAACGACCGTGATTTCCGCCCGGCGTCCCGTTTCATATAGCGCACGCAACACATTGCGTCCGATACGACCAAAGCCATTGATAGCAATACGAATGGTCATCGCTTTTCCTGCAACTGCACCTCTAAAATGTGCCAGATACCTTGAGCGTTTCATGCCATTTTGTACAGGGAATTCTTCCGCAGCGCCTGACGCGATGCGCAGGGATTCGGCAGCAACTGAAACGGTTCAGCCAAAATAAAGCATGCGGGGAATAACCGGAATGATTGCGATCAAGGATGGTGATGATTATTGGATCTGCGTCACAAAAATGAGGCGATTAAACAATTACTGCAGGAATAATTGAAACGTTTCAGGCGGCGAAAGAATATGAAATAAAACAGGGTGCGCATCAATGCGCACCCTGTAGCTCACGATATCCGGTTTGTTAAGTCGCCCGTTAAGGCGACCACGGATTACAGAATAGATTTTGCGGTGTTTACCACATTCTCAACGGTGAAGCCGAACTCTTTAAACAACAGCTCTGCCGGCGCAGATTCACCAAATGAGGTCATACCGACCACCGCGCCGTGCAGGCCGGTGTATTTGAACCAGTAATCGGCAATACCCGCTTCAATGGCAACGCGCGCGCCAACCGCTTTCGGCAGCACCGCTTCACGGTAGGCGGCATCCTGCTTATCAAACGCATCCGTTGATGGCATGGAGACCACGCGCACATTGCGGCCTTCGCTGCTGAGTTTGTCAGCGGCAGCCACCGCCAGCTCAACTTCAGAGCCGGTAGCGATCAGGATCAGTTCCGGCGTGCCGTTGCAATCTTTCAGCACATAGCCACCGCGGACCACGTTTGCCAGCTGCTCAGCGGTACGATCCTGCTGCGCCAGGTTCTGGCGGGAGAAGATCAGTGCTGACGGGCCATCGACGCGCTCAATGGCATATTTCCACGCGACAGCAGACTCAACCTGGTCACAGGGACGCCACAGGCTCATGTTTGGCGTCGTACGCAGGCTGGCCATCTGCTCAACCGGCTGGTGCGTCGGGCCATCTTCACCCAGACCGATGGAGTCGTGGGTGTAAACCATGATCTGGCGGATCTTCATCAGTGCCGCCATACGCGCCGCGTTGCGGGCATATTCAACAAACATCAGGAAGGTCGCGGTATAAGGCAGGAAACCGCCGTGCAGCGCAATGCCATTGGCAATGGCGGTCATACCGAACTCACGCACGCCATAATGGATGTAGTTACCCGCTGTGTCTTCGTTGATCGGTTTAGAACCGGACCACATCGTCAGGTTGCTGGGTGCCAGATCGGCGGAACCGCCGAGGAACTCCGGCAGCAGCTTGCCAAAGGCTTCAATCGCATTCTGTGACGCTTTACGGCTGGCGATTTTAGCCGGATTCGCCTGCAGCTGCTCAATAAACTGCTGCGACTCTGCCTGCCAGTTAGCAGGCAGCTCATTGTTAACGCGACGTGTAAACTCTTCCGCCAGCGCCGGGAAAGCTGCCGCATAGGCTGCAAACTTCTCATTCCACGCGGACTCTTTCGCCTGGCCTGCCTCTCTGGCATCCCACTGCGCATAGATATCGGCCGGGATCTCAAACGGCGCATGGCTCCAGCCCAGCTGCTTACGCGTCAGCGCAATTTCATCGTCGCCCAGCGGCGCGCCGTGTGAATCGTGCGTGCCCGCTTTGTTGGGTGAGCCGAAGCCGATAACGGTTTTGCACATCAGCAGTGACGGCTTGTCAGAGACGCGCTTCGCCTCTTCCACAGCCTGTTTGATCGCTTCTGCGTCGTGACCATCCACGCCGCGCACAACATGCCAGCCGTAGGCTTCAAAACGTGCTGCGGTGTCGTCGGAGAACCAGCCATCCACGTGACCATCAATTGAGATACCGTTGTCGTCATAGAACGCGACCAGCTTGCCCAGCTTCAGCGTGCCGGCGATAGAGCAGACTTCGTGCGAAATCCCTTCCATCATGCAGCCGTCGCCCATGAAAACATAGGTATGGTGGTCTACGATATCATGACCCGGGCGGTTGAACTGTGCGGCCAGCGTACGCTCGGCGATCGCAAAGCCCACGGCGTTGGCGATGCCCTGGCCCAGCGGGCCGGTGGTGGTTTCCACGCCTGGCGTGTAGCCATATTCCGGGTGACCTGGGGTTTTAGAGTGCAGCTGGCGGAAGTTCTGCAGCTCGCTCATTGGCAGATCGTAGCCGGCAAGGTGCAGCAGGCTGTAGATCAGCATAGAGCCATGCCCGTTCGAGAGCACGAAGCGGTCGCGATCTGCCCACTGCGGGTTAACCGGGTTGTGATTCAGGAAGTCGCGCCACAGCACTTCAGCGATATCCGCCATGCCCATCGGGGCACCCGGATGTCCCGATTTAGCTTTCTGTACTGCGTCCATACTTAACGCACGAATGGCGTTGGCAAGCTCTTTACGAGAGGGCATGTTCTACTCCAGATCGGATTAAGGCTCCGCCGCGCTTAACGTATTGTAATTAATCAGTTATAAGGCGAAGCGTGAAAGAAGTCGCCCATCAATGTACATGAAAATCGGCACAAAAGTACATGCATCCGCGTGCTAATTATCATGGCTGCGATTGCATTTTAAGCCGCGTCTGCTAGCAACCGCGAAACGGGCGCGCTATAAACATCGGGTTTATACATCTGGCCTGCTTTCAGGTGTGTGTTTTTACGACGAGTGACTTAAAGGATGATGATATGAAAATCCGGGCTACGGTTACGGCAATGGGAGTGGCAGCGCTACTGAGCGGCTGTCAGGGATTTGATAACAACGCGCTGCTGCAGTCGGGCGCGCAGGCGTACCAGGCCTATTCACTCAGTGATGCGCAGGTAAAACAGCTGAGCGATCAGTCCTGTGCGCAAATGGATAAAGACAATCAGGTGGCAGCCGCAAACAGCAGTTATCAGCAGCGCCTGAATAAGATCGCTGCCGCACTGGGCGACAATATCAACGGCACGCCGGCGAACTACAAGGTGTACGTCACCAAAGACGTCAACGCCTGGGCGATGGCTAACGGCTGCATCCGCGTTTACAGCGGCCTGATGGATATGATGACCGACAATGAAGTAGAAGGCGTACTGGGCCATGAGATGGGGCACGTCGCGCTGGGCCACACGCGTAAAGCGATGCAGGTTGCCTTTGCCACCGAAGCCGCACGCGGTGCCGCCGCATCGGTTGGCGGTATTATTGGTTCGCTGTCGCAGTCGCAGCTGGGCGATATCGGCGAGAAGCTGGTTAACGCGCAGTTCTCGCAGACCCAGGAGTCGCAGGCAGATGACTACTCGTATGATCTGCTGAAAAAGCGCGGTATCAACCCGCTCGGTTTAGCCACCAGTTTTGAGAAGCTGGCGAAGATGGATCAGGGACATCAGAGTTCGATGTTTGACTCCCATCCTGATTCAGAAGCGCGCGCGCAGCATATCCGCGATCGTATCGCCGCAGACGGTAAATAAGCGCCTGATGCAGCCCTCCTCCCGCCGGGAGAAGGGCTGCCACTATCAGCCTTTGTTCGCTGCCTGCACGTGCAGCATATCCAGCGCCAGCGTGGCCGCTGCCAGCGAGGTCAGATCGGCGTGATCGTAGCCTGGCGCCACTTCCACCAGATCCATACCGACGATATTCATCCCCTGCAGGCCGCGAACCAGTTTGGTCGCTTTGTCACTGCTCAGCCCGCCAATTACCGGTGTACCGGTGCCTGGCGCGTGCGCCGGATCGAGGCAGTCAATATCAAAGGTCAGGTAGACCGGCAGGTCGCCCACGGTGCGCTTCACTTCCGCCAGAATATCATCCACGCTGCGATCGTTAACCTGTGCCGCATCCAGCACGTTAAAGCCCAGACTCTTATCAAATTCAGTACGGATACCGATCTGCACCGAGTGCTGCGGATCGATCAGCCCCTCTTGTGGCGCGGTGAAGAACATGGTGCCGTGGTCAAAGGTCGGGCCGTTGGAATAGGTGTCAGTGTGCGCATCGAAATGCACCAGCGCCATTTTGCCGAAATGCTTCGCGTGGGCGCGCAGCAGCGGCAGCGTAATGTAGTGGTCGCCGCCAAAGGTCAGCATGCGCTTGCCGCTGGCCAGCAGTTTTTCCGCATGCGCCTGCAGTTTGTCAGAGAGATCCTGTGAGTCACCAAACGCGTAAACCAGGTCGCCACAGTCCACGACTTTCAGGCGCTGACGCAGGTCGAAGTCCCACGGCCAGCGGCACCCTTCCCACGCCAGGTTAGTTGAGATCTGACGAATTGCTCCCGGCCCCAGACGGCTGCCCGGACGGCCCGACGTAGCGGCGTCAAACGGCACACCGGTGATCACCCACTCTGCGTCGCTGTCGTACGGCTGGAAGTTGAGCGGAAAACGCATGAAACCAAAGGCGTTGGAAACCAGGGAGTTGTCATACTGATTGCCCAGGGTGTTGTACATAATTCATCCTCTTTACGTCAGGCCTCACCGGCCTGATTACGGGTCAGGTATAAAAAAATCCCTTCCGCGTCGTCAGGCGTGACGGGGAAGGGATTGATGGCGTGATTATCGCCGGGAATATTCTCCCCTGCAATCCTCATCCGCTTAGCGTTCGCGCATCGCCTCTTCGGCTTTGTTAAACGGCTTGACCAGATAATCCATCACGGTTTTCTCGCCGGTTTTGATATCCACCGTGGAAACCATACCGGGTGTGATAGAAAAGCGCCGGCCCGCTTTGTTCTGCACATAGTCGTTATCGGTACGGATAAACACCCGATAGTAGTAAATTTCTGGTTTAACCTCATCCTGAATGGTGTCCGGCGAGATGCTCTCCACCACGCCATTAAGACCGCCATAAATGGCGTAATCATAGGCGGAGATCTTCACCACCGCGCGCTGCCCCGGATGGATAAAAGCGATGTCGCGTGGCGAGAGACGCGCCTCCACCAGCAGCCTGTCGTTGAGCGGGACAATGTTCATCAGTTCGCCATTAGGCGGCACCACGCCGCCAACCGTGGATACTTTGATATTTTTAACGATGCCGCGCATCGGGGCGCGGATCGTCAGGCGCGTTACCGTATCTTCCCGCCCTTTGATCACTTCCGCCAGGCTGTCCGCTTCCGCGCTCGCTTTGGCCAGCTCCTCGCGCGCCTGGACATAATATTGTGAGCGCATATCGGTCAGCTTCAGTTCCAGATCGGATTTCTCACGCTGCAGGCGCAGCACCTCCACGTTACTGGCTGCCCCGCTTTTTGCCAGCCGCTGCGTAATCGCCAGCTCGCGGTTAGCCAGCGCCAGCGACGCCTTAAACTGCTTTGTCGCGTCGTTGAGCTGTGCCCGTTTAGTCGTATAGAGGCGGGTTTCTGCCGCGATCAGATCGGGCCAGCCGCTGAGCTCGTCCGGAAAGGTCAGCCGGGTATCGTTGACCTCTGCCCGCAGGCGCGACGCCGCCGCCAGCGCGGCACGGTAGCGTGCCGCACTCTCCCCTACGCTTGACTGCGAACGGGTAGGATCGAGGCGCGCCACCACCTCACCCGCCTGCACCTGATCGCCTTCATGCACATACAGCTCCGTCAGAATCCCCCCCTCCAGCGACTGCAGCACCTGTTCGCGCGAACTGGGGATCACCTTGCCGGTCCCGGTTGAGACTTCATCCAGCACGCCAAACCACGCCCAGATCAGCGCGACCAGCATCAGCGCGGCGCTGATCACAATCAGCCGCACGGCACCGCTGTAGTGGGTCTCCGACTTCAGTTCGCCCAGCAGATCGTCTGACGCGTCTGTTTCAGCAGCCGTTATCAGCCGCAGTTTTGCCGGCAGCTGCTTCATGCGTTCACCTCCGGCAGATTTCCGCCGCTGCGCGCCGGCGGCAGCGCTTTCTCTTTCGGACTGTCCATGACCAGCTGCCCCTCTTTCAGCACCAGTATCCGATCCACCAGCGACAGAATCGCGGCACGATGAGTCGCAACGATCAGCGTGCGGCCATTCAGCCACGCGCCGAGGCGCTCAATAAACTCTTTTTCAGTGTGGTCGTCGAGCGCGGCCGTGGGTTCATCCAGCAGCACAATATTGGGATCGCGCAGCAGCATACGCGCCAGCAGCAGCGACTGCCGCTGCCCGCCGGAAAGACCGGTTCCCCCCTCCATGATCGGGTGATCCAGCCCCAGCGGCAGACGACGAATAAATTCCGCCCCGCCGCTCACCGTCAGCGCAGAGAATATGGCGTCATCGGTAGCGTGCGCCGCGCCGAGGGTCAGATTTTCGCGCAGCGTACCGTGAAACAGACGCGCGTTTTGCGTCAGCAGCCCGACATTGCGCCGCACGTCAGCCACGTCAATATGCGGCAGGCTAAGATTATCAAGCCGCAGTTCACCACTGACCAGATCCATGCCGCCCGCCATCGCCTGCAGCAGCGTGGATTTACCGGAGCCGTTGCGGCCCAGTACCGCAATACGCTCGCCTGGCTGAATAGTCAGGGATTTAATGCGCAGCGCCAGGGTCAGCGAGTCGCTGTAGTAGCGAAACATGGCGTCGGTAAACTGATAATGGCCAAACAGCACCGGGCAGTGGATACGCGTCTCATCGCTGCTGTTCTCTACCGGCAGGTTCATCAGGCCGTCAAGGCTGGTTTTCGCTGCCCTGACCTGTTGCCAGCGCGCCAGCACGCCGCACAGCGTCGCCATCGGCGCAATCATGCGTGAGGAGAGCAGCGACGCCGCCACAATTGCCCCGGTCGTGATATCACCGTTGATCACCATCGGCGCGCCCACCACAATGACGCTGGCATAAACCAGGCCCTGCACCGTTACGCCCCAGCTGATGAGCGAGTGCATCACTTTACGCATCTCGACCCCTGACTGCGCGGTGATACGGATATAGCTGTTCCACTGCTGCAGAAAGCGATCTTCCGCCTGCATCAGCTTGATATCCTCCAGCCCCTGCACGCTCTCCACCAGCACCGCATTACGCAGCGTGGACTCTTTCAGCGCCTGCTGCGCCAGCTTCGCCAGTTTTTTCTGGCTGAGCAGACCCGGCAGCACCATCAGCAGCACCGCCACCGGGGCGATCCACGCCAGCTGCGGCGCAATAATGGCCATCACCAGCAGAAACAGCAGGAAAAATGGCATATCAACGATCGCGGTAACGGTTGTCGAGGTCACCATTTCCCGGATCGCCTCCAGCTCACGCAGCTGAGAGATAAAAGTTCCGGTAGAACGAGGCACCACGCTGTTGCGCAGCCGCAGCGCATGACCAAAAACCCGATCGGAGACGCGCATATCGGCGCGCTTGCCCAGCAGATCGGTGACGTGATCGCGGCCCACGCGCAGAATATAGGTAAACACCACGGAGATGATCACGCCAGCATAGAGCACATAGAGCGTGGGGTAGGATTGCGCCGGGATCACCCGATCATACACCTGCATCGAAAAGACGATCCCGACCAGCGCCAGCAGGTTGATCAAAAAGGACGCCAGCATCACGTAGCCATAGGGACGCAGATCGTGCAGCACCAGCCGCCGCAGCCAGTCCGGGCGCACGGTAGCCAGATAGCGATCGACCCGGCTATCTTTCGCCGCCGCCACCGGCCGCAGCGCCGCCACCACGCTGAGGGCGGGCAGCAGATCGGTGAGCATCACCGGCGTCGGCTGTTCATCGCCGGAAAAGTGGACCCGTACGCGGTCATCGCCATCAAATGCTGTGATCACGCCGACCTGGCCGTCATTCAGCTCTACCGCCAGCGGCAGGCGCCAGCGCGTGATCTCCTGACTCTCCTCTGCAAACAGCTGCAGCGACAGGCCCGCCTGGCGCGCCAGATGGCGCAGCGCTTTATCGCGCGTCTGTTTGCCCTGCCACTCTGCCGCCGCCATGATCATGCCCGGCGAACAGGGCAGCCGGTAGTGGGTGGCGATTTGAATGATTGCCGTGGCCCAGCCGTTAAGCGGCAGCTCGCCGCCGCTGGCGGGCTGGCCCTCAGGCGCGTCCGGGATCGGTAATTGGGTCATGGCTGGATCTCCACGGTCTGGATGCGCTGATGATTAAGCGTAAAGGCTGAACGTATTTGTCCGGTGCTGTAGAGGCAGTCGAGCTGCAGCGATCGCAGCTGGCTGATGGTCTGCTGTAGCGTAAAGCGGGTCTGCCACACCTCCTGTTCTGCATTCAGCACGTCCAGCAGCGGGCGCGTGCCGAGCTGCAGATACTGATCCTGATAAAGCTGGCGGGTTTTCTCACCCAGCGCCTGCTGACGCCCCATGATCGCCAGACTCTGCGACAGGCTAAGCGCTTCATTCTGCGACTCACTCAGCTGCTGACGCGCTTTCAGCCGCGCGGAATTGACCGCAGCGTTCGCCGCCTGCAGCGCGCTGGCGGCGGCGTCGCGCGCAGCGGTAATCCCGCCCCCCTGATAAAGCGGCATCTCTACTTTGATAAAAGCAGAGTACTGCGTGCGATCCAGCGACTGATTGCCGGCGTAGTGATCGTTGAGATAGTGCGTGACCTGCGGTTCCAGCGAGATGGTCGGCAGGTTCTGTGCGCTGGCATTATCAAGTTTGGCCTGCGCCTGACTAGCCTGCGCCCACGCGGCCAGCACCGCCGGGTTGCTTTTGTCATCCGCTTTGCCACTGGCGCAGCCGCGGGTCAGCGTCGCGGGAAACTGGTCGCTGACCTGCTTTACCAGCGGCCAGCCCAGATAGGTAGCTAAGGTTGCGCGCCAGCGGTTAAGGCTCGCCTGATACTGCGTCAGGGTGGTGCGCGCGCCTTCAATACGCGCATCGGTCTGGGTCGCGTCGGAGAGCGAAGCGGCGCCCTCCTCATTACGCTGCCGTGCGAGGACACCAATCCGGCTCAGGGCGCTGAGCTGATCGCGGGCAATCTTTACCAGCTGCTGATAGCCCTGCACCTGAACCAGGGCAGCTGCGGTATCGTGCGCCACGCTGTCGATGCTCACCAGCACGTTGGCCTGCTCCTGCGCCACGCCCGCTTCAGCAGAGCGCACCGAGCTGCTGACTTTGCCAAAGTCATAGAGCATCTGCGACACCGACAGCACAAATGACGGACTGAAGCCGCTGCCGCTGTAACTGTTGCTATAGCCGTTATTCATGCCCCCGCTGATTTGCGGATAATATTTTGCTTTGGCCACGTCGACCTGATTCGCCTGCTCCAGCATGGTGCCGATCGCCTGCGCAATATCCGGATGCCACTGCACCGCGCGCTGTACCGCCTGTTCAATTGTCAGGGTATCCGGCACGCTGGCCAGCGCGGGTCCGGCGACTTCGCCGGCAAGCGATGGCAGTTCCTGCTGCTGAACCAGCTCGCTTTGGGTAATAGAACCTGCACGCATCAGCGTGTCACTGGCGGCACTGAGATGCGCACTGTAAAACAAGAGAAAGCCCGCGCTTACTGCGGCGGGCAGAGAGGAACGGCGAAAGGGTGCGCCGGATTGCATCAGATCCATCGATTATCCACCAGTCAGAATAGAGAAAGGGCACCTCCTGTGCCCGTGATGCTTCCCTGCGTCACACACCACTATGCCGTGTGGTTTTGGTGCGGTTGCTGCAGCAGCTCCTCCAGTGACACGTTAACGCCTTCCAGCGTAATCAGCTGCGTAGTGCTGTAGCCCGTCCCGCTACCGTCACGATCGATTGAGAGTACGGTGTTGCCATCAGAAGTATGGTCCACTTTCACGAAATCATTAATATTACTTGTGGAATCATTCCAGCCGATCAGCAGTTCACTGATATCAACCTTGTCTCCCTGGGCGACGTTAAAGTCGGTCCAGGTGTCGTGGCCGTTGCCGCCAGTGGCGTCAGCGCGATCCAGCAGATGGTAAACCAGCGTATCCGTGCCGGTGCCACCGGTGATGGTGTCATCGTAGGCGCTGCTGGTCAGCGTATCGTTACCGCGGGTGCCGTTAATGGTCGGGTGCAGCTCAATGGTAAAGCTGTGACTGGTCAGGGTGCCGTCCCGGCCCGCCAGGGTGTAACTGAACACCTCCTTATGCGTAATATTCTGTACGTTAACATCCGCATTCAGTGAATAGGTGTAGCTTCCGCTGGCGCTGACCTGCAGCACGCCGAACTCACCGGCCACCTGCGTCATGCCGGCCGCTCCTACCGTGGTTTCTGCCCCCAGAGCATTAGTGATGGTTAAGGTTCCGCTGTGCGTACCGGCACTGTCGGCCCAGATGCTGCCGCTCGCGTCATGCTCAGCGCTGCTGCTTTCCGCCAGCAGGCTGGTAGCGGCAAACAGCGTGGCCGCCGGGCCGTTATGCAGCGTTACCGTTAGCGTGGCGGAGGTCACTGTGCCGCTGGCGTCCCTTACCGAATAGGTAAAGGTATCCGTCGCTGGCAGCGTATCGATATTCAGGCCCGCTTTCAGCGCATAGGTGTAGTTACCTCTCGCATCCAGGGTCAGCGTACCGTAGCTGCTGGTGATCACCGTATTACCCGTGCCGGCAACCGTTGCGCCGCCCGCCGTTGTAACCGCCACGCCGGCCGGCACCGTACCGGCTATCGAACTGGTGTCATTTGCCAGCAGATTACCGGTGACGGTGGCCGCCGTGGTCACTGCCAGCGTGGTGTAGTCTGACACCGTACTCACGATAGTGGTGGGCAGCACGCTGAGGTTGGTATTCGCGCCGACCACTACCGCGTAGTTGCCGGTACTCAGGTTGGTGTAGGTGACGTTACCGCCGCGAATCGTTCCGATTGAGAGCAGAGAACTGATGTAGTTGCTCTGCGAACTCACCAGCTGCCAGGAGCCGTTACTCAGCTGCGTGTAGAGGTTCAGCGAGTAGTTAGCCGCCACCCCGATGCTGTTTACGGAACCGTAGAGCGTTACCGTGCGGAAATCGTCCTGACCCACATTGAAGATATAGGCGTTGCCGTTATTGAGCACGCTGGCACCCAGTATGGATCCGACTCCCAGAGTAAGCAGTGCAGTGTGCGAAGAGTTCACGGTGCCGTTATTAACGGTGGCCTGGGTGGTAGTGTAATCGACCTCGTTAACATCGCTGGTCGCTACAACGCGAATGGCCCCCAGCAGCGACGCCGACGGCGAAACGTTGCCCGCCCTGTCGCTCTGCGTCACCGAGAGCGTAGCACCGGTGGTCTGCGCAGTGCTCAGCGCCACTGACCAGCTGCCGCCGGTGCCCACCGTGGTGGTCCCGAGCGAGGCACCGCTGGCATCACGCACCGTCACCGTTGCGCCGACCTCACCGCTGCCGGTGACGCTGGTACCGGCGCTGTTGATCAGCAGCCCGGATACCGCCGCCGGCGGCACCGTATCCACGGTAACCGTCGTCGCCACATTACTGCTGCTGACGTTACCTGCCGGATCGGTCACCGTGGTGCTCAGGGTATGCGCCCCGTTGCTCAGCGCCGCAGTGGTAAAGCTCCAGCTGCCGCCGGTGCCCGCCGTGACGGAACCGAGCGCAGTCGTGCCGTCAAAAATGGTCACCAGCGCGCCCGCTTCTGCCGTGCCGCTCAGCGTCGGCGTGGTATCACGCGTAAAGGCGCCGCTGGTCAGCGTCACCGGCGTGCTGCCCGCATCGTCGGTGATGGTAAGCGTGCTGGCCGCCGGTGCCACGGTGTCAATCCGCAGCGTGACCGAAGCCTGCGGACTGACGTTGCCCGCTGCGTCGGTCTGCGTCACGTTCAGCGTATGAGCGCCGTTACTCAGCGCAGGTGTGATAAAGCTCCAGCTGCCGCTGCCGCCGACGGTCGCGGTTCCCAGCAGCGTGGTACCGTCGTAAACGCTGATGCGTGCGCCCGCCTCGCCCGATCCACTCAGCAGCGGTGTGGTGTCATTGGTCACGCCGTTATTGGGGATCGCGATCGCCGTGCTGCCATTGTTATTAGCCAGCGTCAGTCCGGTTACGGCAACCGGCACCGTGGTGTCGATAATCGCCGTTGAGCTGATGCTGCTGCTGACGTTCCCCGCGGCATCAGTAGCGGTGATGCTGAAGGTATGCGATCCCTCGGAGAGCGCTGTTCCTGGCGTAAAGCTCCAGCTGCCGCTGCCGCTGGCAGTCACTGAACCCAGCACGGTAGTGCCATCGCGCACAATCACCAGACTGTTTGCCTCTGCCGTACCGCTCAGCGTTGGGGTGCTGTCGCGCGTCGCGCCGCCATTTGCCACCGTTGTATTGTTGATGTCGTTCGTGACCACCAGCGAAGGCGCAGCAGGCGCCACGGTATCCACGGTAATCGCTACCGCCGGCGTCGCCGGGCTGACGTTGCCTGCCGCATCGCGTACCGTGGTGCTCAGCGAATGCACGCCGTTGCTCAGCGCGCCTGGCGTAAAGCTCCATGCACCGTCGCTGCCTGCCACCACAGAGCCCAGCGTCGTACTGCCGTCATACACGGTAACAACCGCGTTCGCCTCTGCCGTGCCGCTCAGCGTTGGTGTGGCGTCATTAGTGACCGCGCCATTTGCCAGCGGTCCGGTCACCGGCGCCACATCATCCGTGATCGTCAGGTTGCTGACGGCTGCCGGTGCCACCGTATCCACCGTCAGCGTAATGCTGGCTGGCGGACTGACGTTCCCGGCGGCGTCGGTCTGGGTTACGTTCAGGGTGTGGATGCCTTCACTCAGCACCGGGCTGACAAAGCTCCAGCTGCCATTGCTGCTGACAATTGCCGTACCCAGCGCAACATTCCCGTCAAGGATAGTCACGCGTGCGCCCGCTTCGCCGGAGCCGGTCAGCAGCGGCGTGCTGTCACTGGTTACACTGTTGTTGGGGATAGCGATCGCCGTACTGCCGTTGTTGTTGGCGGCAGCCAGGCCGGTAACCGCACCTGGCGCAACGGTATCAATGATCGCCGTTGAGCTGACGCTGCTGCTGACGTTGCCTGCTGCATCGGTGGCAGTGATGCTGAAGGTATGCGATCCCTCACTCAGCGCTGTAGCTGGCGTAAAGCTCCAGCTGCCGGTACTGCTGGCGGTGACGGAACCGAGTAGCGTGGTGCCGTCGCGGATAATCACCAGGCTATTGGCCTCGGCGCTGCCGCTCAGGGTTGGCGTGCTGTCGCCGCTTGCCGCGCCGTTCGCCACCGTGGTGTTCGCCACGTCGTTGGTCACAACCAGCGTTGGCGCAGCCGGTGCCACGGTATCCACGGTGATCGCGACCGTGGGCGACGCCGGGCTGACGTTGCCCGCCGCATCACGGACCGTCACGCTCAGCGCATGCGGGCCGTTATTCAGCGCGGGCGAAGTAAAGCTCCACGCGCCGCTGCCGTCGGCAGCAACGGACCCCAGTACCGCGGTGCCGTCATAGACGGTGACAATGCCCCCCGCCTCTGCCGTGCCGCTCAGCACCGGCGTGGCGTCGTTGGTTACGGCACCGTTAACCAGAGGTCCGGTATTTGGCGCGGCGTCATCAGTGACCACCAGGTTGCTCACTGCGACTGGCGGAGTAGTATCAACCGTCAGCGTCAGCGTTGCATTCGGGCTGACGTTACCGGCCGCATCGCTGGCCGTAACGTTAAAGGTGTGTGCCCCCTCTGCCAGCGCCGGCGTGACAAAACTCCACGCCCCGCCGCTGCCCGCCGTTACCGATCCGAGCACGGTATTGCCGTCACGGATCGTCACCACGCTGCCCGCCTCTGCCGTTCCCCTGAGCAGCGGCGTGGCGTCACTGGTGGTACCGCCGGCGGCAATCGCCACCAGCGCGCTGCCGTTGTTGTTGGCCGCATTCAGACCGCTTACGGCAACCGGCGCCACGTTATCAACAATCAGCGTGGTGCTGGTCGCGCCGCTGACGTTGCCTGCCACATCGGTGGCGGTGACGCTCAGGGTATGCAGCCCCTGACTCAGCGTTGTGCTGACATAGCTCCAGCGTCCCTCCGCATCAGCGGTCACCGAGCCCAGCACCGCGGTGCCGTCGCGTACCGTGACAACGGCGTTCGCTTCTGCCACGCCGCTTAAGGTCGGCGTCGCATCGCTGCTGTAGCCACCCGCCGGTATGGTTGCGCTGGTCACATCGTTGGTCACCACCAGCGTTGAGGTCGCTGGCGCAGTGGTATCCACCACTACGGTAAAGTTCACCGGCGCACTGCTGCTGCCCGCCGCATCGCGTACCGTGACGCTGAGCGGATGCGTACCTTCGCTCAGCGCGGCAGGGGTGAAGCTCCAGGCTCCGTCGCCGTTTGCCACTACCGATCCCAGCACCGTAGTGCCTTCGCTGATCACTACCACGCTGTTTGCCGCGGCGCTGCCGGAGAGCGTTGGCGTGGTGTCGTCCGTCGGCGTACCGCTGGTCAGCGCGCCCTGAATTGCGCCGGCGTTATCCGTTACCGTCAGTCCCGTAACCGGTGCGACCGCTGCGGTCAGCACGGTAAAGCTGATATCGCTCACCGGGCTGACGTTGCCCGCCGCGTCGGCGGCACTCACGCTCAGCGTGTGCGGACCATCCGCCAGCGCGGCGGTGGTAAAGCTCCACGCGCCGTTGGTACCGGCGGTTACCGAGCCGAGCACGGTGGTGCCGTCCCGCACGGTAACGATGCTGCCCGCCTCAGCGGTACCGCTCAGCTGCGGCGTGTTGTCGCTGGTGGTGCTGCCAGCCGCGATAGTCAGCGGCGTGCTGCCGTTGTTATTGACCGCCGTCAGGCCGGAGATAGCCGCCGGTGCCACGGTATCCACCACCACCGTGGTGACGGCAGAGGCGATACCGGTATTACCGGCCACATCGGTGACACGCACGCTCAGGGCGTGGCTGCCCTCGCCCAGCGCGGCAGGGGTAAAGCTCCAGGCGCCCGCGCCGCTGGCGATAGCGGTACCGAGCAGCGTGGTGCCGTCATACACGCTGACCGTGGCGTTTGCCTCCGTGGTGCCGCTCAGCGCTGGCGTACTGTCGTTGATGGTTGCCCCGCTGGTGAGCGGCGTATCCGAATCACCCGCGGTGACGTTCACCGTGCCGGCCGCAGGGGCTACCGTATCGACCGTGATGTTCAGCGCGCCGGAGCGATCGCTGACGTTGCCCGCCGCATCGGTCACCGTCACACTAAGCGCGTGCGCGCCCTGGCTCAGCAGCGGCAGCGTGGTGCTCCATGCGCCGTCGCCGTCGGCACTTACCGAAGCAATTACCGTATTACCATCGTAGATGGTCACCAGGCCGCCCGCTTCCGCCGTGCCGCTGAGCTGCGGCGTACTGTCGTTAGTCACGCTGTTATCGGCTACCGGCACCGGCGTGGCGCCGTTGTTATTGGCCGCCGCGAGATCGGTTACGGCATCGGGTACAACGGTATCGACAATGAAATTAATCACCTCTGACGGATCGCCAGGATTGCCGGTTACATCCGTGCTGATGACGGAAATTGCGTGCGGTCCCTCCCCCAGCGTTGGCGTGAAGTCCCACTGTCCGTCAGCGTTAATTTCAGCGCTGCCAATCGGCACACCATTATCAAGAATAGACACGGTGCCATTTGCCGGGCCCGTTCCCTGCAGGACCGGCGTGTTGTCACGGATATCGGCCCCGTCTGCTACCGTTACCAGCGTGCTGCCGCTGTTATCGGTGATCTGCAGCGTACTGTCGACCGGTGGCAGATTGGCTTCAACGGTCAGCGTGAAGGCGTTGGTAGCCGGGCTGACGTTACCCGCCGCATCGGTCACGGTGAACGTAAAACTATGCACGCGGTTTGAGAGCGCAGCGTCTGGCGTAAAGCTCCAGCTGCCGTTTTCGTCAGCGGTGGCGGTTCCCAGCAGCACGTTGTCGTCATAAACCGTTACCGTGCTGCCCGCCTCCGCCGTGCCGCTGAAGACCGGGAGATTATCGTCAGTAGTAGCGCCTGACGTCAGCGGACCTTCAGCGCCGCCAACGCTGTCGGTGACAAGCAGATCCGGGATAGCGTCCGGCACCGCCGTATCAATAGTGATGCTGACCGGCCCGGTAACCGGTCCGGTGGTGCCCGCCGCGTTGCTGACTGAGACGCTGAAAGCGTAGGTTGCATCGTCCAGCGCCGCGGATTCATAACGCCAGACGCCGTTCTCACCCACGGTGGTGCTGCCGACAATATCGCCATCCTGAATGATATTAACCACTGTGCCGGCGACGCCGGTCCCGCGCAGCACCGGCGTGCTGTCACTGGCGAAGCCGTTGTTCGCGACCAGCACCGGCGTGGTGCTGGCGTTGTTGTAGATATCAAAGCTCAGCACCGCGGCTGGCGTACTGGTATCGACCGTAAAGCTGACCGTCGACGCCACCTCGCTGACGTTGCCCGCTACATCGGTGGCGGTCACCGTCAGCGTGTGTGCCCCTTCTGCCAGCGCCGTGGTGTTGAGGCTCCAGGCCCCCTGAGGATTAGCGGTGGTTCTGCCAACCTCCTGCGCACCGTCATACACAATGATGGTCGCCCCTGCCTCTGCGGTACCGCTGATGAGCGGCGTCGCGTCAGGAGTTACGCTGTTGCTATTAATGGTTACCGGCGTCGCTTGTATATCATTCTGCAGCAGCAGATCGCCTGCCGGCTGCGGCGCAGTGGCATCAATATTGATGGTCAGCGCACCGGACGGTGCGCTGACGTTGCCCACTTCATCGGTGACCGTGGCGCTCAGCGTGTGCTGGCCGTCGGTCAGTACCGGTGAGCTGAAGCTCCAGTTGCCGTCGCCGTCCGCCGTCACGGAGCCAATCACCACGCCGCCGTCATACAGCGTAATCAGGCTGTCGGGTTCCGCGGTGCCGCTCAGCAGTGGCGTATTGTCCGTGGTCAGCGCGCCGTTTGTCAGAGGCTGCGGTGTCGTACCGTTGTCATTACTGACCACCAGCGATGTGGCATCCGGCAGCGTGGCGTCCACGGTAAAGGCGACAGGATCAGAAGCCGGACCGGTGTTACCGGCCGTATCGGTCACCGTGGTGGTGAGGCTGTAGCTGCCATCGTCCAGCGCCGGCAGCTGATAGCTCCACTGTCCGTTACTGCCGGTGGTCACGCTGCCAACAATGTCGTTTCCGTCCAGAATCGTTACCACGCTGCCCGGCTCTGCGGTGCCGCTGAGGAACGGCGTATTATCCGTGGTGATGCTGCCGCTGGCGATCGCCACCGGCGTGGTGCCGTCGTTGTTCGTCAGCGCGATGTTCGCTGCCACCGCCGGCGGCGTGGTATCAACGATCGCACTGAAAGTCACCGGTGCGCTGACGTTACCAAGCGTATCGGATGCCGTGGCGGTAAAGGTGTAGCTGCCGTCCGCCAGCGCGGTGGCAGGCGTAAAGCTCCAGCTTCCCTGTCCGTTTACCGTAGTGGAACCCAGCAGCGTACCGCTCTGATCGGTAAGGGTAATAATGCTGCCCGCATCCCCGCGACCGCTGAACAGCGGCGTGCCGTCATTAGTCAGACCGCCATTGGGAACGGCTACCGGCGCAGTGCCGTTATCATTACTCAGCGTCAGCTGCGTAACGGCGGAAGGCGCCGTGGTGTCCACGGTAAAGGCGATCGGCGCACCCGGCGCGCTGCTGTTACCGGCAGCATCGGTGACCGTCACGCTCAGGCTGTGCGGGCCGTCGCTGAGGATCGGCGAGAAGCTCCAGTTACCCTGTGCATCGGTCGTGGTGGTACCGAGGATCAGATTGCCATCAGATACAACGATGGTGCTGCCAGGCTCTGCGCGACCGGAGAACTCAGGCGTGTTGTCACCGGTGGTGGAACCGGACGCGATCACCTGCGGCGTGGCGCCATTGTTGTTCACCAGCGTGGTCGCAGTGGCTGCGCCCGGTGCGACCGTATCCACGGTAAAGGTTATCGTGGGTGAAGCGGGGCTGGTATTCCCGGCGGCGTCGCTGACAACGGTGCTCAGGTTGTGCTCACCCTGCGTCAGCGCGCCAGCTGTAAACTGCCAGCTGCCGCTGCTGTTCACGGTAACCGAACCGATTTGCGTAGCGCCGTCATAGATCAGCACCACGCTGCCCGGCTCGGCTGAACCGATCAGCTGCGGCGTCGCGTCGTTGGTCACGTCACCGCTGTTGATCGGCACCAGCGTACTGCCTTCATTGTTGTTAACCAGCACGTTCTGCGCTGCTTCCGGTGCCTGCGTATCCACATTGATTGTGGTTATCGCCGAAGCCGGACTGACATTGCCTGCGGCGGTGGTCTCCGTGATGCTTAGCGCATAGCTGCCGTCATCCAGCGCAGCGGGCGTAAACTGCCAGCCGCCATCGCCATCGGCGACTACGCTGCCGATGGCCGTATCACCGTTATAAACCGTGATCAGACTGCCGGCGGCGGCGGTACCGCTGAGCTGCGGCGTACTGTCGCTGGTATAACCGTTGCTGGCAACCGGCGCGCCTTCCCCGGTGGTAACAGCGAAGACAGGTGCAGCCGGCACGCTGGTATCCACCGTCAGGGTCACCGAGTTGCCGGTGATACTGACGTTACCTGCGGCATCGGTCGCGGTCGCACGCAAAGTATGCTCACCGTCGGTCAGGGCGGTGTCGGTCAGGCGCCAGGCCCCGTTCGCGTCCGCCCGCACAGAGCCGATAGCGGTTGTTCCGTCATAAAGCGTTACCAGGCTGCCCGGCTCCGCGCTGCCGCTCAGCACCGGCGTGGCGTCATTGGTTACGCCGGTAAGCGGTGCATTATTGTCATCTGTCGCTGCCAGATTGACCACTGCACCAGGGGGGGTGGTATCGATAGTGAAGCTATAGGCAGGCGACGCCGCGCCGGTGTTGCCGGCGGTGTCAGTCACCCGCGTGGTCAGGCTGTAATTGCCCTCAGCCAGCGGCGCATCCGGCGTGAAGCGCCAGTTGCCGTCATCGCCTGCGGTCACGCTGCCCAGCACCTCGCCGTTGTTATACACGGTTACAAGGCTGCCCGCTTCCGCCGTGCCGCTCAGCACCGGCGTGGTGGTATTCGTCGCACCTGCCTCGTCGACAGGGCGCGCCACGCCGCCCGCCTCATTGCTGACCTGCAGATCGCCCGCAGCGGCGGGTGGCGTGGTATCGATGGTAAAATTCAGCGGTGCCGACGGTGCGCTGACGTTACCCGCCGGATCGGTAACGGTGGTGGTCAGGCTGTAATCGCCCTCAGACAGTGCCGCCTCCGGTGTGAAACTCCAGTTGCCTTGTGTATCGGCGGTCACGCTGCCCAGCACCGTGTCGCCATCGGAAACGGTGATCAGCGCACCCGGTTCGGCGCTGCCGCTCAGCACCGGCGACGTCGTGTTGGTCACGCCGTTATTGACCGGCAGCGGCGTTTCTCCGTCGTTGTTACTGAGCTGCAGCCCGCCTGCAGCCGCAGGCGGAATGGTATCGACGGTAAACACCAGCGCCGGTGAAGGTTCGCTGACATTGCCCGCCGGGCTGGTTACCGTAGCCGTCAGGCTGTGCTGACCTTCACTGAGCGGCGACTCAGGCGTAAAGCGCCACGTGCCGCCGTCCTCCGCGACCACGCTGCCCAGCACCGTGGTGCCATCCCGTACCGTTACCGTACTGCCCGCAGCCGCCGTGCCGCTCAGCACCGGCGTGGTATCGCTGGTGGCACCGCTGGTGACCGCCACCAGCGTGCCGTTGCTGTCATTGCTCAGCACCAGTTCATCCGCTGCTGCCGGCGGCGTGGTTTCAATCGTAAAGTTAAGCGGCGCAGAGTCATCGCCGCTGTTACCCGCTGCATCCGTGACCGTGGTAGTGAGGCTGTGTGGCCCGGCTGCCAGCGGCGTTTCCGGCGTAAAGCGCCACGCTCCGTCGCTGCCCGCGCTGACGCTGCCCAGCAGCGTGCCGTTATCATAGACGCGGACCGTGCTGCCGGGTTCAGCGCTGCCGCTCAGCGCCGGTGACGTATCGTTAGTTACGCCACCCGCATTAATGGCGTTACCGTTTTGATCGTTATTCAGCTGCAGGCCGTTTGCCGCAGCAGGCGGTGCGGTATCGACAGTCAGCACCAGCGGTGCGGAAGGCGCACTGCTGTTCCCCGCCGGTGAGGTGGTGACGGCCGTCAGGCTGTGATCGCCGTCGGAAAGCGGTTCGTCTGGCACAAAACTCCAGGTTCCCCCTTCTCCCACGGTAACGGAGCCCAGTACCTCATCACCATCAGAAACCGTCACTACGCTACCGGGGGCCACGCCGCTGCCGCTCAGCCGCGGGGTGGCGTCATTCGTCACGCCATTGCTGACCGGAACCGGCGTGTTACCTTCATCGTTAGCCGCCTGCAGCGCAGCGGGCGCCGCCGGGGCAGTCGTATCGATGGTAAACACCACTGGCGTGGAGGCTTCTCCGCTATTACCAGCCGGATCGGTAACGACCGTGGTCAGGCTATGCTCACCCGGCTGCAGTACCGGTGACGTAAAGCTCCAGCTGCCGTCGCTGCCGGCGGTGGTGCTGCCCAGCACGTTATCGCCATCAGAGACGGTGACGGTACTGCCCGGCTCTGCGCTTCCGCTGAGTACCGGCGTGGTGCTGTTGGTGATGCCGGTAATTTCGTTGCCGCTTTGCCCGTTGCTCAGCAGCAATTCGCCGGCGCTCGCTGGTGCAGTGGTATCGACAACCATATTAACCGGTGCACTGACCGGCCCGGTGTTGCCCGCCGCATCGGTCACGGTGGTGGTGAGACTGTGCGGGCCTTCATCCAGCGGCTGCAGTGGCGTAAAGCTCCAGTTGCCGTCGCTGTCTGCCACGGCACTGCCCAGCACGTCGCCATTATCGGAAACGGTAACGATGCTGCCCGGCTCGGCGCTGCCGCTGAGGGTCGGGCTGGTTTCATTCGTGGCGCCGCCCGCCGGCAGGGCGTTACCGTCCTGGTTGTTCAGCTGCAGACCGCTGGTAGCGGCAGGTGGCTGCGTATCGACTGTGACCGCCACCGGAGCAGAGGCGGGGCCGGTATTACCGGCCGCATTGGTGACGGTGCTGGTCAGCGCGTGATCGCCATCGCTGAGCGGCGGCGTGGTATAGCTCCAGTTGCCGTCGGCATCCGTGGTCGTGGTACCCAGTACCGTATCCCCGTCGCGGACAGTCACCGTGGAGCCAGGCTCCGCGGTGCCGCTCAGCGTCGGCGTAGTGAGATTTGTGCTGCTGCCAGGCGCAACCGGATCGCCGTTCTCATTGCCGAGCTGGACGCCGGACGGCGCGGCAGGCACGGTGGTATCGATGGTGATATTAATGACCGGCGAGGAGGTCTCTGCCCCCGTCGTGCTGGTTGCCACAGCACGGAATGCATAGGTGCCGTCGGCTAACGCGTCAGGCGTAAAGCGCCACTGGCCGTCTCCGTCAGCGACCACGCTGCCCAGCAGCGTGGTGCCGTTATAAAGTCTGACCACATCACCGGCGGTGGCGACGCCGCTCAGCACCGGGGTGTTATCGCCAGTGCTGTCGTTATCTGCCAGCGTAACCAGCGTGCTGCCCCTGTCATCCGTTATCTCCAGCGAACTGGTTGCCGGCACGCTGCCGGCATCAACCGCCAGCGTAAACGCCGGTGACGCCGGACTGACATTTCCTGCGGCATCGGTGACGGTGGTGGTGAGATTATGCTGTCCATTGCTCAGCGCCGGCAGCGTCAGGCTCCAGTTGCCGTTGCTATCAGTGGCGGCGCTGCCAAGCAGTACGTCGCCGTCATAAACGCGGACCACGCTGCCCGCTTCAGCCGTTCCGCTCAGCGTTGGCGTATTGTCATCGGTGAACTGGCCTGAGGTCAGCGGACCGGTATTACTGCCCGCATTATCAATAACCTGCAGATCGCTGACTGCCGCTGGCGCGACGGTATCTACGGTAAAATTCAGCGGCGCAGAGGCGGGGCTGCTGTTGCCAGCCAGATCGGTCACGGTGGAGGTCAGGCTGTGGCCGCCCTCGCTCAGCGGCGGCGTGGTAAAGCGCCAGCTGCCATCGCTGTTGGTGGTTACGCTGCCCAGCACGGTGTCGCCATCACGAATTGTCACCAGCGCCCCCGGCTCCGCCGTGCCGCTCAGCACCGGCCGGGCGTCGTTAACGGTGCTGTCCGGCGTAATGCTGACCACGCTGCTGCCGTTGCTGCCGGTTAAGGTCAGATCGTCAGCCGCCGCCGGCGCCACGCTATCAACGGTGATATTCAGCGGCGCGCTTTGTGTAACGTTGCCTGCGGCATCGGTGGTGCGCAGGTAGAAACTGTGCAGGCCCTGAAACAGACTGCGCAGGGCAAACGACCACTGGCCGTTGCTGTCGGCTACGACACTGCCGATTTCCGTTGTCCCGTCAAAGAGCGTAATCAGGTTGCCCGGTGTGCTGACGCCGCTCAGCGTTATCTCATCACTGCGCGTGGTGGCACCATCGGTCAGCGGCTGCAGTGTATTATCACCGGTGCCTGTCGCCTCCAGCGGTGTCGTCGCAGGCGGCAAATCCGCCTGAACGTTGAGCGCAAAAGGCGCACTCGCCGGCCCCGTATTACCGGCCGCGTCAGTGCTGGTAACGGTGAGGCTGTGTGCGCCGTTGCTGAGCGCAGGCGTGGTAAACTGCCAGCTGCCGTTAACATCGACCAGCGCAACCCCGAGCAGCACGTTACCGTCATAAATGCTGACCGAGGCACCCGGCTCTCCGCTGCCGCTCAGCACGGGCGTATTGTCATCGGTGGTGGCGTTTTGCGCCAGCTCAACCTGGCTGTCGCCTGCGTCGTCAAAGACCTGCAGATCGGTTATCGCCTCCGGAGCCGTGATATCAACTGTCAGCTGCAGCGGCGCAGAGGCGGGTCCGGTATTGCCTGCGGCGTCTGTCACGGTGGTGGTAAGCGTATGGTTTCCTTCACTCAGCGCCGGGGTGGTAAAACTCCAGCGCCCGTCACTGTCTGCAATCGCGCTCCCCAGTACCGTTGTGCCGTCGCGTACGGTGATGACGCTGCCTGGTTCGGCGCTGCCGCTGAATACCGGCGTGGTATCACGGGTAGCGCCGTTAGTGGCAATCGGGGTAATGGTGCCGCTGCTGTCGCTGCTGAGCAGCAGATCGCCCGCGGCGGCCGGCAGCACCGTATCAATAGTTATGGTGAGCGTGACGGATGAAGCGGTATTCCCGGCGGCATCAGTGGCAACGGCACGGAAGGCGTAGCTGCCATCCGGCAGGGCGGCCGGCGTAAAACTCCACTGCCCGCTCGCATCGGCCAGCGTGCTGCCAAGCACGGTAGTACCGTTATAGAGCGTCACCAGCTCATTGGCGCCAGCCAGCCCGCTCAGGGTCGGCGTGGTATCACGCGTGCTGGCACCGTCAGGAAGCGTACGCAGCACAGGGCTGCTGTCGTCAGTAATCTCCAGGGTGCTGCTGGTCGGTGCAATGCCTGCCGCTACATTAATCACGAACCCGCTGGTGGCGGGACTGACATTGCCGGCCGCATCGGTGACCGTCACGCTCAGCGTGTGGCTGCCGTTATTCAGTGCCGGTGTGGTAAAGCTCCAGCGCCCGTCGGCTCCTGCTGTAACGCTGCCAAGCAGAACAGACCCGTCATACACCCTGACAGTGGCACCCGCTTCTGCCGTGCCGGTCAGGGTTGGCGTATTATCATCGGTGGTTTGCCCGTTGAGTAATGGACCCTGGCTGCTGCCGACATTATCGCTGACGACGATATTGCCAGCCGGAGCAGGAGCTGTGGTATCGCCATTGCCGGGATCGGTTCCGCCATTGCCAGGATCGCCACCGGGATTGTTGCCCCCGTTACCGGGATTGGTGCCGCCGCCGGGATTATCCGTATCACCGCCGCCGCCACCGCCGCCGCCACCGCCTGTCGCAAACAGCGCCCCGATACCTGCCAGAGCCGCCCCGCCGATACCGAAGGCCGCAATCGTGCCGTTATCCGTTACGTTTTCTGCCAGCAGGCCTTCTGTGCTGTCGATTGACACATACTGAAAGCCCTCTGTGCCGGGATCCTCAACCCACCATAGCGCACCGCGATCGTCCTGAAGGACCAGATCGCTGTCGCCATTGGCGCTGTAAAAATCATGAATAACAAGTGTTTCACCCGATTTAGTAGTCACTACTAAATCATTGCCATTGCGTGTGAAAGCCTTAATGTCAGCCTGATTCAGATTAAGTTTAACCACACTGGGTGCGTTCAGCGTAATCTGATTACCGCTCACTTCATTAGCAATTGTCCCGCCTTTAGGCGTGATAGAGATATTGTTCATGTTATCGGGATCCCGCGCAGATATAAGTTTATGAGCGTGAATAGCACGCCCGGTATCATCAGATACCGCTTGCTATCGCGAGTAATTCAGGGAATTACTCACATTCTTCATCGGCCGTTCTTATTTCAGTAAGCGAATAAGCACAGCGCTGAACAGGTTTAATTGCGGATTCAGAAAGGACATCAGGCGTTATGCGGGATACAGAAGCGTTATTCAGGCGGGGTAATAAGCGAAGCAGGTTCTCTTATCATTTCACCAAAGATCACTTTCTGCGCAGACCATAATCGCAAAGCTGTGTGCTGAATTACGCAAATAAATCATCAAGATAAACACTCGGCCAGTGATAGCCCTGCATGCCATAAACAGGCTTACGCGCAAGCAGGTCAACATAGTGTTGATTTTCCACACCCTCAACAATAACGCCGCGGCATAATTGATTAAGGTGATTAAGCAGAATGTCAAAGGTGCGGTCTTCGCTGAATTGCCAGAAAAACGCTTTATCAATCTTGACGATCTCAAATATTCCGCTGTCAAGCATGGTCAGGCTTGAATAACCCGGACCAAAGTTGTCAAGCCAGAGAGGAGCCGGCGTAATTTTTGCTACGCCTTTCAGGGTTAGCAGATCTTCGCTGCTAAAACGCGAAGTGAAAAATGCAGAAATTTCCAGCCGCAATAATGCAACAGACGCCAGTTTTTCCTGAATGACTTTGTCTGCAAATATGCCGGCAACAATATCTCTGTCTACGTTTACGCTGATAACCTGGTTAAACCCCTGCTGACTAAGCTGAATAATATTTTCGACCTGGTGAAGGAATAGCTGCCATTTTTCATCGGCAGAAAGCAGAGAGAAAAAACGCTCTTCTCTGTCGGGATCGTGTTGTGTAGTTATCGCTTCTTTTGCTTTAAAACGTGTCAGCAGCTCCCATGAAATAATCTCGCCAGTCAGGCTGTAAACAGGTTCCAGCAAGAAAACCGGATTAAAACGCTCGGTCATGGCACCCTTCCTGAAGACGCTGCGGACAAAGCCTGAAAGATCAGACCTGCTGATGTAATTCAAAATAAAAATATCGACAAAACTTACTATAGCAACTGAAGACTAGCCTGCAATTTACATTTTGAAAAATTGTTTTCAGCTAAAAATGGCCCTGAAACAATAGTCAAAACCAATCATTTTCAGACAACCGCTCCGGTAAGTTTCTATAAATGGCCTAAAAATAAAGACACGTATCCTGCTTCACCTGAGCATCTGCGCCGTAAAACAGACTACATTGCTGATTTTAAGCTAAATTTGTGCTGAAAACGTAGCGTGAGCCATGGCGCGCCTGAGCAATAACAGTGTTACTTTCAGAAAGCGCGCTCCAATAAACACGCCAGATAAAACCGTGCGTAAAAAAGATAACATTCATAAAAATCATAAATAAATACTGAGATAAAAATAAGCGAAACATTAAAAAAGTTGTCATTAAATCAGAAGGAGGATGAGTACAGGGAGCACTGCTGACAGAGGATATTGATTTTTAAGCCAAACTGATAAAGCAGAGACAATGGCAGGAAATAAAAAGCAGTAATGGCGTAAATAGCGTATTACGTCACAAATCAGAAAAAATTCACGTTAAAAAAAAGGGCCCCGCAGGGCCCGCTATCGATTATCGATTATTCATCTTCAAGATAGGTATAGCCATACAGACCACTTTCAAACTCGGCAAGGAACTGCGATCGCAGATCTTCATCTATATCCTGCTGCTGCTTCACCTGATCGCGGAACAGGGTCATGAGATCGTTCGGGTTGAGCTGCACATACTCAAGCATGTCAGCCACCGTATCCCCTTCGTCTGATAACTGCACTTCAACGCTGCCATCCTCAAAGGCAAACACATCCACCGCTTCAGTGTCACCAAACAGATTATGCATGTTGCCGAGGATCTCCTGATAGGCGCCGACCATAAAGAAGCCCAGCATCGGCGGATTATCCACGTCATATTCAGGCATCGGCATGGTAGTGGCGATCCCGTCACCGTCAACGTAATGATCGATTGTCCCGTCGGAGTCACAGGTAATGTCCAGCAGCACAGCGCGGCGCTGTGGCATCTTATTCAGGCCTTCCAGCGGCATAACCGGGAAAAGCTGATCGATACCCCAGGCATCCGGCATCGACTGAAACAGCGAGAAGTTAACGTAGATTTTATCTGCCATACGCTCCTGCAGCTCATCGATAATCGGGCGATGCGCACGATTGCTCGGATCCAGATGCTGCTGGATGTAGTGACAAATGCTCAGATAAAGCTGTTCGGCCCAGGCGCGCTGCCCCAGATCGTAGGTGCCTGATGAGTAGCCGGTATGGATATCAAACAGATCCATCTGGCTGTCGTGCAGCCATTCACGCAGCGAGCGGCGCACGTTGGGCTCATGCATCTCCTGCCAGGTGTCCCACAGGCTCTGAATCGGGCGCGGTGCATCCGTATCAGGCGCGACCGGCGTGCTGAATTCATTACGCTCTACGCCAATAATGTTAGAGACCAGCACGGTGTGGTGAGCCGTTACGGCTCGTCCTGACTCGGTGATCACCGTAGGATGTTCAAGACCATGTTCTTCACAGGCGTCGCCGATAGCCCAGATGACATTATTGGCATATTCATTCAGCCCATAGTTCACCGAGCAATCAGACTGAGAGCGGGTTCCTTCGTAGTCCACTCCCAGGCCGCCGCCCACATCGAAACATTTGATGTTGACGCCAAGCTTAGCCAGTTCAACATAGAAGCGGGCTGACTCACGCACGCCAGTGGCAATATCGCGGATATTCGCCATCTGCGAGCCAAGATGAAAGTGCAGCAGCTGCAGGCTGTCGAGGCGTCCCGCTTTGCGCATGATATCAACCAGCTGCAGCACCTGAGACGCTGCCAGACCAAACTTCGATTTCTCACCGCCGCTGGACTGCCACTTACCCGAGCCCTGCGAGGCCAGGCGCGCACGGATACCGAGACGCGGCACTACGTTCAGACGCTCTGCCTCTTCCAGTACCAGACGTACCTCGGTCATTTTTTCCAGCACCAGGTAGACTTTATGGCCCAGCTTTTCACCGATCAGCGCCAGTCGGATATATTCACGATCTTTATAGCCATTACAGACGATGACAGTACGCGTTTTGCCCGCGTGTGCCAGTACCGCCATCAGCTCTGCTTTTGAACCCGCCTCAAGGCCCAGGGGTTCGCCGGAGTTAACCAGTGACTCAATCACGCGCTTATGCTGGTTGACCTTGATCGGATAAACCAGGAAGTAGTCGCCTTTATAGCCATAGGATTCACGCGCGCGCTTAAACGCCGCGTTGATGGAGCGCAGGCGATGCTGCAGGATCTGCGGAAAGCAGAACAGTGCCGGCAGACGCTGACCGTCTGCTTCGCGCTCTTTGACCAGCTTTGCCAGGTCAACGCGCACCTCGGGCCGATCGGGATCCGGGCAAACGCTGATATGACCCAGCTCGTTTACGTCGTAATAGTTGTTGCCCCACCAGGCGATGTTATAGGTGCGCAGCATACGGCTCGCTTCCTGATCGCTCATCGCCACCTCCTGCATGGAGCGGAGGACACCCTGTTCGCCAGCTGACGAACCCTTGATATTCTTCATGTCGTCAGACATCGCGAACCTCAGTTTTCTGTTGAAATAATAGAGAGTTATCAGGTACTGCTGGTGCGTTTGCGGCTAAAAACTTATTCATCCTGCGTGTCCCGCCTCATCAGGTTGCCCTAGGTGTTACTGCCAGTAAGTGTAAAACATCGCGCTGCAGTCAGTAAAAATCCGTGCGGATTTGGTATGGCTGCGAGGGTAAACCGTGCACGCGTGCCGGCGTCTGATATCAGCCGCAGTTTAGTGGCTATGCGTGTCGCAAGGGTGATTGCACGACGGCAAACATCGACAGAAAGAACAGGAAGAGTGAACAGCAGAAAGAGAGGCCAGCGCGCAAAATATGCGCTGTGAACCAGAGAGCAGATCGGGACGGTTCATTACTTTACTCACCTCCAGCGCCTGCGGGCAGCATGCGGAAACGGAGCGGAAAAAAATCAGACACGGTATCTGATCGTGCAACGCCTGACGGCGTTCTGGCAACAATAGCGGCGTTTTATACCGCCAGCCGCGTAAAATTGCAAAATCTTTGTCCCCGCCCTGCGCGCGCTGTCAGCAAAAGCTTCCAGCAAGCCGCTTTTTGAAACAACCGGAATCAGAAAAAGCTCTGGTAAAATGCACATCGGGTAACCTAAAATAGCCGTCCAGATGGTTTTCCATCTAAACTGAATAAGTTCCAGGCGGTGTGAGCCTGGCGTGCTGACACTCCCTGCTGCTCGTGGCTTTGCCTGAAGGGGCGCTAAGCAGGTTTTTCACTGGCGCTATGCAGTCGAATTCAACCCATTTCTAAGGTAAAGAACAGAATGGCTAAACACCTTTTTACATCTGAGTCCGTATCAGAAGGACATCCTGATAAGATCGCTGACCAAATTTCCGATGCCGTGCTGGATGCCATCCTCGAACAGGATCCTAAAGCGCGCGTGGCCTGCGAAACTTACGTCAAAACCGGTATGGTACTGGTGGGCGGTGAAATCACCACCAGCGCCTGGGTCGATATCGAAGAGATCACCCGCAACACCGTACGTGAGATCGGCTATGTTCATTCTGATATGGGCTTTGATGCCAACTCCTGCGCCGTACTGAGCGCTATTGGCAAGCAGTCACCTGATATTAATCAGGGCGTAGACCGTACCGATCCGCTGGAACAGGGTGCAGGCGATCAGGGCCTGATGTTTGGTTACGCAACCAACGAAACCGATGTGCTGATGCCCGCGCCGGTGACCTATGCGCACCGTCTGGTGCAGCGTCAGGCCGAAGTGCGTAAAAATGGCGCACTGCCGTGGCTGCGTCCGGATGCCAAAAGCCAGATCACTTTCCAGTATGACGGTGGCAAAATTGTTGGTATCGACGCTGTCGTGCTCTCAACCCAGCATTCGGAAGAGGTTTCTCAGGCCGATCTGCGTGAAGCCGTAATGGAAGAGATCATTAAGCCGGTACTGCCCGCTGAGTGGATCAACGCCAGCACTAAATACCATATCAATCCAACCGGTCGCTTCGTTATTGGCGGACCAATGGGTGACTGTGGCCTGACTGGCCGTAAAATCATTGTGGATACTTACGGCGGTATGGCTCGTCACGGTGGCGGTGCTTTCTCCGGTAAAGATCCGTCAAAAGTTGACCGCTCTGCAGCCTATGCAGCGCGCTACGTGGCAAAAAACATTGTTGCTGCCGGCCTGGCCGATCGCTGTGAGATTCAGGTTTCCTACGCTATCGGCGTGGCAGAGCCAACGTCAATCATGGTAGAAACCTTTGGCACTGAAAAAGTGGCGACCGAACAGCTGACGCTGCTGGTTCGTGAATTCTTTGACCTGCGCCCTTATGGTCTCATTCAGATGATGGATCTGCTGAAACCTATCTATAAAGAGACCGCCGCCTACGGTCACTTTGGTCGCGAGCACTTCCCGTGGGAGCAGACCGATAAAGCCGCCCTGCTGCGCGAAGCCGCCGGCCTGTAAGCGCACTCCTTTATGTAATAGCCCGCTCTGAGCGGGCTTTTTTGTGCCTGAACGTACCCCGCCGCTCTGATTTCGTAAATCATCTGATTCCAGGGGCGGCATTTATGCCGTCCTGGCCACGTGCATCACCTGACCCCAGGGGCGCATGAATGCGCCCCCTGCGTGCCGTGCCATTGTAGGGGCGGCATTTATGCCGCCCTGGCCGCATGCATCACCTG
>NZ_DGLH01000003.1:0-28471 GCF_002387285.1 Pantoea sp. UBA4549 | reverse complement strand
CATTTATGCCGCCCTGGCCGCGTACATCACCTGAACCCAGGGGCGCATGAATGCGCCCCCTACGTAATGCGCCCCCTACGTAATGCGCTCCCTACGTAATGCGCCCCCTGCGTAATGCGCCTGCGTACCGTGCCAGATCCTTCGTACTGGCCGGCCTCCGGCTTTCTCAGGCATAAAATTTTTCACTGACTACACTCTACTCACCGCTGTGATAACAAAGTGTTAACGATTACATTCTAAAACTCTTTTTTTATCTGTAATTTAGAGATTTTTCAGCGTAGTCATCACTCTGAAAATGCGTTATTTTCAGCGTCGTCTGATAGGCAATATTTAAAGCGATGTCAGAAACTTGTAGGGTGCTATACCTTACTGGCGAAGAGACTGTTCCGGGCAAAAAATGCTGGATTACAGGGTTTCGGCGTGTGTAAGCGGTTACATTGATGTGATCGCCCTCACTTTTTATCGTGTACAGGTCTCTTAGCATTAATAAAAAACAAGACAAATAACTTTCGGAGGCTTTATGCCTGGTAATACTCACAAAAGCAGAACCTCAAACAAGGCGATGACCCTGTTTGTCTGCTTTCTGGCGGCGTTAGCCGGCCTGCTGTTCGGGCTGGATATCGGTGTCATCGCAGGTGCCCTGCCCTTTATCGCTAAAGATTTCAACGTCACTGCCCATCAGCAGGAGTGGATTGTCAGCTCAATGATGTTTGGCGCGGCGGTCGGTGCAATCGGCAGCGGCTGGATGTCATCGCACCTGGGTCGTAAAAAGAGCCTGATGGCCGGCTCTGTCCTGTTTGTTATCGGGTCGCTGTGGTCCGCTATGGCGCCCAACCCGGAGATGCTGATTGCTGCCCGCGTTGTGCTGGGCCTGGCTGTTGGCGTGGCTTCTTACACCGCTCCGCTCTATCTCTCTGAAATTGCACCAGAGAAAATTCGCGGCAGTATGATTTCACTCTATCAGCTGATGATCACCATCGGTATTCTGGGTGCCTACCTCTCTGATACCGCGTTCAGTGCCTCCGGAGAATGGCGCTGGATGCTGGGCGTGATCACCATCCCTGCGATTCTGCTGCTGGTAGGCGTCTTCTTCCTGCCAAACAGCCCGCGCTGGCTGGCTGCGAAAGGTAACTTCCGTGATGCGCAGCGCGTACTCGATCGCCTGCGTGATACCAGCGAGCAGGCCAAACGCGAGCTGGATGAGATCCGTGAAAGCCTGAAAGTTAAACAGTCTGGCTGGCAGCTGTTCCAGGGCAATAGCAACTTCCGTCGTGCGGTGTTCCTTGGCGTGCTGCTGCAGGTCATGCAGCAGTTCACCGGTATGAACGTCATTATGTATTACGCGCCGAAGATTTTTGAAATTGCCGGCTTCGCTAACACCACGCAGCAGATGTGGGGTACGGTGATTGTTGGTCTGGTCAACGTCCTGGCGACCTTCATCGCTATCGGTCTGGTCGATCGCTGGGGCCGTAAGCCGACGCTGGTGCTGGGCTTTATGGTCATGGCGGCCGGTATGGGCGTTCTCGGAACCATGCTGCACCTCGGCATCCACTCGCAGGGCGCACAGTACTTCGCCGTGGCGATGCTGCTGATGTTTATCATTGGCTTTGCGATGTCTGCCGGCCCGCTGATCTGGGTGCTCTGCTCTGAAATTCAGCCGCTGAAAGGACGCGATTTCGGGATCACCGTCTCGACCACCACGAACTGGATCGCCAATATGATCGTGGGCGCTACCTTCCTGACTATGCTGAACACGCTGGGCAACGCACCGACCTTCTGGGTCTATGCCGGCCTCAATCTGTTCTTTATTGTCCTGACGCTGGTGCTGATCCCGGAGACCAAAAACGTCTCACTGGAGCACATTGAGCGTAACCTGATGGCAGGGAAGAAGCTGCGCGATATCGGTCAGCAGTAATCGTCTTCTGAGTGATGAGGGCTGCCTGCGGGCGGCCCTTTTTTATGGCCGCGACAGTGCTCTGCCGCGCCAGCGCAGCGTATGGTATGCTGCGCGCCATGAAAACTTCCCGCGTACCTGTTGCCTTTCAGCAGGCGGTCATGCGATCGCTGCGGCACTTTTTGCAGCTTGCCGCACAGCGCCTTGAATGCACGTTTGATGAACCCGCGCTGCTTTATCAGCAGCGCGGCACCGCGGCGGGCACAGCCTGGCTGGAGAAGTGGGAGATCCGGCTGAACCCGGTGCTGCTGCAGGAAAACCTGCAGGCGTTCACCGATGAAGTCGTGCCGCATGAGCTGGCGCATCTGCTGGTGTGGAAGCGCTTCGGGCGCGTCGCGCCGCATGGCAAAGAGTGGAAGTGGATGATGGAGACGGTGCTGGGCGTACCGGCACGCCGTACGCATCAGTTTGCCCTGAACTCAGTGCGTACCAATACCTTCGCCTATCGCTGCAGCTGTCAGCAGCATCAGCTTACCGTGCGCCGGCATAATCGCGTGCTGCGCGGTGAAAGTGACTATCGTTGTGTCCGCTGTGGCTCACTGCTGCAGCCTGGCGAATTCAGCAACATATAGCGCGCTAATCCCATTTCCCCGCTCCGGTCATTCTGCTACCCTGCCGCCCTTTTTCGGGTATCGGGTAAATTTCTGGAATATGTCTCGCAAAACGCTGTTACTTCTTCCCCTGCTGCTGGCACCGCTTAGCGCGTATAGCCTCAGCTTCTCTTCGTTTCATCAGAATAATTTTCGCCAGGCAAAAGTGGTGGCTTCGCAAATCAATGCGGATGCGCCCGACTTCTACTGCGGCTGCACAATCAGCTGGCACGGGAAAAAAGGTGTACCGGATCTTAAAAGCTGCGGCTATAGCGTACGAAAAAATGCCAACCGCGCCGGGCGCATCGAATGGGAGCATGTGGTTCCGGCGTGGGAATTTGGCCATCAGCGCCAGTGCTGGCAGGAGGGTGGACGAAAAAACTGCGCCAAAGATCCGGTGTACCGCCGTATAGAGAGCGATTTGCATAATCTTCAGCCCGCCATCGGCGAGGTTAACGGCGACCGCAACAATTTCCAGTACAGCCAGTGGAACGGTGGCGAGCAGCCTTACGGCCAGTGTGCGATGAAAGTCGACTTCAAACAGAAACTGGCTGAACCGCCAGCCCGCGCGCGCGGCGCCATCGCGCGCACCTACTTTTACATGCGCGATCGTTATCAGCTGCGTCTCTCGCGCCAGCAAACGCAGCTGTTCAGCGCCTGGGACAAGCTCTATCCGGTCAGCGTCTGGGAGTGCGAGCGCGACAGCCGCATTGCTCAGGTACAGGGAAATCATAATCCGTATGTACAGCGCGCTTGCCAGCGCTAAAAGCGCTACCCTAAACTAGCTTATTATTTTTGCGCCGCATCACGGGATGCGGCAATAACGCTGGCAGGAACCGCATGCGTATACCCCGCATTTATCACCCCGAACCGCTCTCTGTCGACAGTGAAATCTTTCTTGAAGATGATGCCGCTAACCACGTTGGCCGCGTACTGCGCATGGGCGCCGGGCAGATGCTTGAACTGTTTGATGGCACTAATCTGACTTTTAACGCCGAAATCACCCAGGCGGATAAAAAGCGTGTAAAAGTAAGGGTTCTTAGCGGTCAGCCTGATGACCGGGAATCGCCCTTGCATTTACATCTGGGCCAGGTGATGTCGCGTGGTGAAAAAATGGAATTCACCATCCAGAAATCGATAGAGCTGGGCGTAAACGTGATTACGCCCTTGTTTTCTGAGCGCTGTGGCGTGAAGCTGGATGCAGAAAGACTGGCAAAGAAGATCCAGCAGTGGCAAAAGATTGCTATTGCCGCCTGCGAGCAGTGTGGCCGCAACCGCGTGCCGCTGATTCGGGAGGCGATGACGCTGGAAGCCTGGTGTGCAGAGGCTGATGAGGGCGTCAGACTGAATCTTCATCCGCGTGCCAGCCACAGTATCAACACCCTGCCACACCCGGTTGAACGGGTGCGGCTGCTGATTGGCCCTGAAGGGGGTTTATCTGCTGAAGAGATCGCCATGACGGCGCAGCAGGGCTTTACAGATATTTTGCTGGGGCCGCGCGTTCTGCGCACGGAAACCACTGCCCTCACCGCGATAACGGCACTTCAGGTGAGGTTTGGCGATCTCGGTTAAGGGATAATTCTGGCCGTAAAAGAGACGCAGACTACTAAACAGCACGACGCTTTCGCATGGAAGGACGTCGCTGATATCCCCTCTGAGGAGAGAATAATGATTAAGCTTGGCATTGTGATGGACCCGATTTCGTCCATCAATATTAAAAAAGACACCAGCTTCGCCATGTTGCTGGAAGCACAGCGTCGTGGCTACGAAATTCATTACATGGAGATGGGCGACCTCTCTCTGCGCGGTGGCGTGACTTACGCCCGTACGCGTCTGCTGAGCGTGGAGCAGAATGCTTCGCAGTGGTATGAGTTCGGCAGCGAGCAGACGATTCCGCTGGCCGATCTCAATGTTGTGCTGATGCGTAAAGATCCGCCTTTTGATACCGAGTTTATCTACGCGACCTATCTGCTGGAGCGGGCTGAGGAGCAGGGTACGCTGATTGTAAACAAGCCGCAGAGCCTGCGCGATTGTAACGAAAAGCTCTATACTGCATGGTTTGCGGATCTGACGCCGGATACGCTGGTCACCCGCAATAAAGAGCAGCTGCGCGCTTTCTGGCAGGAGCACGGTGATGTCATTCTGAAGCCGCTCGACGGCATGGGTGGCGCATCGATCTTCCGCGTTAAGCAGGATGATGCCAACTTTGGCGTAATTACAGAAACCCTGACCAACCATGGCCAGTTTTTCTGTATGGCGCAAAATTATCTGCCGGCGATTAAAGAGGGCGATAAGCGTGTCCTGGTCGTGGATGGCGAGCCCGTGCCTTACTGTCTGGCGCGTATTCCGCAGGGCGGCGAAACGCGCGGCAATCTTGCCGCCGGTGGTCGCGGCGAAGCGCGTCCGCTTTCTGACAGCGACTGGGAAATTGCACGGCGCGTCGGCCCCACGCTGAAAGCGAAGGGGCTGATTTTTGTTGGCCTGGATATCATCGGTGATAAACTTACTGAAGTGAATGTCACCAGCCCAACCTGCGTACGGGAAATTGAAGCGGCGTTCCCGATTTCGGTTACCGGTATGCTGATGGACGCAATCGAAAAACGTCTGGGCTGAGGACGCAGCCGGAGTGCAAACTCCCTAACCCCTTTGATACCGGCGCTGCCGCACTGGCGCCGGTTCTCTTCGGTAAATGAGTGACAATGAATTTACAGCATCATTTTTTGATAGCGATGCCCTCTCTGCAGGACCCTCTGTTCAAACGCTCTGTTGTCTATATCTGCGAGCATAATGAAGAGGGTGCAATGGGTTTGATTGTTAATAAACCGATGGAGAACCTGACGGTAGAAGGTATTCTGAAGAAACTAAAAATCACTCCGTCAGAGCGCGATCCGGCGATTAAGCTCGATAAACCGGTATTTGCCGGTGGCCCGCTGGCGGAAGATCGCGGTTTTATTCTGCACTCTGCGCAGCATACTTATGCCTCCAGTATTCGCATCTCAGACAACACCGTGATCACGACCTCGCGTGATGTGCTGGAAGCGATCGGCACAGCGCAGCAGCCGGAGAATGTGCTGGTCGCACTTGGCTACTGCGCCTGGGAAAAAGATCAGCTGGAGAACGAGCTGCTGGAAAATGCCTGGCTTACCACCCCGGCTGATACGCATATTTTATTCCATACGCCGATTGCCGGACGCTGGCGCGAAGCCGCCCGCAGTATGGGTGTTGATATTCATAATATGACCAGCGATGCGGGACACGCCTGATGCAGAATGCAACGCTGCTCGGCTTTGATTTTGGCACCAAAAGCATTGGCGTTGCCGTGGGTCAGCAGCTCACCGGCACCGCACGTCCGCTGACGGCGCTAAAAGCACAGGACGGCACGCCAGACTGGAATCTGATTGAGAAACTGCTGAAGGAGTGGCAGCCCGACTATGTGGTGGTCGGCCTGCCGCTGAACATGGACGGCACCGAACAGCCGCTGACTGCCCGCGCGCGCAAATTTGCGAGTCGCCTGCACGGCCGCTTTGGTGTACGCGTTGAGCTGCAGGATGAGCGCCTCAGTACCGTTGAGGCGCGCGCCGATCTCTTTGAGCGCGGTGGCTTTCGTGCGCTGCAGAAAGGACAGGTCGATTCTCAGTCAGCCGTGATTATTCTGCAGGACTGGTTCGAAACCCACTGACGCTGATAGCGGCGTAAAGGCGATGGATAACGTGCCGCTCAGCGAGTGTACCCGGCGCTGGCCGGGCGCACTGCTGTTGCAGCGTGACTGCTGCTTCAGGTCAGCTACCCGCTTGCCTGGTCAATAATGCCCTCCGCGCGGCGTGCCAGCTCGCTCTGCGCAAAGGTCTGCATGCCAGATTGCGCGCCGGTCTGCAGCACGCCCGGCAGCTGATGCCCTTTGCCTTCGCGGATCAGGCTGGCTACCGCAGGCGTGGCAATCAGTACTTCATACAGCGCGACACGCCCGCCCGCTTTCGCCGCCACCAGCCGCTGTGCCACTACCGCTTTCAGACTGCCCGCCAGCTGCGTACGCACCAGATTTTTTTCTTCGGCCGGAAAGACATCCACCAGACGATCAACCGCCTGCGCCGCGCTACGGGTATGCAGCGTGGCCAGCACCAGATGTCCGGTCTCAGCCGCGGTCAGGGCCAGGCGGATTGTTTCACTGTCGCGCAGTTCGCCCAGCAGTATCACGTCAGGATCTTCACGCAGCGCCGCTTTCAGCCCGTGCTGAAAAGAGAGGCAGTGCGTTCCCACTTCACGCTGCTGAATCAGCGAGCGCTGACTCCGGTGCACAAACTCGATCGGATCTTCCAGCGTGATGATGTGCCGCGCCTGCTGCTGGTTCAGCGCCTGTACCAGTGCGGCCAGCGTGGTCGACTTGCCGCTGCCGGTTGCGCCGCTGATCAGCACCAGTCCATCCTGCAGCTGCAGGAGCTGCTGCACGGCTGGCGGCAGGCGCAGCTGCGCCAGCGGCGGGATCGTCTGCGCAATCAGCCGCAGCGCCAGTGACAATCCGTGACGCTGGGTGAAAAGATTGGCACGCAGCCGTACGCCGCTGCTGAGCGTCAGGGCAAAATCAGCCTGTCCGGTAACATCAAGTTCTGACTGCTGCGCAGCGCTGAGAAACTGCGTGACAAACGTCTCCAGCCACCCGGACGGCAGCGGCAGCTGCTGCGGCACCGGTTCCAGCACGCCCTGCCGCCGCCAGTGCGGTAAATGTCCGCTGCACAGGTGCAGATCGGCGGCGTTATGCTTTACACTAAGGGCCACAATTTCATCTAAATCCATTTATTTCTCCTGACTATGACTTCCATTGAGCACAACTTACATCAGGTACGCGACCGTATCGCTGCCGCTGCCGTGCGTTGCGGCCGGGCGCCAGAAGAGATCACGTTGCTTGCGGTCAGCAAAACCAAACCTGCGAGCGCTGTCGCAGAAGCGGTTGCCGCCGGGCAGCGTGCGTTTGGCGAAAACTACGTACAGGAAGGGGTAGAGAAAATAATGGCGCTGACGGCAGAGGGCGATCTGCAGTGGCACTTTATCGGCCCGCTGCAATCCAACAAAAGCCGTCTGGTCGCTGAACATTTTGCCTGGTGTCATACCGTTGATCGCCTGCGTATTGCGCAGCGGCTTAACGATCAGCGTCCGGCGCATCTGCCGCCGCTGAACGTGTTAATTCAGGTAAATATCAGTGACGAAAACAGTAAATCTGGCATCATGCTGGAGGCTGTTCCGGCGCTGGCCGCGGCTATCGCCGCCCTGCCCCGCTTACACCTGCGCGGTCTGATGGCGATTCCTGCTCCGGAACAGGATTATGCGCACCAGCTGGCGGTCTGCCAGCAGATGGCCAGCGCGTTTCATGCGCTGCAGCACGCTTATCCCGCTATTGATACGCTCTCACTGGGCATGAGCGACGATATGGAAGCGGCGATCGCGGCAGGCAGCACCATGGTAAGAATTGGCACCGCCCTGTTTGGCGCGCGGGATTATGCGCGACCTTCACAACAATAACTGAGGAACTCCATGTTAACACTGACGTTTTTAGTCAAAACGCTGATCGATCTCTACGTCATGGTACTGCTGCTGCGTATCTGGATGCAGTGGTCGCGCTGCGATTTTTACAACCCGCTGGCGCAGTTTGTGGTGAAGATTACGCAGCCGGTGATCAAACCGCTGCGCCGCGTGCTGCCCGCTATCGGCCCCATCGATACCGCCTCGCTGCTGCTGGCGTTTGTGCTGACCACGCTGAAGTATCCGATTCTGCTGCTGATTCAGGTTGGCGCCTTCTCGGTTGATCCTACTAATCTGCTGGTGGGGCTGCTGTCGCTGCTGAAGTCAGCCGGTAATCTGGTGTTCTGGGTCATTATCATTCGCTCGCTGATGAGCTGGATCAGTCAGGGGCGCGGCCCGCTGGATTATGTGCTGGTACAGCTTACCGAGCCGCTGATGGCACCTATCCGCCGTATGCTGCCCGCTATGGGCGGTATCGACTTCTCCGCCATGATTGTGATTCTGGTGCTCTACGCGCTGAATTTCCTTGGCATGGACCTGTTCCCGGGTCTCTGGTATCTGCTGTAATTTGTTAATCTGGAACTGTTATGCAAAAAGTTGTTCTCGCAACCGGTAATCCCGGCAAGGTTCGCGAACTGGCCGGCCTGCTCGCTGATTTTGGCCTGGATATCGTGGCGCAGACTGAACTCGGTGTGGACTCAGCCGAAGAGACGGGTCTGACGTTCATTGAAAATGCGCTGCTGAAGGCGCGTCATGCGGCACAGATAACCTGCCTGCCGGCTATCGCGGATGATTCCGGTCTGGCCGTGGATGCGCTGGGCGGCGCGCCGGGCATCTACTCCGCCCGCTATGCTGGCGCAGAGGCCAGCGACCAGCAAAATCTGGAGAAACTGCTGCTGGCGCTGGAGAGTGTGCCGGATGGCGCGCGTCAGGCGCAGTTCCACTGTGTACTGGTCTATGTGCGTCACGCCGCTGACCCGGTGCCGCTGGTCTTCCACGGCAGCTGGGCGGGCGAAATTACCCGTACGGCGGCCGGTGAAGGCGGCTTTGGCTACGATCCTATCTTCTTTGTGCCGGCACTGGGTAAAACCGCGGCTGAACTGAGCAAAGAGGAGAAGCGCGCCGTCTCTCACCGGGGTAAAGCGTTAACGCTGCTGCTGGATGCGATGCGCAATGGCTGAGTTACCGCCGCTGAGCCTCTACATCCATATTCCGTGGTGCGTACAGAAGTGCCCCTACTGCGACTTCAACTCGCACGCACTGAAAGGTGAAGTCCCGCATCTGGAGTATGTGCAGCATCTGTTGCAGGACCTTGAGCAGGATCTGCCTCTGACCGCCGGACGGGAGGTGCGCACGATCTTTATCGGCGGGGGCACGCCAAGCCTGCTGAGCAGTCACGCAATGCAGACGCTGATGGATGGCGTGCGGGCACGCCTGCCGCTGGCGGCTGATGCGGAAATCACTATGGAAGCGAACCCCGGCACGGTAGAAGCCGATCGCTTCAGCGGCTATCAGGCCGCGGGGATCAATCGCATCTCCATCGGCGTGCAGAGCTTTAGCCCGCAGAAGCTGGAGCGGCTGGGGCGTATTCATGGCCCGCAGGAGGCGAAGCGCGCCGCCGAACTGGCCGCCGCGCTTGGGCTGCGCAGTTTTAATCTGGACCTGATGCATGGTCTGCCCGACCAGTCGCTGGAAGAGGCGCTGGACGATCTCCGGCAGGCGATTGCGCTTAACCCGCCGCACCTCTCCTGGTATCAGCTGACCATTGAGCCGAACACGCTGTTTGGTTCCCGACCGCCGCAGCTGCCGGATGATGATGCGCTGTGGGATATCTACGAGCAGGGACACCAGCTGCTGACGGCTGCCGGCTATCAGCAGTATGAAACGTCAGCCTACGCGAAACCGGGCTATCGCTGTGAGCACAACCTCAACTACTGGCGCTTCGGGGATTACCTCGGTATCGGCTGCGGTGCACACGGCAAGCTGACGCAGCCTGATGGTCGCATTGTGCGGACGGTAAAAACCCGACACCCGCGTGGCTTTATGAAGGGCAACTACCTTGATAAACAGCATGAGGTGGCAAACGAAGATAAGCCGTTTGAGTTCTTTATGAACCGGTTCCGGCTGCTGGAAGCGGCACCGCGCGTGGAGTTTCAGCGCTATACCGGGCTGGATGAGCAGGCGATCCGCGCGCAAATGGATCAGGCTATCGCCGCAGGCTATGTCACAGAGAGCGCCAGCGAGTGGCAGATCACGGAGAAGGGCAAACTCTTTCTGAACTCGTTGCTGGAACTGTTTATGTAATCAGAGCGGCCCGGTGGCCGCTCTTGCTTTACTTGTTAATACTTTTCACCAGCGTTTTACGCTGATTTTCCAGTGCGATGACCCGGTTACAGACCTCATGGCCAAAGTTCTGGAAATCCCGCTCCTGGTTATTCCACTCCGTCTGAATCGACTGCTGCAGCCCCCCCAGGTTGCCCATCAGCGCCTGCAGTGGATTACCACCGCTGGTCGCCTGCTGCGTGCCCATCTCATTCAGGCTATCCTGCAGTACGCCACCCAGCGTGCTCTGTACCAGCTTCTGCCCGTCAGCGCGCACCTGGTTTATCGCCTGATGGTGAAACGTCAGGCCATCCTGGCGCTGCTCAATGATGCGGTTCATTTGCTGTTTCAGCTGGCCATCCAGCGTGGTCAGGCGGTTGCGTACGTTGCTGTCGCTGCCCAGCTTCTCAACGATCACGTTATCCAGTGCGGCGCGTCCGCGCTCAAGGCGCGTTTTTGCGCCGCTGTTGACCCACGGTAAATCACGACGCAGTGCATTCTGGTAATCAATCGCCTGCTGACGTGCCGCATTATCAACGCTGACTGCTTTGCCGTTAAAGGTGACATCACCCTGGGGAGTTATCGTGAGATTGCCGTTGCTGCCGACAACCTGAACGCTTTGCGCGGTGATCACCACATCATCCTGCGGGTTAACGCTGCACTGGTAGTCAGCGTGTGCCTGCGCGGCGGTCACCAGCAGCGCAGCAAAAAGAGCCTTACGAATCATGAAATCTCCTGAATATGCTGTGCGGGGTGAGTATTGTGCGGTCAATGGCGCGGTCGCCATGAATGGTGACCCTGCGGCACATTACATCACAGGGGGCGCATTAATACGCCCCTGGTGCAGTGTTTCAACGGGCGCCATTAATGGCGCCCCTACAGGTTTTGCGTGCCGGCGCGATGTTCCAATGGCGACCCGGCGGCACATTACATCGCAGGGGGCGCATTACATCACAGGGGGCGCATTAATGCGCCCCTGGCGCAGTGCAGTACAGGGTGCGCAGAAATGCGCACCCGCATGTCGCACTACAGCTTAGTCCCACCAGACGTCGAAGAGTTCCGTTATCTGGATATCAGACAATTCACGCCCTTCCAGCCACTTGCGCACCTGCTCACGGTGCTCATCGGTGCACTTTCCGGTCTGCTGCAGGCAGACCAGACCTTCCCACACCAGATAGCCGCTGCCGTCATAGGCCAGACCGTTTGGATCGATCACCTCAGTGATAAACTGATCCAGCGTGGCATCAATCTGCTCTTCAGTGGTTCCGTCGGCAAAACGCCATGCTACGGAGAAACCCAGTTCCTGAAACTCATCAATATGCAGTTTCTTACGTAAACGACGACTACGCTGTACGGCCATTATTTTACCCTCTCAAACATCAAATCCCACACGCCATGGCCCAGTCGCTGCCCGCGCTGCTCAAATTTAGTCAACGGACGCGTCTCAGGACGCGGCACGTAATCCTGGGTGGCTGACTGATTAACGTAACCCGCCACGCTGTTCATGACTTCCAGCATATGAGTAGCGTAATCTTCCCAGTCGGTGGCCATATGGAATACGCCGCCGAGCTTCAGCTTGCGCTGAACCAGCTCAGCAAACGGCGCCTGCACAATACGACGTTTATTGTGACGCGCTTTATGCCACGGATCGGGGAAGAAAAGCTGCACCATGCGCAGGGAGTTATCCGGGATCATATGCTCCAGCACTTCTACCGCGTCATGACACATGACCCGCAGATTCTCTACGCCCGCTTCTTTTGCCGATGCCAGGCAGGCACCCACGCCTGGCGCATGCACTTCAATGCCCAGGAAATTCTGCTGCGGGTTGTTTTGCGCCATGGTCACCAGTGAGGCACCCATACCAAAACCGATCTCCAGCACCAGCGGTGCGTCGCGCCCGAACAGCGCGGTCATGTCCAGCGGCGCGGGCTGATACTCCACGCCCATCACCGGCCAGTATTGATCCAGCGCGAGCTGTTGACCTTTCGTTAACCGCCCCTGGCGGCGTACGAAGCTGCGGATACGGCGCAGCGGCCGCCCGTTTTCATCAAATTCCGGAGTGATGACGTCATTTATCATGTTGAAGCCTGCTGGTTAGCCTGTTCGGGGAAACGGGCATTATGCAAAGTTAAAGGTCAGAAGCAAGCCTTTGCAATCTTCCGGTTTACACCCCTGACGCTCTGTGCTGCAATTCCTGCCTGATTGTAGAGTAAACACGGAAAATTTCCTTCATATGATGCAGGCGTCGCAATTCGCGCAACAGGTGCTGAAGTGGTATGACCGCTTTGGCCGTAAAACGCTGCCGTGGCAGCTGGAAAAGACGCCCTACAAAGTGTGGCTTTCAGAGGTCATGCTGCAGCAGACGCAGGTTGCCACGGTAATCCCCTATTTTGACCGTTTTATGGCACGTTTTCCCACCGTGCGCGATCTCGCTGCCGCGCCGCTGGATGAAGTGCTGCATCTCTGGACCGGCCTCGGCTACTATGCGCGGGCGCGCAACCTGCATAAAGCGGCTAAACAGGTCGTGGATCAGCACGGCGGTGAGTTCCCGCCGGACTTCACGGCAATTGCTGCCCTGCCGGGCGTGGGTCGCTCGACCGCCGGGGCGATCCTTTCACTGTCGCTTGGCCTGCATTTTCCGATTCTGGATGGCAACGTCAAACGCGTGCTGGCGCGCTGTTACGCAATCGGTGGCTGGCCTGGCAAAAAAGAGGTCGAAAAGCAGCTGTGGCAGATTAGCGAAGCAGTGACGCCAGCGCAGGGTGTCAGCCAGTTTAATCAGGCGATGATGGATCTCGGCGCGCTGGTCTGCACCCGCTCGCGACCAAAGTGTGAAATCTGCCCGCTTAATAGCGGCTGTGAAGCGTATGCCAGCCAGAGCTGGGCTGACTATCCGGGCAAAAAGCCCAAAGTCACTCTGCCGGTACGCAGCGGCTGGTTTTTGCTGATGCAGGATGGCGATAACGTCTGGCTGGCGCAGCGTCCGCCGGTGGGACTGTGGGGCGGTCTTTACTGTTTTCCCCAGTTTTCCAGCGAGGATGCACTGCGGGAGTGGCTGACACAGCACGGTATCACCGGCGATCCTCAGCCGCTCACCGCATTTCGCCATACCTTCAGCCATTTCCATCTGGATATTGTGCCTATGTGGCTGGCAGGGCCATCCGCGGGGTCGCTGATGGATGAAGCTGGCGGTCTCTGGTATAACTTAGCGCAACCACCGTCAGTGGGCCTTGCTGCCCCGGTAGAGCGTTTACTGCATGAATTACGCCATCCGCAGCAACTGTCACTGTCATCGCGCGCGATTAAAGAGGAAGAGTAATGAGCCGCACTATTTTTTGTACCTATCTGCAGCGTGACGCTGAGGGCCAGGATTTTCAGCTCTATCCCGGTGAGCTGGGCAAGCGCATCTATAATGAGATTTCTAAAGAAGCCTGGCAGCAGTGGATGTCGAAACAGACCATGTTGATCAACGAGAAAAAGCTCAACATGATGAATCCGGAAGATCGCAAAGTGCTGGAAAAGGAGATGGTCAATTTCCTGTTTGAAGGCAAAGATGTGCATATCGAAGGTTTTACCCCGCCAGAAAAATAACCGTTCCGGGCCTTCCTTTGAGGCCCGCTTTTTTGAGTCAGGCACAGATTCACGATGAATAAAAAACTGATAGCCCTGCTGGCGATCGCGCCGCTATTGATCTCCTGCTCCGGACAAAAAAAATCGCAGTATCACGAAGAGTGGGTGAAAGATACCAACGGCTTTGACATTCTGATGGGGCAGTTTGCCGCCAATATTGAAAATATCTGGGGCATTAATGAAGTCCTCATCGCCGGGCCGAAAGATTATGTGAAGTACAGTGACAGCTACTACACCCGCAGTCACATTAACTTCGACAAAGGTAGTATCACGATTGAGACCATCTCCGGTACCGATCCCATGGCCAGTCTGCGTCAGGCGATCGTCACCACCCTGCTGATCGGCGACGATCCGGGTAATGTCGATCTCTACTCTGACGCCAACGATATTAAGATCAGTAAAGAGCCGCTGCTGTATGGCCAGGTGCTGGATAATACCGGTCAGCCCATTCGCTGGCAGGGGCGCGCCGCCAGCTTTGCGGACTACCTGATCCAGAATAAACTGCAAAAACGCACCGCCGGGCTGCATGTGATCTGGTCGGTAACCATTCCTATGGTGCCAAACCATCTCGACAAGCGTGCGCATAAATATCTGCCGATGGTACGCAAATCTGCTGAGCAGTATGGTGTCGATGCCTCACTGATTCTGGCGATTATGCAGACTGAGTCGAGCTTTAACCCCTATGCGGTCAGCCACGCTGATGCGCTGGGGCTGATGCAGGTGGTGCAGCATACTGCCGGCGTTGATGTCTTCCGCATGAAAGGTAAATGGGGCAAGCCGAGCCGCAGTTATCTGCTGGACCCGGAAAACAACATCGATGCCGGTACGGCTTATCTGTCGCTGCTGCAGAAAAGCTATCTGGGCGGCATTCAGGATCCCACGTCGCGCCGTTATGCGGTGATCACCGCGTATAACGGGGGAGCCGGCAGCGTACTGCGCGTCTTCTCCAGCGATAAAGATCGCGCATTCTCGCGGATCAACGGCATGTCGCCAGCCGATGTCTATCAGACGCTGACCACCAGCCACCCCTCCGCCGAGTCGCGCCGTTATCTCTACAAAGTTAATCAGGCGCAGCGCAGCTATCACCGCTATTAAGTGCCGGATCGTCGCGCCCTGCCCGATTGGGTCAGGGCGCGATACGCTTACGCCAGCATATTCGCCACCAGCTGCTTATAGCCGCTGCTCTGTTCCGCGATATACACACCCTGCAGCTCCGGTGAAAAGCCCGGCAGCTGGTTGATCCCCGCTTCCAGCGCCAGGAAGTAGTGCTGTACCGCCCCGCCCCACACCTCGCCAGGCACGACACACAGCACGCCCGGAGGATAAGGTAAGGCGCCTTCCGCCGCGATGCGTCCTTCCGCTTCCGCGACCGGCACCAGTTCTACGTCACCACGGATATAAGCCTGATGTGCATCCTGCGGATTGACCGCTATCGGCGGGAAACAGTCAGCGCGGAACATCGCTTTCTGCAGATCTTTAACGGCAAAACTGACGTAGAGATCGTGCATCTCCTGACAGAGGCGGCGCAGCGTATAGCCGCGATAGCGCTCCGCATGCTTGCGATACAGGCTCGGCAGCACTTCCGCCAGCGGCGCATCTTCGCGCACCTGCTGTTCAAACTGCTCCAGCATCGCCACCAGATGCGACATCTTCTCCGCACTCTCTGCCGGCGTCAGCAGGAACAGAATGGAGTTCAGATCGCACTTCTCCGGCACAATGCCGTTTTCACGCAGATAGTTCGCCAGTATGGTAGCCGGAATGCCAAAGTCGCTGTATGCGCCGCTGCCTGCGTCGATACCCGGTGTAGTGAGCAGCAGCTTACAGGGGTCAATCTGATACTGACCTGGCGCATAGCCGCTGAAGCCGTGCCACTCCGCGTCGGGTTCAAAGCTGAAGTATGCCGGATCGCGGGCGATAACTGCGGTGTCAGCCTGCTGCCACGGCGCGCCGTGTACCTGAGCAGGCAGAAACGGTTTGATCAGGGTGCAGCGCTGCAGGATCGCTTTACGCGCCTCAATGCCCTGTATGACGCAGTCGTGCCACAGGCTGCGCCCTGCCTCGCCCTGATGCATACGCGCATTGATATCCAGCGCAGCAAACAGCGGATAAAACGGGCTGGTTGAAGCGTGCAGCATAAACGCATTGTTCAGCCGCTTGTGCGGGCAAAAGCGCTGCTGACCACGGATATGATTATCTTTTTTATGGATCTGCGAGGTCTGCGAAAAGCCCGCCAGCTGTTTGTGTACTGACTGGGTGACAAAGATCCCTGGATCCTCTTCCGTCAGGGTCAGCGTCAGCGGTGAACCCGCCGCCATCAGCGGAATAAACTGCTCATAGCCGAGCCATGCGGAGTCAAACAGAATGTAGTCACACAGATGGCCAATGCGGTCCACCACCTGACGCGCGTTATACACCGTCCCGTCATAGGTGCCGAGCTGGATAATCGCCAGCCGGAATGGCCGCGCCTGGCGGGCGCGATCGGGGGCAACCTGTGCGATCTCTGCCCGCAGGTAATCCTCATCAAAACAGTGCGCGTCGATGCCGCCAATCAGGCCAAACGGATTACGCGCCGCCTCCAGATAGACCGGTGTGGCACCCGCCTGCAGCAGCGCGCCGTGATGATTGGATTTATGGTTGTTGCGATCGAACAGAACCAGATCACCGCGCGTCAGCAGCGCATTGGTGACGACTTTATTGGCGCTTGATGTCCCGTTCAGCACAAAATAGGTTTTGTCGGCGTTAAAGACGCGGGCAGCAAACTTTTGCGCGTCCTTTGCCGAGCCTTCATGGATCAGCAGATCGCCCAGCCGGACGTCTGCATTACACATATCAGAGCGGAACAGGTTTTCACCATAAAAGTCATAAAACTGCCGTCCGGCGGGATGACGACGGAAAAACGCGCCGCCCTGATGGCCCGGGCAGGCAAAGGTGCTGTTCTGCATATCGACGTAGCGCGTCAGGGTATCAAAGAAAGGCGGCAGCAGAGCCGCTTCATACTCCCGCGCAGCCTGCTCCAGCGCCTGCCACTCTTCAGGAGCGCCGTTGATTTCGCCGGTTACGCCAGGCAGATCCAGCACCGCGGTATCAAACGCGTTAGCCACAAACACCGGCAGATTAAATCCGGTCTGACGCAGCAGCATCAGTACGCCGCTGCGCGTATCCGCCAGCGAGAGCACAACCGCGGCAACGTCGGTAAAGTCAGTAGCGTCGAGCGTCACAACATCGCGGGTGGTATTCAGGCTCAGGCCTGGTGCAATCGCCACGCTGGCGGCAATTTTCAATGGGTTCATAACTCAAATCCCCGGCATAACAGGATGAGTGGGTGCCAGTGGCACAGGAAGGAACAGCGTGACCGGTGCAGGGCACCCGCCGGTCGCGATAATGGCATTTTTTGCTGCTGCTCACAATCAGGGGTACTATTGGCTACACACTTCCCATCGCCGGAGGCGGCATGTTCAAAGCATTAGTCATTGAAAATGATACGCAGGGGTACCGCACCTCTCTGCAGGATCTCTCCGAGCAACAGCTTCCCGATCAAGATGTTATTCTTGATATCAGCTACTCCACACTGAATTACAAAGATGCGCTCGCCATCTGTAATAAAGGGCCTGTCGTACGCCAGTTTCCTATGGTACCAGGCATCGACTTTGTTGGCCGTGTTACCCACAGCCGCCATCCGGCCTGGCAGCAGAACGATCTGGCGCTGCTGACCGGCTGGGGCGTGGGTGAAAAGCACTGGGGCGGACTGGCGCAGAAAGCCAGCGTCTCAGGCGACTGGCTGGTCAGCGTACCGGATGCGCTGAGCCCGCAGCAGACAATGGCGATAGGCACGGCCGGATTCACCGCAATGCTCTGTGTGATGGCGCTGGAAAAACAGGGCATCACCCCGCAGCACGGCCCGGTGCTGGTGACAGGCGCCAGCGGCGGCGTGGGCAGTTTTGCGGTGAGCCTGCTGGCACGCCAGGGATATGAAGTGGTCGCCGCCAGCGGACGCGCGGCTGAGCGCGACTACCTGTGCAATACGCTGGGCGCCACAGCGGTAATCGATCGTGCTGAACTCAGCGAACCGGGTAAACCGCTGGCAAAAGAGCGCTGGGCCGCCGCCATTGATACCGTGGGCAGCCACACGCTGGCCAACGTGCTGGCAGGGATGCGCCGCGACGGTGTGGTAGCCGCGTGCGGAATGGCGCAGGGGCTGGATCTGCCGGGCAGCGTGGCACCGTTTATTCTGCGCGGCGTCACGCTGGCCGGAATCGATAGCGTTATGTGTCCGCAGCCGCTGCGTCAGCAGGTATGGCAGCGACTGGCAGAACAGGCCGACAACGCGCTGCTGCAGCAGATAACCCGCATCATCCCGCTAAGTGAAGCGCAGGCGGGTGCCGAACAGCTGCTGGCGGGCAACGTGCGCGGCCGGCTGATAGTGGATTGCCGTCAGGGCGTTGCCGATGTCTAAGCCCGCCATTACCCTGCACTACTGCACCCAGTGCAACTGGATGCTGCGTTCCGCGTGGATGGCTCAGGAGCTGCTGCAGACCTTCAGCGACGATCTCAGCGCGGTCACGCTGCAGCCCGGCACCGGCGGCGTCTTTGAGATCAGCGTGGATGGTCAGGTTATCTGGGAGCGCAAACGCGACGGCGGCTTTCCGGATGCGGTTACGCTAAAACAGCGCGTACGCGACTACTGCTGGCCGGATCGCTCGCTGGGCCATGCAGACAGGCGGCGTTAGCGCGTCCCTGTCTGCCGGCAGGCGATGCGTCTGCCGTGGCTTACTTCTCAGGTGATTTCTGATGCCAGTAGGCGACAGCGCGAATGAAATCCGTATGAACGCCGCGCTGCTGCGTAAAATAGTCGCTGAGCTGCTTCACCGCGTTTCCTTCCCCGGTCAGCCAGACAAAATAGTCACCCCCGGTAAAATCGATGGCAGCCAGTTCGGCTGTCAGCTGCGCCGGCGTGGTAGTTGCCATACGGTTGCTGCCCAGCCAGTGAGCGGTCACCCCTTCCATCTCTCCCAGATAGCTGTGTCCGGTAGCGGCATCCGTAAACGCCAGCAGGTGAACGCGCTGCGCCTGCAGCCCGGCGTAACGCCGCTTAAAAGCAGGCAGGCCGGTTTCATCGCAGACATACACCTGACAGGCGTAATCCGCCGGCATGATGCAGGAACCGCGCGGTCCGCCCATCGCAATCCGATCGCCAGGCTTAGCCGCCGCTGCCCAGCCACTCGCCACGCCATCATCATGCATATAGAAATCCAGCGTCAGCGAATCAATACCGTTAAACGCCAGCGGCGTGTAGTCGCGCGCGGCGGGGCGAACGCCCTCAGGCCAGATAATGCCCTCTTCTCCCATCTGCGGCAGTGCGAGGTCATAGCCCGGTTCGGGCGGAAAAAACAGTTTGATATGATCGTCAAACGAGGGTGAATGGAAGCCTGCCAGATCGGCTCCGGTAAACACAATGCGCCAGAACACGCCGGCGACCTGGATTTTGCTGGCTACCGTCAGATGACGAAAGCGCAGCTCATTACGCACGCGCTGTGGTGCACGACTGTTTTTCTGTGACACTTCACTTCTCCCGGCAGCGGCTGAAACACGCTCTGCTCGCGCCGCCACGCTTATTTAATGTAAATAATTCTCATTACGTGGCGAAACGATAGCGGTGACCGCGTCCGGACACAATGTCGAAAAATGCGGTTGCCGCTTCAGCAGAGAACGACGGGCGGAAGATGTCAGACGTGCAGATCGCTGCAGCAGAGTGGAGCATTCTCACTGTTTTCATACTGAGGCAATGCATTATCACCCACAATTTCCTGCTGAGCGCAGCGCTGCTGGTGCGGATGCAGGCCATCGGGGGGCGAAAAGGGTTCAGCCATTTGTGCGTGTGCCAGCGAGGAAACAACGGCAAGCGTCGCGGAAAGTAACACCGGTAAAAGTCGCATGATAATTTAGGGTTTCATTTAAAGATCCGGAGCGGATCGGGAATGCAGAGCGTTATCCAGCCTGATGCTGTACTACCCGCGCGTGACGCGGCAGATCGGGCTTCGGAGCAGAATTTTACGCCGCTACCGGCGCAGGGTTTATAAAATTGTGCGGTTTGTCACATTTCACCGCACAATTTGCTGTTTATTCCAGTGCAACCGGAATATGAAAGGTGCCCTGAAGCAATTGTGGCGTACTGTATTTCAAATCGAGCCTGAGCAGATCTTTACCGGGCCGGCGCGCTACACCGAGTGCCGGCAGATGGTTGTAATAAATCTCAGCGGTAAAGGCGTTGATCTCTTCCGGTGCGCCATGCCAGTCGATCTCTGCATAGAGCCCGCTCTCGCCGGTCCAGTTCTGCACGTGCTGCGGTAAAACAGCAGCGTGTTCACTCTCGAGCGCCTGAAACAGACTGATATGCTGCTGATCGAGCGAGCTGACGCCCGGACTGAACTGGAAACCGAGCCAGCCGCGCGTGGCGTGCTGGCCGGCAAAGGCGATGAAGTCGCGTGTATACTGCGCCACGATATGATTATGATGGTCAATATATTCACCAAAGCGGCACTCCCACTCCACCACTTCCCCGCTCAGACGAATTTCCGGCTTTTCGGCCAGCCGTGTTTTGACCCACGGACGCGGCGCAGAAATACGGCTGTGAAATGCTTTCATGCGCATTTCCGGAATACGCCGATAAGCGCCAGGCGTCAGCGAAAAATGGCTTTTGAACACGCGGGTGAAATTTTGCTGATTGTCGAAGCCAAAACGCACGGCGATGTCGATCAGCGGCATGCTGGTTAAGCGAAGCGCCATAGCAGATAAGGTCAGGCGGCGCTTGCGCGTATAGGAGGCCAGCGTCTGGCCGGTCATCTCCTTGAACATACGCTGCATATGCCATTTGGAATAGCCTGATTTCAGGGTGATAAGATCGATATTAAGCTCATCTGTCAGGTTGGCTTCAATCCAGTCAACCAGGTCAGAGATATACTGCTTTTTCAGGTTCAGACTAAGCATGGTTCTAATTGAATGAGTCAGGAAAGCGCGTATTAATGCGTTATTTGTCACATAAATATAACAAAATCGCCTAACAAACGTAAGGAAGAGTAAAGGATCCGGTCAGGGCGGCGCACTAATTGCTTAGGTTACTAACTTTTTTTGATGTAATGCGAGCGGCACGCTGTACCGTGCCGCTCTGTGACAGCCAGATATTAATGCGAGCGCATACCTGCCGCGGTCATCATCATACGAAACAGAGATGCCACCACGCCAAGTGCCAGCACGCTTGCACCATAGATGATCACCAGCCACATCACCCGTTTCCAGAGCGGCGCTTTGTGTTCAGTGTGCTGTTTCATGTTGCTGACCTCCGTTTGCATCTCAATGGTATCCTGCATCAGCTTTGATTTTTCCGCGGAACACATAGTAGCTCCAGAAGGTGTAGCCCAGGATCATCGGAATAATCAGCAGGCTACCGACCAGCATAAAGGCCTGGCTCTGCGGTGGCGATGCGGCTTCCCAGATGGTTACGGACGGCGGAATAATGTTCGGCCAGACGCTAATGCCCAGGCCAGAGAAGCCGAGGAAAATCAGCGCCAGCGTCAGCAGGAACGGCGAGTAGTGCGCCTCGCGTTTGATGGCGCGCATAATGCCCCACGAGCAGAGCAGAACCAGTACCGGAACCGGCAGGAACCAGAACAGGTTTGGCCGGGTGAACCAGCGCTGCGATATTGCTTCGTGAGCAAACGGCGTCCACAGGCTGATAATGCCGACGATCACCAGCAGCGCAATCACCAGCGGCGTAGCCAGCGCAGACATTTTACGGTGCAGTTCGTTTTCGGTTTTCATGATAAGCCAGGTGCAGCCCAGCAGCGCATAGGCCACCACCAGACCCACGCCGCAGAACAGCGGGAACGGGGCCAGCCAGTCGAGAGCTGAACCGGCAAACTCACGTCCCTTAACCGGGAAACCGTTGATCATCGCACCCACCGCCACGCCCTGGCTGAAGGTTGCCAGCAGCGAGCCGGCAATAAACGATTTATCCCAGAATGCACGATGCTCTTCGGTCGCCTTGAAGCGAAACTCAAACGCCACACCGCGGAAAATCAGGCCGATCAGCATTGCCGTCAGCGGGATAGCCAGTGCGTCAGCAATCACCGCATAGGCGAGCGGAAAGGCGCCATACAGCCCTGCGCCACCCAGCACCAGCCAGGTTTCATTACCATCCCAGACCGGCGCCACGGTGTTCACCATCATGTCGCGCTCAACGGCATCTTTGTTAAACGGAAACAGAATACCGATGCCCAGGTCGAAGCCATCCATCACGATATACATCAGCGTCGCAAAGACGATGATGGCGAACCAGATAACGGAAAAATCGATCATTTATTTACCCTCCTGCGAAGCATCCAGGCTCTCATGTGCAGCAGAGAGCGGGCGCGCTGGCGTCTTATCCTGACCCGGACCACCGTGACGGACATCTTTCCCTTCACCGGTGTGCGGACCTTTTTTGATCAGGCGCATCATATAGACATAGCCCACGCCAAACACTGAGGAGTAGACCAGGATAAAGGCCAGCAGGCTGATACTCATATGCAGGTCGCCGTGTGCTGAGACCGCATCAATTGTGCGCTGCACGCCGTAAACCACCCACGGCTGACGTCCGATTTCAGTGGTGAACCAGCCAGCAAGAATCGCGATCAGGCCCGAGGGTCCCATCAGCAGCGCAAACCACAGGAACGGCCGTGAGCTGTAGAGACGCTGTTTATAGCGCAGCCACAGGCTGAACACGCCGAGCGTGATCATCAGCAGCCCCATCGCCACCATGACGCGGAACGACCAGAAGATCACCAGCGAATTAGGCCGCTCTTCTTTCGGGAAGGTTTTCAGTGCCGGAACCTGTTTATCAAGACTGTGCGTCAGGATCAGGCTGCCGAGATAAGGGATTTCCAGCGCATATTTTGTACGCTCCTCTTCCATATCCGGAATACCAAACAGGATCAGCGGCGTGGCTTCACCCGGCGGGTTTTCCCAGTGTCCTTCAATGGCGGCAATTTTTGCCGGCTGATGCTCCAGCGTGTTCAAACCGTGCGCATCGCCAATCATCGCCTGAATCGGAGCAACAATCAGCGCCATCCACAGCGCCATGGAGAACATCTTGCGGATTGCCGGATTGTCATTGCCGCGCAGCAGATGCCATGCCCCGGACGCGCCCACAAAGAAGGCGCTGGCGAGGAATGCCGCAACCGACATATGGAACAGGCGATAAGGGAATGAGGGGTTAAAGACAATTTTGAACCAGTCTTCCGGCACCACAATGCCATTCTGGATGATGTAGCCCTGCGGCGTATGCATCCAGCTGTTTGACGCCAGGATCCAGAACGTGGAGATCAGCGTACCCAATGCGACCATGCAGGTGGCGAAGAAGTGCAGGCCCGGTCCGACGCGGTTCCAGCCAAACAGCATCACGCCGAGGAAGCCCGCCTCAAGGAAGAAGGCAGTCAGCACCTCGTAGGTCAGCAGCGGACCGGTAATACTCCCGGCAAACTGTGAGAACCCGCTCCAGTTGGTCCCGAACTGATAGGCCATAACCAGACCCGAGACCACCCCCATGCCGAAGTTCACCGCAAACACTTTCGACCAGAAGTGATAGAGATCGCGGTAGGTTTCATTACGGGTTTTCAGCCACATCCCCTCAAGCACCGCCAGAAAGCTGGCAAGCCCGATAGTGATGGCCGGGAAGATAATATGGAAGGAGACAGTAAACGCGAACTGTATCCTGGCCAGATGAAAAGCATCTAATCCAAACATTGCTTACCTCATTGCCACAAAATTACGCGGAATTTTTACTTATTATTAACAAAGATGGCGTGCAGAATAATTTCTGCTACGCCGTCATCGATTCCCGCCAAATGTAAGGAACCCGGCAGGAACAAACGGAAAAGAAGGGGTGAATAAAACTATACCAGTAAATCTTGATTAAGATCATTGTTTTTGCGAGAAACTATCTGTTTAAAATCACTGAGTTAAGGTTAATTATCCTGCTCTATTGTGACAATGTTGTTATTAATATTAGCGGTTAAAAAAGGCAATACTTGTTTAAGCAGTTCATTTAATTGTTAATTAAGGTAACAACCAAAACGGCAGTCTGATGTAGGCACTAGCGCAGTGTAAAAATTATTGCACGTCAGATTTTTAGTTAAATTAAAATTAAAAAAAATCCTGTTATAACGAAAGGTAATTAATAACCACCGCTCTCACCCTTTGCTCATGTTGTACAGCATCTCCCGCCGCGACTCCTTTTGACAGCTCACAGACGCACAGGCATCCGGACGGCTAAAGCATCGCTATTTTACTGCCGGAAGCGGAAAAAAATCGCATAAATTGATCAAGAAAAACGAGCAAGCGGCGCATGAAATTGGCGATTTTCTTATTTGCAGATTAATCCGGTGCACTTTCTGAAGGTATATTTAAGAAACACCTTAAATATCTTTAAATACAGGCCGTTGTTAATATTGCAAAAAAGGTAAAAATGGCGATCCATCGACAATATTTATTACGTTCATAGATATTTCGCATTGTTGTCTGCCACCGCGAACCCTCTATAATTTGTCTTTTGAGCAACCAGGAATTTCAGGAGGCCGTTATTAATACTAACCACCAGCCACGCCATGTGTTCGGGGAACACGAAGCCCATGCTGATCTGGAGTATCAATACGATCCTCATGAGTTTGTACGTGAAGGCGCAGAAGATTCGGAGCCAGAACCTGAGCTGATTCAGGGACTGCCGGCACCGGATGCGCTGACACCTGCCGATCGCTATCTGGAAATGTTTGAGCATGTTCAGACATCGCATATTTTTGCTGACAGCAAAACGTTTCCTGACTGCGCGCCTAAATTCGATCCGCTGGATATTCTTATCCGCTATCGTCGTCGTAAGCGCGCAGGCGATCTCGATCTGGAAAAGTTCATTCATGAACATTTTTATCTGCCGCAGGTAAATGAGAGCTTTTATGTCTCTAATCCGGATAAAACGCTGACAGAGCATATCGATGATTTGTGGCCGGTGCTGACTAAAATGCCTCAGCAGCATATGCCGCACTCTTCACTGCTGCCGCTGCCCAAACCGTATGTCGTGCCCGGTGGCCGCTTTGGTGAAACCTACTACTGGGACTCCTATTTCAGCATGCTGGGGCTGGCGGATGCCGGACGTGACGATCTGCTGCGTCATATGGCGGATAACTTTGCCTGGCTGATTGATAACTACGGTCATATTCCTAACGGGAATCGCACCTACTATCTCAGCCGCTCGCAGCCACCGGTATTTGCTCTGATGGTGGAGCTGTTTGAAGAGGATGGCATTCGCGGTGCAAAACGCTACCTTGACCAGCTGATGAAAGAGTATCAGTTCTGGATGGATGGTGCAGGTGAGCTGATGCCGCATCAGGCTTATCGTCACGTTGTGCGCATGCCTGATGGCTCGCTGCTCAACCGCTACTGGGACGATCGTGATACGCCACGTGATGAATCCTGGATGGAAGATGTGGAGACGGCCAGCAAGTCGAGCCGTCCGGCTAATGAGGTTTACCGCGATCTGCGCGCCGGTGCTGCATCCGGCTGGGATTACTCTTCGCGCTGGCTGCGCGATCCGCAGCGACTGGCGAGTATCCGTACTACGCAGTTTATCCCGGTCGATCTCAATGCGTTTCTCTACAAACTGGAACTGATGATCTCGACGCTGTCGCACGCCCGGGGTGAAGAGCTGACGGCACTGGCGTGGCAGAAAAAAGCGGATGCGCGCAAGCAGGCAATTAACCGTTATCTGTGGGATACCACCGCAGGCGTCTATCGCGATTACGACTGGCGCAATGAGCGGTTTGGCGCATTTACTGCAGCTGCAGTCGTGCCGCTGTTCCTCGGCCTGGCCTCACCTGAGCAGGCGCATTTGCAGGCGATTGCGCTGCGCCAGCTGCTGCTGACCCAGGGTGGGCTGCTGACGTCTATGGTTGAAAGCGGCGAGCAGTGGGATGCGCCTAACGCCTGGGCACCGCTGCAGTGGATGGCCGTGGTAGGTTTGAATCATTACGGCGAAGAGACGCTGGCAACAGAAATTGCGGTGAACTGGCTGACCACGGTGAAAAACTTCTATTCGCTGCATCACAAGCTGGTAGAGAAATATGATATCAGTGGCGATCGGGCGCGTCCGGGCGGCGGTGGTGAATATCCGCTGCAGGATGGTTTCGGCTGGACCAACGGCGTTACGCGTCGCCTGCTGTCAATGTATGGTCATCTGCTGGCAGATTAACGTCCTGCCATGCCGTTCAGAAGAAGGTCGCCCGCAGGCGACCTTTTTTTATTTCTGCTGCTGCAGAAAGGCGAGCAGATCGGCGTTCAGCTGATCCTGATGGGTGACAGCAAAGCCGTGCGGTGCGTTGTCATACACTTTGAGCTGCGAATCTTTAATCATCTCATGCGCCAGCTTGCCCGTCGCCTCAAAGGGTACGACCTGATCGTTGCTGCCGTGGATCACCAGCGTGGGCACATCGACCTTAGCGATATCATCCCGGAAGTCCGTTTCTGCAAACGCGGTAACGCAGTCGATAGTGCCTTTCAGCGAAGCGAGCAGCGCGATATTGAGCGTCTGGGTCAGCACCCCGTCTGATACCTGCTGTCCGGCATTCAGGCCATAAAACGGCGTGGAAAAATCGCTGATGAACTGTGCGCGGTCCTGACGTAATCCCGCCCGGATATCATCAAATACCGCCTGTTCCGGCCCTTCCGGGTGATCCGCTTTCCTGCCGAATACCGGCGTCACGGCACCCAGCAGCACCAGCGATTTTACTTTCGCGCTGCCGTAGCGGCCAATGTAGCGCGTGATATCGCCCCCGCCCATTGAAAACCCTACCAGCGTAATCTCTTCCAGCTGAAGATGTTCAATCAGATCATGGATATCATCAGCGAAGGTATCATAGTTGTACCCTTCCCACGGCTGCTCTGAGCGGCCAAAACCGCGACGGTCAAATGCGATAACGCGATAGCCCCGCTCCGCCAGAAAGTTAAGCTGGCTGTCCCACATATCTGCATCCAGCGGCCAGCCGTGGCTGAACAGCACTGGCTGGCCGCTGCCCCAGTCTTTAAACCAGAGCGTAACGCCATCTTTAGTCTGAAAGGTGCTCATATCATTCTCCGTGCGTGGTCGATAACAGGCCGTTTTACTGCCGGCGGGAGGGCGCCGTAACAGTATCCACAGGCAAGTTTAGACGCTTTAAGCGGACAGGGATCGCAGCGGAAGCGTTTAATGATTAAATGTCGCGTCTCTCCTGCCCGGAGGCAGCAAGCCTGATGCCCTGCTTTCCGTTGCGCTTCACCTGATACATCACCTCATCGGCCCGCTTCAGCGCATCATCAAAACTCTCTTTTGCCCGTACCGGTGCCACCCCGATTGAGGCGCCAATCTGTGCGAGGCCGTTGTCCACATCAAACGGCTGCAGCGCTGCCTCCAGCACGGCCTGCGCCAGAAGCCGCACTTTGGGATACTCGATCAGAAACGGCATCAGCAGCACAAACTCATCACCGCCGAGCCTGCCCGCCAGCACCACAGGCGGCAGACAATCCAGCATTCGCTGGCTGAGCTGGATCAGCACTTCATCACCGCTGCGATGACCGAGCGTATCATTGACGTGCTTGAAGTTGTCCAGATCGATGAACGCCACGCAGAGCGGCCCTTCGGCCTGCATCTGCGCAAACTGAACAGAGAGCGCATGGCGATTGGCCAGGCCGGTCAGCGGATCGTGATGCGCCAGCAGCGCAAGCTGGGCCTCATAATTTTTCTCTTTGGTCATATCGATATGCGTACCGGTCACACGCAGCGGATTACCCGCCTCATCCCAGTCGCTGACGCGACCGCGGTCCAGCACCCAGGTGATTTTGCCATCTTTCCCAATCATGCGGTGCAGCGCCTCATACCACGGCGCCCGCCCTTCGATATGATCGTAAAACGCCCGCAGCACCTCATCGGCATCTTCCGGATGCAGACATTCCCGCCAGGCCTCAAAGCGCGCTTTTGTTTCCTTAGGCTGAAAGCCGAGCATTGCCCCCCAGCGCCGGTTGAAAATCACCAGTTTGCCGCTGGGAATATCCAGCTGCCACAGGCAGAGTCCGGTGCCATCCAGCGCGGCGCTGAGTTTATTGCGCGCATCATGCGCAATACGCTTCAGGCGCGCGTTGTGTTTTTTCAGGTTCTGGATCTGCTGACGCAGGGCTTCTTCAGACATAGTCAATTATGGTGAGAAAATAAACGCTATTTTGCCTGTCCTGAATTTCCTGTAAACAGAACAGGTGAAAAGCCGACGAGTTTCGGAAAATTGTCCCAACCGCAGGAGTAATGGCGCATTATTGGCCGGTTTTCAGTTTGCTTTGTCTGCTGGGGAGGGGCGCGGCAGCGCGGGGGGCTGTGCGCTTAGCAGCGCGGGACTGGGCGCTGAGCAGCGCGGGG
>NZ_DGLH01000002.1:27241-61133 GCF_002387285.1 Pantoea sp. UBA4549 | reverse complement strand
TCGCGAGGACGGCGCGGGGCGGGGATTGCTAAGGGGCGCGCCCACCCGCCCCTTAGCCCGTCCGCATGCGGAAATGCCGCTGAAACTGCCAGAAGCCTGGCGGGCGGAACCCCTTCAGAGCCTCGCGCTGCTTAGCGCACAGCCCCGCGCTGGCGGGCGGAACCCCCTTCAGAGCCTCGCGCTGCTTAGCGCACAGCTCTGCGCTGGCGGGCGGAACCCCTTCAGAGCCTCGCGCTGCTTAGCGCACAGCCCCGCGCTGCTAAGCGCCACTCCCTTTAAGCCACTCCCGCACGGGCAGAAAATCTGTATACAGCTGCGCTTCCGGTGAACCGGGTTCCGGCTGATAGTCATACTCCCAGCGCACCAGCGGCGGCATCGACATCAGAATCGACTCAGTTCTGCCGCCGGTCTGCAGGCCAAACAGCGTGCCGCGGTCCCACACCAGGTTAAACTCAACGTAACGTCCGCGGCGATAGAGCTGGAACTGACGCTCGCGATCGCCCCACGGCAGCGCTTTGCGGCGTTCAACAATCGGCAGATAAGCCTGCAGGTAGCCCAGGCCTACCGCCTGCATAAAGTCAAAGCAGCGATCAAAGTCTGGCGTATTCAGATCGTCATAAAACAGACCGCCAATGCCGCGCTGTTCGTTGCGATGCTTCAGGTGGAAATAGTCATCGCACCATTTTTTATAGCGCGGATAGACATCCTCGCCAAACGGCTCACAGAGGGTGGCCGCGGTCTGATGCCAGTGCAGCGCATCCTCGGTAAAACCGTAGTAAGGGGTCAGATCAAAACCGCCGCCGAACCACCAGACCGGATCGGCGCCGGGCTTCTCCGCGATAAAAAAGCGCACGTTAGCGTGACTGGTCGGCACATAGGGGTTTTCCGGATGCACGACCAGCGAGACGCCCATCGCCTCAAAACTACGTCCCGCCAGTTCCGGCCGATGCGCGGTGGCTGAGGCGGGCATCTGATCGCCATGCACATGGGAAAAGTTTACCCCGGCCTGCTCAAACACTGCGCCGTTACGCAGAACCCGGCTGCGCCCGCCGCCGCCGCCGGGACGCTGCCAGCTATCTTCAGCAAACGTTGCACGTCCGTCTGCGGCAGCCAGTTGATTGCAGATCTCATCCTGCAGCGTCAGCAAAAACGCTTTAACGCGTGAAATATCGGGATTGCTCATGCGTCACTCTCTCTGTAAATGTGCCGTAAGCTTACCACAGCCCGGGATCATGCCTGGCGACGATCGTACTCAGCAAAATAGTTAACAATTCCGTCAGCGATGGCGGCAGCGATCTTATGGCGAAATGCGGCAGTGCCCAGCAGCTGCTCTTCATGCGGATTGGTAATGAACGAGGTTTCCACCAGTACGGAGGGAATGGAGGGCGACTTCAGCACTGCAAACGCGGCCTGTTCGGTATGCTGACTATGCAGGTGATGCACCGGGCGGATCTGATCCAGCACATGTTTACCCAGCGTCAGGCTGTTGCGAATGGTATCGGTCTGCACCAGATCAAACAGAATCTCATTCAGATAGTGATCTTTCTGCTGCACGGCGGCACCGCCAGCTTTATCCGCATCATTTTCACGCTGCGACAGATAGCGTGCCATCGCGCTGCTGGCACCGCGATTGGACAGGGCAAACACCGAGGCGCCGTTGGCATCCGGACTGGTAAAGCCGTCAGCGTGGACCGACATAAACAGGCTTGCGCCGTGCTGATGCGCAATCTCAACCCGCTGATAGAGCGGAATAAAGTGGTCACTGTCGCGCGTCAGCCGCACCTCAATGCGCGGATGCGACTGCAGCAGCGTACGCACGGTACTGGCAATCTCCAGCACGATATGTTTCTCCTCCGCGCCTTCCTGTCCGACCGCGCCGGAATCGATACCGCCATGGCCGGGGTCGAGCATCACAATACGCTTACCGCTGGCAGCAGGCCTGGTCGCGGCATGACGTGGCGCCGCCGTGACCTCTGCCCGCGTCTCTTTGGCCTGAACCGCGCGCGGCGAAAGAACGGCCAGCGCCAGTCCCGACAGAATCAGCTGGCGACGGTTAGTCAGGCGTGAAAGCAGTGAAATCTTTTTCATTTACAGGTCCCTGGCGGAGAAATCAGCCCAGTGTTATAGCGTAACCGTCGCTGTACAGCGACCCCGCAACCATTTCAGCGTATTACTTTGTATTGCACGGTGCTAACCCGGATTTAGCCGCTTTTTTCTGCCATTGCGGAGCAGGAGGGTTGCACCACGCAAAGAATGCGTGATAATCAGCGAATTATGCCGATCAGCAGGACACGTCGATGGAAATTCGCTCTTTCCGCCAGGAAGATTTTGATGAAGTAATCACGCTCTGGGAGCGTTGCGATCTGTTACGTCCGTGGAACGACCCGGAGCTGGATATCGAACGCAAAATGCATCATGACCCGGAACTGTTTCTGGTCGCTGAAGTGGGCGGCGAAGTGGTCGGCACGCTGATGGGGGGCTATGACGGCCACCGCGGTTCAGCCTATTATCTGGCCGTGCATCCGGACTATCAGGGACGTGGCTTTGCCAATGCGCTGATGAACCGGCTGGAGAAAAAACTGATTGCGCGCGGCTGTCCGAAAATTCATCTGATGGTGCGTGAAGAGAACGATCAGGTCGTCGCATTCTATGAAAAGCTCGACTATGAGCCCGTGGATGCGCTGCTGCTGGGCAAGCGGCTGATTGAAGATCGCGAATATTGATGGGGATCGGCCAGCTAAACTTTTTGCCATTACGCGACTCCAAGAGGCACGCGATAAAGTTGAAACCATGGAGTTAGCATGAAAGCTGTACGTTTTGCGGCGCTGGCGGCGGCGCTGGCCGTGTCAGGCTGCGCCACTACCGGCCAGGCACCGGCAGAGCACGAGAGCCACTGGTATAATCCGTTGACTTACCACTGGGCCGCGCTGAATCCGCTGAGCTGGTTTGGTGGTTCTTTGCAGGTAACCGAGCAGGGTGTGGCAGGCCTTAATGGCAGCACCCTGATGAGCGAATCCGCTGTTTCGCAGGCGCTGAATAATGATTACCAGCTGCGACAGGGCATGCGCAGTGAGCAGGGGCAGGTGGTTGAGTTCTGGCAGGCGCTGCAGGATGGCAACGTTAAACTGATCATCAGCGGCAAGCCCGCCGTTGAGCGTATTGAGGTGCTGGACACCGCGGCAGAGAGCAGCAGCGGCAATAAAATTGGTGACCGCTTCAGCGATACGTTTACCAAAGCATTCAGCAACTGCAAAATGGTCGCGGGCCTTGATGCGCATGACGTCGAGTGCCGGGCGCCGGGCAGTCAGCATATCTCTTACGTCTACAGCGGCAAGTGGCACGGCCCGGCGGGTCTGATGCCGTCAGATGACACGCTGAAAAGCTGGACGCTCAGTAAAATTGTCTGGCAGCGCTAACCCTGCCGGGGGCCGCTTTCAGGCGGCCCGCACCCGCCTGCGTATATTTCTGAAAACCGGCTTTTCTCTGCCGATCGCTTATGCCTTTTTCGACTTTTAAATCCCCAAAAGATATATAAAACCGTTACAGTTTTCCGCGAAGTTATAAATACACTGACAGCATCTACTGGCCCAGGCTGGATTTCTATTTATCAGGGTGCTGCATGACACTTCCGGTTTTGAAAACATGGCTCAGCGGCGTGGCGCTGTCACTGTCACTGGCAGCGGCGGCGCAGGCAACGGAGCTGCTGAACAGCTCTTATGATGTGTCACGCGAACTCTTTGTGGCGCTTAACGCACCGTTTGAACAGCAGTGGGACGCCGCGCACCCTGGCGATAAACTGACGATTAAGCAGTCTCACGCCGGCTCGTCCAAACAGGCGCTGGCCATCCTGCAGGGGCTGCGGGCAGATGTCGTAACCTACAACCAGGTTACTGATGTGCAGGTACTCCATGATAAAGGCAACCTGATTGCCGCTGACTGGCAGAGCCGTCTGCCCAATAACAGCTCACCGTTCTACTCCACTATGGCGTTCCTGGTGCGCAAGGGTAATCCAAAGCAGATCCACGACTGGGCCGATCTGGCGCGCGACAACGTAAAGCTGATTTTCCCGAACCCGAAAACCTCCGGTAACGGTCGCTATACCTATCTTGCTGCCTGGGGCGCCGCGGAAAAAGCTGACGGCCAGGATCGCGCAAAAACCGAAGCCTATATGCAAAAGTTTTTGAAAAACGTTGAGGTGTTTGATACCGGCGGACGCGGCGCAACCACCACGTTTGCCGAACGCGGCCTGGGTGACGTCCTGATTAGCTTTGAGTCAGAAGTGAACAATATCCGTAATCAGTATGGCAAAGATGACTACGAAGTGATTGTGCCGCGCAACAACATTCTGGCGGAGTTTCCGGTTGCCTGGGTGGATAAAAATGTGGCGCATAACAACACCGCCGACGCAGCTAAAGCGTATCTGAACTATCTCTACACGCCAGCGGCCCAGGCAATCATCACGCGTTACTACTACCGCGTAAACAATCCGCAGCTGATGGCAGAACAGCAGGACCGCTTCCCGCAGACCACCTTGTTTAATGTCAAAGAAGCTTTTGGCGGCTGGGAGCAGGTGATGAAAACGCATTTCGCCAGCGGCGGCGAACTGGATAAATTACTGGCAGCGGGGCGGGGCTGATGTTTGCTACAGCACAAAAACGCGTCCTGCCGGGCTTTGGCCTGAGCCTCGGCACCAGCCTGCTGTTTACCTGTCTGATTCTGCTGCTGCCTATCAGCGCACTGCTGATGCAGCTGTCGCAGATGACGCTTGCGCAGTACTGGGCGGTGATCTCCAGCCCGCAGCTGGTAGCGGCTTATAAAGTGACGCTGCTGTCAGCCGGCGTGGCATCGCTGTTCAACGCGGTGTTTGGCATGCTGATGGCGTGGATCCTGACCCGTTATCGCTTTCCGGGCCGTACGCTGCTGGATGGCCTGATGGATCTGCCGTTTGCGCTGCCGACAGCGGTAGCGGGGCTGACGCTGGCCGGACTCTTTTCCGTTAACGGCTGGTATGGTCAGTGGCTGGCGCATTTTGATATCAAAGTCTCTTATACCTGGATTGGCATCGCGGTTGCGATGGCGTTCACCAGCATTCCGTTTGTGGTGCGTACCGTTCAGCCGGTACTGGAAGAGCTGGGCCCGGAATATGAGGAAGCCGCTGAAACGCTGGGTGCCACACCGTGGCAGAGCTTCCGTCGTGTGGTGCTGCCTGAGGTAGCCCCGGCGCTGCTGGCCGGAACGGCGCTTTCGTTTACCCGCAGCCTCGGGGAGTTTGGTGCAGTCATTTTTATCGCCGGCAACATTGCGTGGAAAACCGAAGTGACGTCACTGATGATTTTTGTTCGTCTGCAGGAGTTTGATTATCCGGCTGCCAGTGCTATCGCTTCGGTGATCCTTGCTGCCTCACTGCTGCTGCTGTTTGCCATTAATACGCTGCAGAGCCGCTTTGGCCGTCGCCTGGGAGGTCACTGATGGCGGAAATTTCTCACATCAATCGCGCTGAGCGTGAGCCTGTTAACTGGGGCAAATGGCTGCTGATTGGCACCGGCGCGCTGATATCGATACTGCTGCTGGTGGTACCGATGATCTCTATCTTCTGGGAAGCGCTGGCGCAGGGCGTAGGGCAGGCGTTCAGCAACCTGCAGGATGGCGACATGCTGCATGCAATCTGGCTGACGGTGCTGGTCGCCCTGATTACTGTCCCGGTAAACCTGGTGTTTGGTACGCTGCTGGCGTGGCTGGTTACCCGCTTTACCTTTCCGGGTCGGCAGCTGCTGCTGACGCTGTTTGATATTCCGTTTGCGGTGTCGCCGGTAGTCGCGGGGCTGATGTATCTGCTGTTCTGGGGCATTAACGGCCCGGCAGGCGGCTGGCTTGACGCACACAACATTCAGATTATGTTTTCCTGGCCCGGTATGGTGCTGGCCACCGTATTTGTCACCTGTCCGTTTGTGGTACGTGAGCTGGTGCCGGTGATGCTGAGCCAGGGGAGTAACGAAGATGAAGCTGCGGTGCTGCTTGGCGCATCCGGCTGGCAGATGTTTCGTCGCGTGACGCTGCCCAACATTCGCTGGGCGCTGCTCTACGGCGTAGTACTGACCAACGCGCGCGCCATTGGTGAGTTTGGTGCAGTGTCGGTGGTGTCAGGATCGATTCGCGGTGAGACCTATACCTTACCGCTTCAGGTTGAATTACTGCATCAGGATTACAACACCGTGGGCGCATTCACTGCCGCGGCGCTGCTGACCCTGATGGCAATTGTGACGCTGTTTCTGAAGAGCGTGGTGCAGTGGCGATTAGAGCATCAGCGGAAGCGCCAACAGGAGGAAAATCATGAGCATTGAGATCAAACAAATTAATAAAGCCTTTGGCCGCACCCCGGTGCTGAATGATATCTCTCTGGATATTCCTTCCGGCGAAATGGTGGCGCTGCTGGGGCCTTCCGGCTCGGGTAAAACCACTCTGCTGCGTATTATTGCCGGGCTGGAGCATCAGAACAGCGGACAAATTCATTTCCATGGCAAAGATGTCAGCCGCATTCATGCCCGCGATCGCCAGGTAGGCTTTGTCTTTCAGCACTACGCGCTGTTTCGCCATATGACGGTGTTTGACAATATCGCCTTTGGCCTGACAGTGCTTCCGCGCCGCGAGCGCCCCTCTGCAGGGGAGATCAAACAGCGCGTCACGCGTCTGCTGGAGATGGTGCAGCTGGCGCATCTGGCAAACCGCTTTCCGGCCCAGCTCTCCGGTGGACAGAAGCAGCGCGTGGCGCTGGCGCGTGCGCTGGCGGTAGAGCCGCAGATTCTGCTGCTGGATGAGCCCTTTGGCGCACTGGATGCGCAGGTGCGTAAAGAGCTGCGCCGCTGGCTGCGTCAGCTGCACGAAGAGCTGAAGTTTACCAGCGTGTTTGTTACACACGATCAGGAAGAGGCGATGGAAGTCGCAGACAGCGTGGTCGTAATGAGCCAGGGGAATATTGAACAGACCGGTTCTCCGGACGAAGTGTGGCGTGAACCCGCTACCCGCTTTGTGCTGGAGTTTCTGGGCGAGGTCAATCGCTTTGAGGGCGAAGTACACGGCTCGCAGTTCCACGTCGCTGCACATCACTGGCCGCTGGGTTATACGCCAGCGCATCAGGGCGGCGTTGAACTCTTCCTGCGCCCGTGGGAAGTGGATGTCTCACGGCAGAGCAGCCTGGAGACGCCGCTGCCGGTACAGGTGCTGGAAATCAGTCCGCGCGGACACTTCTGGCAGCTGGTGGTACAGGCCTTAGGCTGGCATGAAGAGCCGTTTACCGTGGTCTTCGAAGGTGAGCAGGCGGCCCCGGTACGCGGTGAGCGTCTGTTTGTGGGGCTGCAGCAGGCCCGTCTCTATCAGGGGAATACCCCGCTGCGCCCGGTTGCCTTTGCCGAGAGCGCCTGATATTTTGACATCTCTTTCGGGCGGGACTTTCCCGCCCGTTTTTATTGCCTCTCTTGCGCCTGGAAAACGATCGTGACCACTCTGGAAAATACCATCGGCAATACGCCGCTGATCAGGCTGCAACGCCTGTCGCCCGACAATGGCAGCGAAGTCTGGCTGAAGCTGGAGGGGAATAACCCGGCCGGCTCAGTGAAAGATCGCGCGGCCTGGTCGATGATTCATCAGGCTGAGCTGCGCGGTGAAATCAGGCCCGGCGACAGGCTGATTGAAGCCACCAGCGGCAACACCGGTATTGCGCTGGCGATGATCGCCGCGCTCAAAGGGTACAGGCTGCGGCTGCTGATGCCGGAGAACATGAGTCAGGAGCGACAGGATGCGATGCGCGCTTACGGGGCCGAACTGGTGCTGGTAACGCGTGAACAGGGCATGGAAGGCGCACGCGATCTGGCGCAGGCGATGGCCGATCGCGGCGAAGGCCGGGTGCTCGATCAGTTTAACAATCCCGATAATCCGCTGGGCCACTATCTCACCACTGCTCCGGAAATCTGGCAGCAGACCGGCGGGCGCCTGACGCACTTTGTCTCCAGCATGGGCACGACCGGCACCATCAGCGGCGTGGGCCGTTTTCTGAAAGAGCACGCGCCGGCGGTCAAAGTCATTGGCCTGCAGCCGCAGGAAGGCAGCGCCATACCCGGTATTCGTCGCTGGCCTGAAGCCTATCTGCCTGGCATCTGGCGCCCTGAGGTGGTAGACGAGATCATGGATATGGGGCAGCAGGAAGCGGAAGAGACGATGCGTGCGCTGGCGCAGCGTGAAGGGCTGTTCTGCGGCGTGAGTTCCGGCGGCGCCGTGGCGGGGGCGCTGCGCATCGCCCGGGCGCAGCCCGGCAGCGTGATAGTGGCGATCGTCTGCGATCGGGGCGATCGTTATCTCTCCACCGGTGTCTTTCACTGACAGTATCTGCCCGCTGCGTTTTTCGCGTCCGGGAAACAAAAACGGCACCCGATGGGTGCCGTTTTCAGAGAGGGCTAACGTCCGTTACTTTTTAATACGAATAACCGGCGTTTCGCCAACCGTCACCTGACCTGAAAGCTTGGTCAGATCTTTGATCTCATCCATATTCGAGATCACAACCGGTGTCAGCGTGGATTTCGCTTTCTCTTCCAGCAGCGGCAGATCGAATTCGATCACAACGTCGCCTTTTTTCACTTTCTGACCTTCTTCGGCAATACGTTTAAAGCCTTCACCTTTCAGCTCTACCGTATCGATACCGAAGTGGACAAACAGCTCGATGCCGTTGTCTGACTCAATGGAAAACGCGTGGTTAGTTTCAAAAATCTTGCCGATAGTCCCATCAACCGGTGCAACCATTTTGTTGCCAGTCGGTTTGATTGCGATCCCATCACCCACGATTTTCTCAGCAAACACGACATCAGGTACGTCTTCAATATTGACAATTTCGCCTGACAGAGGCGCAACAATATCGATAGTCCCTGACGCGCTTTCTGATTTTTCGCCAAAAAGTTTAGAAAACAAACCCATGATCTTCTCCTAAGCAGTAATTTGGGGCCAGCATCACGTGGATCAGCAGAGCGTTTTTTCTTTAATGAATTTGTTGACCAGATTCATCAAATCTTCCGCTGTGGGTTGAGCCAGAGCCTGCTCTGCCAGAGCCTTAGCATCTTCGTAATTGGTATTACGAATGATTTTCTTGATGCTTGGGATCGAAATGGCACTCATGCTGAATTCGTCCAGCCCCATTCCCAGTAACAGTAGTGTAGCACGTTCATCACCAGCCAGCTCACCACACATGCCGGTCCATTTCCCTTCGGCATGTGATGCGTCGATCACTTGCTTAATGAGGCCAAGCACAGATGGCGTCATTGGGTTATAGAGGTGTGAAATCAAATCATTACCACGATCGACCGCCAGAGTATACTGCGTCAGGTCATTTGTCCCAATACTAAAGAAGTCGACTTCTTTCGCCAGGTGACGGGCGATAACGGCTGAAGCCGGGGTTTCTACCATGATGCCCACTTCAATGGACTCATCAAAGGCTTTACCCTCTTCGCGCAGCTGCGCTTTCAGGGTCTCCAGCTCTGCTTTCAGGAAACGCACTTCTTCAACCGAGATAATCATCGGGAACATGATGCGCAGTTTACCGAAAGAGGAGGCGCGCAGAATGGCACGCAGCTGGGCATGCAGGATCTCTTTACGATCCATTGCGATACGGATCGCACGCCAGCCCAGGAACGGGTTCTCTTCTTTAGGCAGGTTCATGTACGGCAAATCTTTATCGCCGCCGATGTCCATAGTACGTACGATAACAGCCTGTGAACCCACGGCTTCTGCGACTGCTTTATACGCCTGGAACTGCTCTTCTTCTGAAGGCAGCGAATCGCGGTCCATAAACAGGAATTCGGTACGATACAGCCCTACGCCTTCTGCACCATTACGCTCTGCACCCGCCACGTCGCGCACGGTACCGATGTTGGCGCAGACTTCAACCTGATGACCGTCCAGCGTAATAGCGGGCAGATCTTTCAGCTTGGCCAGTTCATGTTTTTCAGAAAGGTATTGGGTCTGAATCGCTTTAAGCTCTTCCTGTTCCGCTTCAGTCGGATTGACATAAATTTTATTGTTTACGCCATCCAGAATCAGGAAATCACCGTTTTTAACGGTGGTGGTCACGCTGCCGGTGCCGACAATCGCAGGCAGCTCCAGTGAGCGCGCCATGATTGAGGTGTGCGAGGTACGTCCACCCAGATCGGTGATAAAGCCCAGCACCTTTTTCAGGTTGAGCTGTGCGGTCTCAGACGGGGTAAGATCTTTTGCTACCAGAATCGCTTCTTCAGCAATCGAGCTGAGATCGACCATGTGCAGACCAAGAATGTTCTGCAGCAGGCGTTTACCGATGTCACGTACGTCAGCAGCGCGCTCTTTCAGATACTCGTCATCGAGCTCTTCCAGCGCTTTAGCCTGGCCTTCAACCACAGAGTGAGCCGCAGCGTCAGCGGTGACATGATCCTTTTTAATCAGGTCGATGATTTCCTGCTCAAGCTCTTCGTCTTCCAGCAGCATGATATGACCTTCAAAGATCGCCGCTTTCTCTTCACCGAAGGTCTCACCGGCTTTGACGCAGATCGCCTGAAGCTGTTCTGCTGCTTTGCTACGTCCATCAAGGAAGCGCTGAACCTCCTGATCAACCTGGTCATCTGTAATCTTTTTACGGTTGATGACGATCTCATCTTCTTTCAGCAGCAGTGCCTTGCCGAAAGCGATACCCGGTGATGCTAAAATGCCTGAAATCATAACCCTACCTTTTTATCACGATGGCTCGTTGACCCGATGCATTGCCATTGTCGTGGAGCAGTACTCTAGTGAAGCGATATCGCGGACAGGTTGTCCGCGATCAAGATAGTTGCACTCAATGGGGCAAAGGAGTCGATTTAGTGGTGACCGCGCGAGTTTACTCGAGCTCAGCCATCAGCTTGACCAGATGTTCAACCGCCTGCTGCTCATCTTCACCTTCAGCAGAGAGCGTAACAACCGTTCCCTGAGTCAGACCCAGCGTCTGCAGCTTAAACAGGCTTTTTGCGCTGGCAGATTTGCCATTAGAGGTAACAGTGATTTCTGACTGGAACGCTTTGGCTTCTTTGACGAACTGTGCAGCGGGACGCGTGTGCAGACCGTTTGGTGCAGTAATGGTAACTTCTTGCTGGAACATGCTATTTCCCCAACTTTTTCAGGTTTGGTGTTATGGATCTAAAGTCTAGCCTGGAGCCGTAACTTTAGCCTGTATAGGTGCGCTGGTATGGCATCATGCTGACCAAAAAGGGCGCTTTGATGAATAAGCCATCTTAGCAATGACGGATCAACAACTGCGTTTGTTCGTCATCGGGTTAATTATGCCGTGATTCGCCATTTCGCCAAATCAGTAAATCGATTCAGCTTGATCCACTTCAAGGGCAGATTAATTTCAGGCACCGAAATAATTGGCAGCTTAAATACCAGAGCGACATCACTGAAATCAATCTGCCCGGTGATGAAAGTGAGATCTGCGCCACAAAAAAGCACCCAGAGGGGTGCTTTTTTCGACACTTTAGGACTTTGACGCTTACTGCTGCAGCTCTTTTTCCGTGAACAGATCGGCAAACAGTGCGGTACTGAGATAGCGCTCGCCGGAAGAGGGCAGAATCACCACAATATTCTTATTGGCGAAAGCTTCATCTTCCTGCAGCTTCAGCGCTGCCGCGACGGCCGCACCCGATGAGATACCGGCAAGAATACCTTCCTCTTCCATCAGCTGACGTGCGGTGTTGATCGCTTCATCATTGGTGATAGCGATAACCCGATCAACCAGCTGCAGGTCAAGGTTACCGGGAATAAAGCCTGCGCCGATGCCCTGAATTTTGTGCGGACCCGGTTTGATCTCTTCACCCGCCATCGCCTGCGCGATAACCGGCGAGTCGGTGGGTTCTACCGCCACGGTAATCAGCTCTTTTTTACCTTTGGTATTCTTGATATAACGGCTTACGCCGGTCAGCGTACCACCGGTGCCGACGCCGGCGATAAAGACATCGACTTCACCATCGGTATCTTCCCAGATTTCCGGGCCGGTGGTTTTTTCATGAATTTCCGGGTTGGCCGGATTGCTGAACTGCTGCAGCAGAACATACTTATCCGGATCGCTGGCGACAATCTCTTCCGCTTTTGCAATCGCGCCTTTCATGCCTTTCGGCCCTTCGGTCAGCACCAGATTGGCACCCAGCGCTTTCAGCAACTTGCGGCGCTCAATTGACATCGTCTCTGGCATGGTCAGCGTCAGTTTGTAACCACGCGCGGCGGCGACGTAAGCCAGCGCGATACCCGTGTTACCACTGGTTGGCTCAACCAGTTCTACGCCAGGCTTCAGAATTCCGCGTTTTTCTGCATCCCAAATCATATTGGCACCGATACGGCACTTGATGCTGAAGCTCGGGTTACGCGACTCGACCTTCGCCAGAATACGTCCGTTACCGATGCGGTTCAGTCGAACCAGCGGCGTATGACCAATTGTCAGCGAGTTGTCTTCGTAGATCTTACTCATTGCCCGTCCTTAACTGTATGAAATATTGGGAACCCTTTGAGGATACCTGTTCTGTCCCCGCGCGGAAGGAAAGAAATAGTATATCTATATAGCCCCTGACCATAAGCCGTGCGGAAAAAAGCATAAGCCTGAATTTGCTCTGTTAATGACGAGCTAAATCAGCACGATAGCGATCGACCCACATTGCGGTAGCGCCGCATACGGCGACCGGCATAATCACCAGATTCAGAATGGGTATCATGGTAAACAGGCTGACCATCGCCCCAAACTGCATATTGGCGACTTTATGCCGCCGCAGGGCGGTGCGCATATGCGGAAAGCTGACCTTATGATTGTCAAACGGGTAGTCGCAGTACTGCACGGAAAGCATCCATGCGCTGAACAGAAACCACAGCACCGGCGCCACTATCTGGCCAAAGCCCGGAATAAAATAGAGCAGCAGCAGGCCAAGCGCGCGTGGCAGGTAGTAACCCAGTTTTTGCAGTTCACGTTTCATGATGCGCGGCAAATCTTTAAGCAGACCCATCCAGCCGCTGTCAGGCAGCGGCCTGCCGGTGAGTTGTCCCTCCAGCTGTTCAGCCAGCAGGCCGCAAAAAGGCGCGGCAATCAGATTGGCGAGCGTGGAAAAAAAGTAGCCAAACACCAGCACAATTGAGATCACTGACAGCGGCCAGATAAGGTAACTCAGCCACTGCAGCCAGTCAGGCACGTGTGAAAGCAGCTGCGGGATCCACTCGCCCAGCCGCCGGAACAGCCAGTAAAACGCGCCGCCCAGCAGCAGCACATTCACCAGCAGCGGCACAATGACATAGCGACGAATTCCTCGCATATGCACCAGGTTCCAGCCGCGGGCAAAGTAGTGAAGACCATTAAATGATGAGACTGAATTCTCTGCGGGCATAACAAGCCTTTCTCCTGTAAGTAGCGGCCCCAACATCATACCCTGGCTTTTTCCGGTGAGCTGGCCTGCTTTGTGCGAAAAAACAGCGAAAAAGCGTCGGCTGGGTATCTTATTTGTCAGAAAATAGTGCGCAGACTTGCACTTGTGTAGCAGGGCAAATACAGTTAGAGGATAAAGTTTGCCGTGGTGGCAAGGTATTGGAACAACAGAGAATACAATGATGCAGGATTTGCGTCTGATATTAATCGTTGTTGGCGCGATCGCCATAATAGCGCTGCTTCTTCACGGACTGTGGACCAGTCGTAAAGAGCGTTCGTCTGTATTTCGCGATCGCCCGCACAAACGTCTCAAACAGCGCGATGACGCGGATGACGATCTGCTGAGTGATGAAGAGGATGGCGTGGGTGAAGTGCGCGTGCATCGTCAGCATGACGACAGTGATGCACCTGTATTCACCGCGCCGCCAGCAAAACCGGCTGCACCGCGTGCGCCGGAGCCGGCACGCCAGCCTTTTGCACAACATGAAACCCCGCTGACGGGCGACCCGCTGCTGGACAGCAAGCCTGCGCCGCAACAGCCTGTTTCTCCGGAGCCTGTGCCACAACCTGTTCCACAGCAGCCTGCGCCGCAGCCGGTAGTGAAACCGCAGCCTGCACCGGTACAGCCCGATCCGCTCCTGGATAACGAACCGCATCCGGCGATACAGCCTGTGCCGGAATTCACCCCCGCACCTGAGCCTGAAGCAGTACATGAGCCTGAGGCGGCGCCAGCGCCACAGGAAACGGCATCGCAGCCTGCTGCTCCGGGCAGTAAAAAAGAGACGGTTCTGGTTCTGCACGTGGCCGCTCATGCAGGCGGGGCGCTGAATGGTGAAGCGCTGCTGCAGGGCGTATTACAGGCAGGTTTCCAGTTTGGCGAGATGAATATTTTCCACCGTCATCTGAGTCCGGCCGGCAGCGGTCCTGTTCTGTTCAGCCTGGCTAACATGGTGAAACCGGGATCTTTTAACCCTGACACAATGGGTGATTTTACCACGCCAGGCGTCTCTATGTTTATGATGGTGCCATCCTACGGCGATGCGCATCAGAACTTTAAACTGATGCTGCAGTCAGCCCAGCGTATTGCTGATGACGTCGGCGGTGTGGTACTCGATGATGAGCGCCGTATGATGACGCCGCAGAAGCTTGAGACTTACAAAGCCCGCATTCGCGAGGTGGTTGGCGGCTAACCGCTACGGCAGTATTACATGTTCACGCCCGCAACCTGCAGCGTGAAACAGAGTCATTATCAACCCCCGCCAGCCGGGGGTTTTTTATCGGATAAACGCTATGAAATCAGTTCAGGAGCAGATCGCCGCGCTCAGTACTACGCTGCGTCATCATGAGTATCTCTACCACGTGATGGATGCGCCGGAAGTCCCGGATGCTGAATATGACCGGCTGATGAATCAGCTGCGCGAGCTGGAGAGCGCGCACCCGGATCTGATTACGCCCGACTCACCTACCCAGCGGGTCGGCGCATCCCCCCTGACCGCTTTTGAGCAGGTGCGGCATGAAGTTCCGATGCTGTCGCTGGACAATACGTTTGATGAAGCGGGGTTCCGCGCCTTTAACAAACGCGTGCAGGATCGGCTTAAGAGCAGCGAGGAGCTGACCTACTGCTGTGAACTCAAGCTGGACGGTCTGGCGGTGAGCCTGCTGTATGAAAACGGTTTACTGGTGCGGGCCGCCACCCGCGGTGATGGCACCACCGGCGAAAATATCACGGCTAACGTGCGCACCGTCCGGGCGATTCCGCTGCGGCTGCAGGGCGACAATATCCCGGCGCGGCTGGAAGTGCGTGGTGAAGTGTTTATGACTGAAAGCGGTTTTGAAAAGCTCAATGAAGAAGCGCGACGTACCGGTGGTAAAGTCTTTGCGAATCCGCGCAACGCAGCAGCCGGCTCGCTGCGTCAGCTCGATCCCCGTATCACTGCCAGACGCCCGCTGACTTTCTTCTGCTACGGTTTTGGTCTGCTGGAGGGCGGTGAAATGCCGGCCAGCCACTGGGCACGCCTGCAGCAGTTCAAAGCCTGGGGTTTACCGGTCAGTGAGCGTATCAAGCTGGTTCATACCGCTGATGAAGCGCTGGCGTTTTATCATCATATTGAGCAGGAACGACCGGCACTCGGTTTTGATATTGATGGCGTGGTAATTAAAGTCGATTCACAGGCGCTGCAGGAGCGGCTCGGTTTTGTGGCGCGCGCGCCGCGCTGGGCGATCGCTTTTAAATTCCCGGCACAGGAGCAGCTCACCGTAGTGCGCGACGTTGAGTTTCAGGTTGGACGCACCGGTGCCATTACGCCGGTCGCGCGCCTGGAGCCGGTGCAGGTTGCAGGCGTGATAGTGAGTAATGCCACCCTGCACAACGCTGATGAGATCGCCCGTCTCGGCCTGCGCATCGGCGACCGCGTAGCGATTCGCCGCGCCGGTGATGTGATCCCGCAGGTGGTCAGCGTTGTGGAGTCTGATCGACCGGCTGACGCCCGTGAAATTGTGTTTCCGCAGCACTGCCCGGTATGCGGCTCTGACGTGGAGCGGGTAGAGGGTGAAGCGGTGACGCGCTGTACCGGAGGGCTGATCTGCGGTGCCCAGCGTAAAGAGGCACTGAAGCATTTTGTCTCGCGCCGCGCCATGGATGTGGATGGCATGGGTGATAAAATCATCGATCAGCTGGTTGAGAAAGAGTATGTGAAAACGCCTGCCGATCTGTTTCGCCTGACGGCAGGCAAACTGACCGGGCTGGATCGCATGGGGCCAAAATCGGCGCAAAACGTGGTGGCCGCGCTGGAGAAAGCAAAGCTGACCACGCTGCCACGGTTCCTGTATGCGCTGGGGATCCGCGAGGTGGGTGAAGCCACGGCGGCTAACCTCGCCCGTCACTTTGGCGAGCTGGAGCGGGTGATGAATGCCGATCTCGACGCGCTGATTGCGGTGCCGGATGTGGGTAAGGTTGTGGCCGCCCACGTACGCAATTTTATGGAAGAAGAGAGCAATCGTGAGGTGATCCGCGAGCTGACAGAAGAGATAGGTGTTCACTGGCCTGCGGTCGCGGTGATCAAAGCTGAAGAGATCGACAGTCCGTTTGCCGGTAAAACGGTAGTGCTTACCGGCTCTCTGTCGCAGATGAACCGCGATGATGCGAAAGCGCGTCTCGCCGCGCTGGGTGCTAAAGTCAGCGGCAGCGTATCAAAGAAAACCGATCTGCTGATCGCTGGCGAAGCGGCGGGCTCCAAGCTGGCAAAGGCGCAGGAGCTGGGTATTCCGGTCATCGACGAAGCGGAGATGATCCGCCTGCTGGACGTGTAAGATGGATAAACAGCAGCTGCTGGCCATCGCCAGCACGGTGATGCCATTTGGTAAATATCAGGGGCGGCTGCTGATCGATCTGCCGGAAGCGTATCTGCTCTGGTTTGCACGTAAAAACGCGTTCCCGGCAGGTACGCTGGGTGAGCTGATGCAGCTTACGCTGGCCATTAAAATTGAGGGTTTACAGGGACTGGTCACACCGCTCAGGCGAACCCCAAATAAATAAGCCCGCTTGCGCGGGCTTTTTATTACGATTTCTGCGCTTCTGGCTGCTGCGCCAGCTGCTTTTCATTCCCTGCTTTATAGCGCTGAGCAATGAACGAACAGATCATCAGCTGTACCTGATGAAAGATCATCAGCGGCAGGACAATAATACCCACCGCGCTGGCCGGGAAAAGAATGTTCGCCATCGGCACACCGTTCGCGAGGCTCTTTTTTGAACCGCAAAACAGCACCACGATTTCATCAGCCCGGCTGAAACCAAACAGTCGTGAAGCACCGATATTGATTGCCAGAGCAATCAGCAGCAGCAGCAGGCTGCCCGCCAGGATCCACAGCAGGGTATCCACACCGACGCGATGCCAGATGCCATTCACAACCGCTTCGCTGAATGCGGAGTAGACAACCAGCAGAATTGAGGTTTGATCGGTTTTGCCAATCAGGCTGCGATGCTTTTCCACCCAGCCGCCAATCCAGCGGCGGGAGAGGTGACCAATAACAAACGGCACCAGCAGCTGCATCATAATCTTACCAATCTGCTCCAGACCGTTGCTCGGTGCCGCACTGTGGACGTTCATCACCAGATTGACCAGTAAGGGAGAGATGAACACGCCCAGCAGGCTGGACGCTGACGCAGCACAGACCGCAGCCGCGACATTGCCGCCCGCCATAGAGGTAAAGGCAATAGATGACTGCACGGTGGCAGGCAGAATGCAGAGGTAGAGAAAGCCGGTATAAATTTCAGGCCCGACATTAACCGGGTGCCACCAGACCAGCAGCAGTCCCAGCGCCGGAAAAATCACAAACGTACTGCACATAATCCACAGGTGCAGACGCCAGTGGCTGCTGCCGGCAATAATCTTTTCACGCGACAGTTTGGCACCGTGCATGAAGAAGAGCAGGGCGATAGCGGCCGTAGTGAGGTATTCGAAAAAGTCGACAAAACCGCCGCGCGCCGGCAGAAAGCTGGCCAGCAGCACGGTAATGATGAGTTTAATCATCATGGGATCGAGTCGTAAAAAGCCCATTGTTAATGTCCGGTTAAAAGAAAAAGTCTGGCAGAGATTGTGCGTCAGGTACGTTTAGAAATAAAATTGATTTATTGCATTAATCTATGAGCATAATCGATGAATTATACGTTGCGTCAGCTGCGAACCTTTGTCGCGGTTGCCCGTCAGAGAAGCTTCAGTCAGGCGGGACAGCTGATAGGGTTAAGTCAGTCGGCGGTCAGCCACAGTGTGAAAGAGCTGGAGGCGGAAATAGGCGTGCGCCTGCTGGACCGGACAACGCGTGAGGTACTGCTGACCGGGGCAGGGCAGCAGCTGGCAACCCGGCTGACGCGCCTGCTGGAAGAGCTGAATACTACGCTGCTGGATGTACGCAGTTACGGCGAGCAACGCAGCGGCACCGTGCGGGTTGCAGCCAGCCAGACGCCGTCTGCGCATCTGATGCCGCAATGTCTGGCCAGCACGCAGCAGCACTATCCCGATATCCGCGTGATCCTGCACGACAGGGTGCAGCAGGCGGTGCTGCAAAGCGTGCGCAATGCAGAAGTTGATTTTGGCATTGTGATTGGCCCACTGGGTGACGCAGAGTTTGATGCCGAAGAGATCCTGCAGGAGCCTTTTCTGCTGCTGTGTCACCAAAATGACGCGCTGGCGCAAACAGAGACAGTGACCTGGGCGATGCTGACAGATCGCAATATGGTATTGCAGGATTATGCATCAGGCAGCCGGATGCTGGTTGATGCGATATTGCAGCAGCTGGCAATCGGCGTGAATGTCGTACAGGAGATTGGTCATCCGGCTACGCTCTACCCGATGGTGGAAGCGGGCATCGGCATCAGTATTTTACCGGCCCTGGCGCTGCCGCTGCCTTCAGGGCGTAAACTGGTGGTACGCCGGCTTTATCCGGAGATGAACCGTAGCCTGATGCTGATCAAACGTAAAAACCGTTCGCTTACGCCAGCTGCTGAAGCGGTCTGGCAGGAGGTGCGCCAGCAGGCAGCGCTGCTGACGCACAATCGCTCACTCTACCCGGCGTTTTAGATATAGACGTCGAGCTGGTTGTCTTGCGTTGGCCGGTTGATGCCGTCGGCTCTGGCACTGGCCGGCTGTTCAGTTTGCTGCTGCTGCTCTGCTTTTTCCGCTTCGCGTTGCTGGATCTGAGCAATCTGTGCATACAGCATCTGAATCTGGCTCTCCAGCATCTGCTGCTGTTCTGATTTTTGCTCCTGCGTCAGCGTATGATCGTCTGCCAGAGATTTAAGCTGGCTGGTAATCGCGGCGATCTGTTTATTAATCCCGGCAATCTCGGAGGCTGCTCCGCCCCCGCTGCTGCCACCTGTTCCGATGCTGCTGATACCTGATATTGCTGTCATGATTTTCTCCTTGCCATAGACCCTGAAGGTTATCGGCAGCAGCAGCAAAGGCTTCAGGTGTGCCGCCCGGATGTTGAGGCCGCGCTGATTTCAGGGCCGCATTAATGCGGCCCCTGCGTATCATGAAACCGCAGGGGCGGCATTAATGCCGCCCTGGGTCGGGTATATCGCAAAAACAGGGCCGCATGAATGCGGCCCCTGCGTATCATGAAACCGCAGGGGCGGCATTAATGCCGCCCTGGGTCGGGTATATCGCATAAAACAGGGCTGCATTAATGCCGCCCCTGCAGGTGCGATCAGCGTGGTTTGTTTGCAGGGGCGTCATTGATGACGCCCGAAAGAAACAAAAAAAGCGCCCATAGGGCGCTTTTTTCTGAATTTGGTGGGTCGTGCAGGATTCGAACCTGCGACCAATTGATTAAAAGTCAACTGCTCTACCAACTGAGCTAACGACCCGAAGTGGTGGGTGATGACGGGTTCGAACCGCCGACCCCCTCCTTGTAAGGGAGATGCTCTACCAACTGAGCTAATCACCCACTTCGGTACTTCTTTAACAGGCTGCCTGACTAAGATATGGTGGGTGATGACGGGTTCGAACCGCCGACCCCCTCCTTGTAAGGGAGATGCTCTACCAACTGAGCTAATCACCCATATCTTATCTCTTACTACCTGTTCACTGCGGGCCACCTTAAGAGTGGTGGGTGATGACGGGTTCGAACCGCCGACCCCCTCCTTGTAAGGGAGATGCTCTACCAACTGAGCTAATCACCCCCGCTGTGTGGAGTCGCATTATAGGGATCCTTCGAAGTGAGTCAACGCTTTTTAAAATTAAAATGTTCGTTCGCTTTAAAAATAGTCACCCTGAAGGGGTTTTAGCCAATGTGCTGGTTTTATTAGCAGAAAAAGCCATTTGCGCGGCGGCAGGGGCGGTGAGAGTGATTGAGGAATCATCCCCACCTGCTAGAATGTGCGCACTGTTTTTTCGCGTTAACCTGTTTTTTTGTCATCCAGACAAGGAAACCTGCGCATCTAAGGCAATGCTGAATGAAAATTAAAACCCGCTTCGCCCCCAGCCCGACCGGCTACCTGCACGTTGGAGGCGCCCGCACCGCGCTTTACTCCTGGCTTTTCGCACGTCATTACGAAGGCGAGTTTGTCCTGCGTATTGAGGATACCGACCTGGAGCGCTCCACGCCGGAAGCGATTGAAGCCATCATGGATGGCATGAACTGGCTGAGTCTTGACTGGGATGAAGGCCCTTATTATCAGACCAAACGGTTTGACCGCTATAACCACGTCATTGATGAAATGCTGGAAGCGGGCACCGCCTATAAGTGCTACTGCTCCCGAGAGCGCCTCGATGCACTGCGTGAAGAGCAGATGGCTAACGGCGAGAAGCCACGCTATGACGGTCGCTGCCGCGACAGCCATGAACATCACGCCGCTGATGAACCCTGCGTGGTGCGCTTCCGTAATCCGCAGGATGGCTCCGTCATTTTTGACGATCAGATCCGCGGCCCGATTGAATTCAGCAATCAGGAGCTGGACGATCTGATCATCCGTCGTACCGATGGTTCGCCTACCTACAACTTCTGTGTAGTGGTGGATGACTGGGACATGGGGATCACGCACGTTATCCGTGGTGAAGATCACATTAATAACACCCCGCGTCAGATCAACATTCTGAAGGCGATTGGCGCGCAGGTTCCTGTTTACGCGCACGTCTCAATGATTCTCGGGGATGATGGCAAAAAACTCTCCAAGCGTCACGGCGCAGTAGGCGTCATGCAGTATCGCGACGATGGCTATCTGCCGGAAGCGCTGCTTAACTACCTGGTTCGCCTGGGCTGGTCACATGGCGATCAGGAGATCTTTAGCATCCCTGAGATGAAATCACTGTTTACGCTGGATGCGGTCAGCAAATCAGCCAGCGCTTTCAACACTGAAAAGCTGCAGTGGCTGAACCACCACTATATTACGACGCTGCCGCCTGAGTATGTGGCAACGCATCTGCAGTGGCACATTGAACAGCAGCAGATCGATACCCGTACCGGACCCGAGCTGGCAAAACTGGTGACGCTGCTGGGCGACCGCTGCAAAACGCTGGTGGAGATTGCCGCCTCATGCCGCTACTTCTATGAAGAGTTTGATGCTTTTGATGCCGATGCCGCGAAGAAACATCTGCGCCCGGTTGCGCGTCAGCCGCTGGAGCAGGTCCGCGATAAGCTGGCTGCCCTGAGCGACAGTGACTGGAATGCAGAGCAGATTCACCATGCGATTCAGAGCGCGGCGGATGAACTTGAGCTGGGGATGGGTAAAGTGGGCATGCCGCTGCGTGTCGCCGTTACCGGAGCAGGGCAGTCGCCGGCGCTGGATGTCACCGTTGAAGCGATTGGCCGCAGCCGCAGCGTAGCGCGTATTGATAAAGCGCTGGCATTTATTGCTGAGCGCGAAGCTAACGCCTGACAGTTTATCGCTCTCGCTCGCTGCGGGAGCGTTATCGGGCACAACAAAAAAGCCGGAAGCAGCTGCCTCCGGCTTTTTTATGCATCCTGAATACCCAGCCTTTCCAGTACACCGCGGATCCCTTCACGCAGTAAAAGGGCGGCGAGCTGGTCCTGTTCTGTCGGCGTCATTTGCTGGACAGAATTTATTAATAACGCAGGTAACGTATTCTGCTGGGCGGCGTAATTTGCGGCCGGTTCACTGGCGTGGCGGGTGGACTGAATAAAGCTTTTCACCCGCTCATCGATATGGATCAAACGCGCTTTGCCGCCCTGTACACCGGGCTTAGGCGTGGTGGTCCAGTTTTCGCGTTTGATCCATTTGTTCACCGTCTGCCGACTGTAGCCCGTTTCAAGCGCGAGCTCTTCGGGGGTTAGCCATTCCTTTTTCACGATGCTGTCCCTGTTGAATACATTAGCTCTACATATTACAACAAAACGTTACTGGGAAAAGTAATCCGGACAGAAAATGCTTTTTACGACCAATAAAAGACATTAATAGGTTACGAGGCTTCGCGTGCAACCGCCTGTTCAGGGCGGAAGGCCAGGAAATAGGTCAGACCGACGAAAATGGCTCCCCCTACGGCGTTGCCGAGGAACACGGCAATAACGTTAGGCGCAAACTCGACCCAGCTCATCTGACCCGCAAAGATAGCCGCCGGCACAATAAACATATTCGCTACGACGTGCTGGAAACCAATGGCAACGAACGCCATCACCGGGAACCACATTCCCATGATCTTGCCCACCATATCTTTACTGGCAAATGCCAGCCACACGGCCAGGCAGACCAGCCAGTTGCAGCCCACACCAGAGATAAAGGCATGCAGGAAATCGGCGCTGACTTTAGCGTGTGCAATGGCAACGGTTTTTTTCAGGTAATCGCCTTCCGTCATGCCCAGCATATGCCCAAAGAACCACGCAACGGCCACGCTGCCGATAAAGTTCGCAAGCGTAACCCAGAACCAGTTACGCAGTACGCTCAGGCCGCTGATACGGCGGGCAAACCACGCCACCGGCAGCGTCATCATATTGCCCGTCAGCAGCTCGCCGCCGGCCAGCACGGTCAGAATCAGACCCACCGGGAACACGGCGGCCCCCAGGAAGCTGGAGAATGAGCCCCATTCGGCAGGCAGCTGGTTAATGACGTGCAGATCCAGCAGGAAGCCGGTAGCGATAAAGGCACCAGCCATAAAGCCAAGGATTAATAGGGTTGAAACGGGCAGACGGCTTTTAGCCACGCCAGCCTGAATCGCCAGCTGGGCGATCTCTTTGGGAGTATGTAGCGACATAATTCTCTTTTTCTTTTATTAAACAATGGGATGGTTTTTTCCGGTTATTAAGGTGCTTACCCTGGCAGGTTAACCGGTTAATTAGCGTGCGAAGTTTTACACGGACCATTAACGAAAACAAGCCTGGCGCTAACATCTTTAACCTGAATGTAACCGGCCAGCGCGCTGCTTTTCGGGCACAACAGAGAGGCAGAGAGAATGAAGGGTGAAAAAAAGGTCAGCACAACACGGGTTTGCCGTCTTTTTCAGCGATTGAACACAGAACGAGAATTTGCCGTTGACACACTCAAGGCGGTTTCATATTATGCCGTCCGTCGGGTCTGCCCGGCAGTTTTTTCGGTACGGGGCTATAGCTCAGCTGGGAGAGCGCTTGCATGGCATGCAAGAGGTCAGCGGTTCGATCCCGCTTAGCTCCACCAAACCGCGCCCAACGGTTTGCACCGAAAAAATGATTCCAGATGTGGGGGTATAGCTCAGCTGGGAGAGCGCTTGCATGGCATGCAAGAGGTCAGCGGTTCGATCCCGCTTATCTCCACCAAATCTTTGTTGTTATCTGACTCTTTCCTCTGATTTCCAGTTTCTTCCTGCGTAACGCTTCTCTGTCAGTTCTGGCTGCAACTCTGCTGTCTGCAACGCACGCTTTATAGCGGCGGCTATTCCGTTTGCGAAAATGAAGGATGCGCAGAAAGCGCGGAGAAAAGCGGGACGTGTTGCACTGAGGGCAGGCTGGCAGGCACAAGAGAGCAGGGCGGGCCGAAGCCCGCCCGGAGAATCAGAACGCGAGTACCAGACCGGCAATCGCAGCAGAGAGTACGCTGACCAGCGTAGAGCCGTAGAGCAGCTTCAGACCAAAGCGGGATACCACATTGCCCTGTTCTTCGTGCAGGCCTTTGATCGCGCCGGCAACAATGCCGATGGATGAGAAGTTAGCGAACGACACCAGGAACACCGAAAGGATGCCCTCGGCGTTCGGTGACAGCTGGCCCGCGACTTTCTGCAGATCCATCATCGCCACAAATTCGTTAGAAACCAGTTTGGTAGCCATGATACTGCCAACCTGCAGCGCTTCATGAGCCGGAACACCCATTACCCAGGCAAACGGATAGAAGACATAGCCCAGCACACCCTGGAAGCTGATGCCGAAAATCAGGTCAAACAGCGCATTCAGTCCGGAGATCAGGGCGATGAAGCCAATCAGCATAGCGGCAACGATGATCGCCACTTTAAAACCGGCAAGAATATATTCACCCAGCATCTCAAAGAAGCTCTGACCTTTATGCAGGTCCTGCAGCTGCAGATCTTCTTCGTTTTCTACGCGGTAAGGGTTGATCAGCGACAGAACAATAAAGGTACTGAACATATTCAGCACCAGCGCGGCGACCACATATTTCGGCTGCAGCATGGTCATGTAGGCGCCAACAATCGACATCGATACGGTCGACATAGCGGTAGCCGCCATGGTGTACATACGGCGCTGCGACATTTTGCCAAGAATATCTTTATACGCGATGAAGTTTTCTGACTGTCCCAGAATCAGAGAACTGACGGCGTTGAAAGACTCCAGCTTGCCCATGCCGTTTACTTTTGACAGCACGGTTCCGATACCGCGTATGATCCACGGCAGAATGCGAAAATGCTGCAAAATACCGATCAGCGCAGAGATAAAGACGATAGGGCATAAAACATTAAGGAAGAAGAAGGCGAGGCCCTTTTCATTCATGCCGCCAAAAACAAAGTTAGTGCCTTCCCCGGCATACTTCAGCAGGTAATCAAACATGCTGGCAAAGCCTTTAACAAAGCCCAGGCCGGCTTCAGAGGTCAGGAAAAACCACGCCAGCAGGAGTTCAATCACTAAAAGCTGTGCAATATAGCGAAAGCGAATACTTTTACGGTCGTGACTGACCAGCAGGGCCAGCACGCCGACGACCACCAGTGCTAAAAGGAAATGCAAAATATGGGACATATCGGCTCCAAATTTGAGGAGGGTTGTATTTTGCTGCGTATTCTATGTAACACGTTACTTAAAAACGAGATCAAACCCGCATTATAAGTATTCAGTATCGCAATTTTTTCCGGATAACTCTGCCTGCTCACATCACCGTAACAAACTGCTCACACAATTTATCCACACAGAGATTGTTTATAATTTGTTCCGGGCGTAGAGTAAAACCGGGCTATGCTTTGCCTGTGGCCGATCTTTGCGTTGATGTATAGCATTGGCTATACTTTATAGCACCATCTATTACTGCGATAAATATAACCAGATTTTACTCGCCTGTAAGCCTCTTTAAACTCAACGGGTCTACACGCGTCAGGACAGGATCACACTATGTCAGAAAGTCGCACCGCAGAGCGCGCCGCCCGCGGAGCCAGAAAACTCAAGCTTGCCCTGCTTGGACCGGCATTCATTGCCGCTATCGGTTATATCGATCCGGGTAATTTTGCCACCAATATCCAGGCAGGAGCGGCCTATGGCTATAAGCTGCTGTGGGTGGTGGTGTGGGCAAACGTAATGGCCATGCTGATCCAGCTGATGTCGGCCAAACTGGGGATCGCCACCGGTAAAAATCTGGCGGAGCACATACGCGACCGTTTTCCACGTCCCGCCGTCTGGTTCTACTGGGTGCAGGCCGAAATCATCGCGATGGCGACTGACCTGGCGGAGTTTATCGGCGCGGCACTGGGCTTTAAACTGCTGCTGGGCATTTCACTTCTGCAGGGTGCGGTACTGACGGGAATTGCGACATTTTTGATCCTGATGCTGCAAAGCCGTGGACAGAAACCCCTGGAGCGGGTGATTGGTGGCCTGCTGCTGTTTGTCGCCGCAGCCTATATTGTGGAACTCTTTTTTTCTCAGCCCAGCGTCAGTCAGCTCCTCACCGGTATGGCTCTGCCTTCGCTGCCGGGCTCTGATGCGGTATTTCTGGCAGCCGGTGTACTGGGTGCAACCATTATGCCGCACGTTATCTATCTGCATTCAGCGCTGACTCAGCACGGTAATAAAGGCACTAAAGCAGAACGTTACTCCTCTACCAAGCTGGATGTGGCGATCGCCATGACCATTGCCGGTTTCGTTAACCTGGCGATGATGGCTACGGCAGCGGCGGCGTTTCACTTCAGCGGACACACCTCCATTGTTGATCTCGATCAGGCGTACCTGACGCTGGAACCGCTGCTCGGGCAGGCCGCGGCAATTGTCTTTGGGCTGAGCCTGGTGGCGGCCGGACTCTCTTCCACGGTGGTCGGCACCCTGGCAGGGCAGGTGGTGATGCAGGGCTTTATCCGGTTTCATATTCCGCTGTGGGTCCGGCGGGTAATTACCATGCTGCCCTCGTTTATTGTTATCTGGGCTGGCTGGGACCCGACGCGCATCCTGGTGATGAGTCAGGTGCTGCTGAGCTTTGGCATCGCGCTGGCGCTGATCCCGCTGCTGGCATTTACCGGTAATCGTGAACTGATGGGAGATGAACTGGTCAACTCCCGCCTGATGCAGAACACCGGCCGGCTGATTGTGATGCTGGTGGTGGCACTGAACATCTATTTACTGGTGGGGGAGGCGCTCGGCTGGTAGCGTAAAAACCGGCGCGAAAGCGCCGGGAGAGGGATCAGTGATGGTGGTCATGATGATCATGATGATGATGCGGCGGGCCACCGTGTCGCCAGTGCTCGCGACGTTCCCGCTCATGCCGGCGTCGTTCATGTTCGCGGTCGCGCTCCCACGCTTTATGACGCTTCCACTCTTCATGACGCCACCAGCGATGCTCATTATACTGGTAGCGATCGTTCCACCAGCGCGGTTCACGCCAGTTGCCGCCATCCCAGTAATAGCCGCGACGGTCGCGTTCACCCAGCTGTAAACTGACGCCGGGAGCAAGATTGATGGTAGCGCTGGTAGCATGGGCTGTGTGTGGCACCAGCGGCGATAATGTTGCCAGCAAAACGGCAACGAAAAGTGCAGATTTCATGTTATCTCCTTGCGACAGCTTATCACTGCTGTCGTCAGGCCAGTGTGCCACATCGGACCAGCTTAGCCTTGAGATTTAGTCTGAAAAAACACGACGGCAGCAGATTATGTGGGCTGTTAATAGTCTCTGCTGCCGTAAAAGAGAGCGGTTACATCAGGATCTGATCAATAGACTGCAGCTCTTCAGAGGTAAGCGCCGGCTGGCTCAGCATGGCTACTGCATCGTCAATCTGCGCGGTTTTGCTGGCACCAATCAGCACAGAAGTGATGCGTGGATCGCGTAATACCCAGCTGAGCGCCATCTGCGCCAGCTTCTGCCCGCGCTGCTGCGCCAGCGCCTGCAACTGCCGGACTCTTTCCATTTTCTCTGCGGTAAGCTGGTCCTCATTCAGAAATTTACTGCCGCTGGCGGCGCGTGAATCCTGCGGAACACCCTGTAAATAGCGATCGGTCAGTATGCCGCCCGCCAGCGGCGAAAAGGCGATGCAGCCGGTTCCCTGTTCGCCCAGCACATCCAGCAGACCCTGTTCAGGACCGCGTTCAAACAGAGAATAACGTGGCTGATGAATCAGACACGGCGTGCCCAGTTCACGCAGCAGCGCTATAGCGCGTGCGGCCTGCTCAGCCGGATAATTAGAAAGCGCAACGTAGAGCGCTTTCCCCTGACGCACGCAATGGTCGAGCGCGCGCATCGTCTCTTCCAGCGGCGTATGCGGATCGGGACGATGATGATAAAAGATATCCACATACTCCAGACCCATGCGTTTCAGGCTCTGATCGAGACTGGCAATCAGGTATTTACGCGACCCCCAGTCACCATAGGGGCCATCCCACATGGTGTATCCCGCTTTAGTCGAAATCACCAGCTCATCGCGCAGACCGGAAAAATCCTCCCGTAAAATACGGCCAAAGTTACTCTCTGCTGAGCCGGGCGGCGGGCCATAGTTATTGGCCAAATCGAAATGGGTAATACCGCAGTTAAAGGCGTGACGCAGCAGTTCGCGACTGGTATCAACGCGCGTCGCATCACCAAAGTTGTGCCAGAGTCCCAGTGAAATAGCGGGCAGTTTCAGGCCGCTTTGGCCACTGCGACGATAGTGCATCTGCTGATAACGATCGGGATGAGGAAAAACAGGCATGGCTTGAGGTTATCCTGTAATAAAAAAGCGTATTCTGGCCGCTCAGTGTATGCGTTTACACTGCGCTAAAAAGCGTGAAAGATCCCATTCTGCAGAGAGATATCATGCCGTAACGAATGCTTGCCATTGCGCCCGGTGCGATCGCGATGAAAAAGTCGCTTCATTTCAGACCCATCACTGATACTCCAGAACATTCCCCCTGGAAGGAGCATCAGATGAAGACGTTCACCGTAAGCGACTATCTGTTACAGCGGCTGGAACAGGCTGGCATCCGTCACCTGTTTGGGGTGCCGGGCGATTACAATCTGCAGTTTCTCGACAGCGTGATCGCCCATCCGGCTATTACCTGGGTAGGCTGTGCCAATGAGCTTAATGCCGCCTATGCGGCTGACGGCTATGGTCGCTGTCAGGGAGCGGCGGCACTGCTGACCACCTTTGGCGTAGGCGAACTGAGCGCGATTAACGGCATCGCCGGCAGCTACGCCGAATATGTGCCGGTGATCCAGATTGTCGGTGCGCCGGCGCTGACGGTGCAGCAGCAGGGGGAGTGCGTACACCATTCGCTGGGTGACGGCGACTTTCATCCTTTCCTGCGTATGGCACAGGAGGTGAATGCCGCAACAGCGGTGCTGACGGCAGAAAACGCTGCAGCGGAGATTGACCGCGTGGTGAGCGTTGCGCTGCATGAACACCGGCCGGGTTATCTGCTGCTGGCGGTAGATGTCGCCGCGGCTGCGATAATCCCGCCATTAGCACGCGCTGAGCCGCACAGTGAAAACGCAGATGTCGCCGCCGCGTTTGCGGCGGCGGCTGAGCGTCTGCTGGCACCGGCACAGCGCGTGGCGCTGCTGGCTGACTTTCTCGCCGCTCGCTGGGGCGTAGCCGCGCAGCTGGCCGGATTGCGCGAGCTGCGCGCGATCCCGGCAGCGACGCTGCTGATGGGCAAAGGGGTCCTGAATGAGCAGCAGGCCGGTTTTGTCGGCACGTACGCGGCGGCGGGCAGCAGCGTGGCCATTCGGCAGGCAATTGAGGCGACGGATGTCACGCTGTGCGCAGGCGTGCGCTTCACCGATACCCTGACCGCTGGCTTCACCCAGCAGCTGCCTTCTGAGCGCCTTATCGATATTCAGCCGTTTTATACCAGCGTGGCGGGTGAACGCTTTGTGCTCACGATGAAAGAGGCGCTGGCCGCGCTGCAGCCGGTTTATCAGCGTCACTGCCAGCGCTGGGCAACCGGAGAGAGCATGAAGTGCGAGGAAAACCAGCAGATCGCTGCAGGGATAATCACTCAGCAGGCATTCTGGCAGGCAATACAGCACTTCCTGCTGCCGGGTGATATTATCCTCGCCGATCAGGGCACGGCGGCATTTGGCGCTGCGGCCCTGCAGCTGCCGGAAGGGGCGCAGCTGCTGGTACAGCCGCTGTGGGGCTCGATTGGCTATACGCTGCCTGCGGCGTTTGGTGCACAGACAGCACGGCCCGACCGCCGGGTGATCCTGATCATTGGCGATGGCTCAGCGCAGCTGACCATTCAGGAGCTGGGCTCCATGCAGCGGGACGGCCAGCGCCCGGTTATTTTCCTTATCAATAACGATGGCTATACCGTAGAGCGGGCCATTCACGGCCCGGAACAGCGTTATAATGACATTGCGCGCTGGAACTGGACCGCACTGCCGCAGGCAATGAGCCTGGAAGGGGCGGCGCAGAGCTGGCGGGTCAGTGAAACCGCGCAGCTGGAGGCCGCGATGGCGGTGGTCAGCGAAACCGCGCGTTTGTCGCTGATTGAAGTGGTAATGGAGAAACAGGATCTGCCGCCGCTGCTGCGTAAAGTCACCGCAGCCCTGCACCAGCGTAATAGTGGTGCAGTTTAAGAAAGTTGCCTCTATACAGATGGCCTGACAATCGCCAGGCTGTGCATCACACTGGATTAACCGCGTCCGCCTCACCGGCGGGCGTTGTTGTTTTATTGGCAGGCTTCTATAGTGTTTGCCACTATTTATGACCCAAGCGGAGCAGCAGAAGAATGACAAAATACGCCCTGGTCGGCGATGTGGGCGGCACCAACGCTCGTCTCGCGCTGTGTGAGGTTGAGACCGGCGCCATCTCACACGCCAAAACATTCTCCACATCAGACTACGACAATCTTGAAGCCGTTATCCGTTTTTATCTGGCGGAGCAGCAGCAGGCAGTGACGGATGGCTGTATTGCTATCGCCTGTCCGATCACCGAAGACTGGGTCGAGATGACCAACCACGACTGGGCATTCTCAACGCGTCAGATGAAACAGAATCTGGGCTTCAGCACGCTGGAAATTATCAACGACTTCACCGCCGTCTCCATGGCGATCCCGATGCTGACAGACAATGAAGTGATCCAGTTTGGCGGAAAAGCACCGGTTAAAGATAAGCCGATTGCCATTTACGGCGCGGGTACCGGACTGGGCGTCAGCCATCTGGTACATGTGAATCAGCGCTGGGTCAGTCTGCCGGGCGAGGGCGGACACGTCGATTTCGCGCCAAACAGCGAAGAGGAAGATCAGATCCTTGAAGTGCTGCGGGCAGAAATGGGCCACGTTTCGGCCGAGCGCGTGCTGTCAGGTGCCGGACTGGTTAATCTTTACCGCGCGATTGTGAAATCAGACGCGCGTGAGCCGCAAAACCTCAAGCCAAAAGATGTGACCGAGCGTGCATTGCAGGATACCTGTATCGACTGCCGCCGCGCGCTGACGCTGTTCTGCGTGATTATGGGACGCTTTGGCGGGAACCTGGCGCTGAATCTCGGCACTTTTGGTGGCGTCTATATTGCGGGCGGCATCGTGCCGCGTTTCCTGGAGTTTTTCAAAGCCTCCGGCTTCCGCGCGGCATTTGAAGACAAAGGGCGCTTCCGCGACTATCTGGTCGATATTCCGGTGTATATGATCACACACGATCAGCCCGGCCTGCTGGGTGCCGGTGCGCATCTGCGTCAGGCGCTGGGTCGCGTGCTCTGAGGTACCGGCGGACGGCGCGGGTCGTCCGCCTTACAGCCGCATCAGCTGCCGGAACGGTCTGGCTTTACTGCGGCTTACCGGAACCTGCGCCTCCAGATCGCGCAGCTTCACCAGATAGGTATTATTAAACCACGGCTCTATCTCGCGAATTTTACTCAGATTCACGCAGTAAGAGCGATGACAGCGAAAAAACAGCGTCTCCGGCAGCCGGCTGCAGAATTCACTGATGGCCACCGACATGACGTAAGCTTCCCGCCGCGTATAAACAAACGTCAGCTTCTCATGCGCTTCCACATAGTAAATATCGTTGATATCGGTAACGATAATGCGCTCATCTTTCTGCAGATTTACCGTCTGTGGCGTGACTGCCAGGCTGCTCTGCAGCGGCGGCGGCTGCGTGGCGGCCTCCAGCTTGTTCAGCATGGTGATAATGCGCGCCTCATGATAGGGCTTAAGGATGTAATCAAAGGCGTCGAGTTCGAATGCCTCCACCGCATGATCTTTCCAGGCGGTGATAAAAACAATCAGGGGCTTGTGGGTAAACTGATGAATATTCTGCGCCAGCAGCATGCCGTCCAGCGACGGAATATTAATATCGAGAAAAATCACGTCAACCCGATGCGTCTGCAGATATTTCAGTACATCCAGCCCGTCATCAAAGCTTGCTTCTACGGTGATCTGACTGTGCTGCTGAATCATCCAGCTAAGCTCCTGGCGCGCCAGAAACTCATCTTCCACAATTATGGCTTTCATACTGTCATTTCCGGTTGAACGCTGAGGGCGGCAGGCAGAGGCTGGCTGGTTTTCGGCAGGCTAAAGGCGATTTCTGTCCCCGGCTGGTGACGCACAATCATTAGCCCCTGGCCGGTCAGTAATCTGACACGGTGGTGGACATTCAGCAGGCCGATTTTATTGCCCGGCATCTCATTGCGCGCAACGCGACTGACCACCTCGTCGCTGATCCCCGGGCCGGTATCGCGTACTGCGATACGTACCCGTTCGCCAAGATCTTTCACGCTGAGCGTTACCACACCTTTGCCGCGGCACGGCTGAATACCGTGCACGATGGCATTCTCCACCAGAGGCTGAATCAGCAGGCTGGGCAGACTGAAGTGCAGATCGTCGTCGATATCGTAGATCATCGACAATTTATCGCCGAAACGCGCCTGCTCGATGGCAATATAATCTTTTACCTGCCAGAGCTCTTTCTTGATATCGATCAGTTGATCCTCATTGAGTTCCAGGTTGTAACGCAGGTAACGCGACAGGTTGATAACCAGCTGACGGGCGGTATCGGGATTCATCCGGATTGATGCCGAGATCGCGTTCAGGGCGTTAAACAGAAAATGAGGGTTAATTTTGCTCTGCAGCGCACGCAGTTCAGCTTTATTCGCCATCTCGCGCAGCTGTTCAGCGCGCGACACCTCCAGCTGGGTCGAGATAATCTGCGACAGCCCGATGGCCATCTCTTTCAGCGAGCCGGTAATGCGGTGCGCCCGGCGATAGTAAATTTTCAGCGTGCCGGTCACCTGGCCCTGTTCCCAGAGCGGGATCACCAGCATAGAGTGAATATCGCGCGTGCGGTGCGCTTCATCATTGTTTTTAATAATGATTTTTCCGCTGGCAATCGCCTGCGCGGTGGTAGGGCTGATGCCATCGTCGCCATTGTGATAGTTCTGTTCGCCATAGCCGACATACGCCTGGATTTGCTGCGTATTGGTAATTGCCACCGCGTCAGCGTGGATGTCGCGCCGGATAATATCGCACACTTCGCGCAGTGCATCGCTGTTTACCTGACGAAACAGCGGCAGCGTTTTATTCGCTATCTCCAGCGCCAGTTTGGCCTGCCGGGCGGCAATCGCCTCTTTTTCACCTTCTACGCTCTGCACCAGCAGCACAATCAGTCCGATACTGGAGGCGCCCAGAATCATCGGCAGAGCGATTTCAGAGACAATCGTCAGGCCGAGCGCTGCAGGCTTTGCCCAGAACAGGATCAGCAGCATGGTCAGCCCCTCGCACAGCATGCCGCCCACGATGCCAGCGCCCCAGCGCTGCTCCTTGCTGACCCGGCGATTAATTACGCCTGAAGCGATACCGGCAATAATACTGGTGATCAGGCAGGGGACTGACGTGACGCCATCGATGTCGATCAGGAAACGGTGCAGCCCGGCAATGACGCCGGTGGTCACGCCTACCCAGGGACCAAACAGAATACCGCCCGCCATCACCGCAATCACCCGGACGTTCAGCAGCGAGCCATCTACCGCCACGCCGGACCAGGTGCTGAATAGCGCAAACAGCGAGAAAATCAGGGTGACGATCGCTTTCTCGTTCAGCGTGTGCTCATCTTTCTGCAGCAGCTGGCGCAGCACGCGGGTACGGGTAAGGAAAAACAGGCAAATCAGCATCAGCGCTGCGCGATCAAACACCGCCAGCAGCATGTCAAAATGGAAGGGCACAGGCGTTTCCGGGACAGAACATTCATGGCGTCATGATAAAAAATGCGCGCGCAATGTGCCAGCATGGCGCTGGGGGTTTAACGGGCCGCATAAATGCGGCCCCTGCGGGATGTATAACGCCCGCGGCCCCTGTGGAGGCGCGTAGGGGCGCCATTAATGGCGCCCTGGGTTAACGGGCCGCATAAATGCG
>NZ_DGLH01000002.1:0-27117 GCF_002387285.1 Pantoea sp. UBA4549 | reverse complement strand
TACGGGATTTATAACGCCGTGGCCCCAACGGAGGTGCGTAGGGGCGCCATTAATGGCGCCCTGGCCGTCGCTGCGGCAGTTTGCTATGTTGCACTATTCCCCGCAGCGGAGCGCCGCCATGCAACTTCTGACCCCGCGATTAACCCTGAGCCGGTTGCAGCCGGAGGACTGGCAGATCTTCAAAGCGGTACATGAAGACGCTGCCACCATGACCTGGGTAGGCGAAATTCCTGACGAAAACGATATTCGTCAGCGTTTCACTGAGCGGCTGGCGCCCTGGCAGCCTGCCAGCTTTCATATGCTGTGCCTGGTGGCGCGCCTGCAAAAAAATCAGGAACCGATAGGCCTGTTTGGCTGCAGCGCCGAATGGCACCCTTATCGACAGGCAGAAGTTGGCTATATGTTGCGCCATAGCCACACCGGGCAGGGCTACGGCAGCGAAGCGCTGGCAGCGCTGGTCCGTTTTCTGTTCAGCGCAGAATTTCATAAGCTGAAAGCGCTGGTGATTGAGGGTAACTGGCCATCCAGACGCATTCTGGAAAAGAATAATTTTATGCTGGAGGGGACGCTGCGGGATAATTATCTGTTAAACGGACAGTGGGTAAACGATTGGGTATTTGGTTGCCTGAATCCCGAAAAATAAAAAAAATTTCTGCTGCTCTCGACAGTGCAGGGCTCTGCGCGCTATGTTCGGGATAAGGTCACAGCGAGTGATCTGCGTCGCTCGGACGGTCCGGGCGCTCACGTAATCCTGAGGACACCATGGCTGATAACAGCATACCCCGTCGTTTCTCGCGTATAGAACGCCTTCCCCCTTACGTATTCAATATTACCGCTGAACTGAAGATGGCTGCGCGCCGGCGCGGCGAAGATATTATCGACTTTTCAATGGGGAATCCGGATGGCGCTACGCCACCGCATATTGTGGAAAAACTCTGTCAGGTGGCGCAGCGTGAAGATACGCATGGCTATTCCACCTCAAAAGGTATCCCGCGCCTGCGCCGGGCGATTTCGCGCTGGTACGCTGAGCGCTATGAAGTAGATATCGATCCGGAGTCAGAAGCGATTGTGACTATCGGCTCCAAAGAGGGGCTGGCGCACCTGATGCTCGCCACGCTCGATCACGGCGACACCGTGCTGGTGCCGAACCCCAGCTATCCTATCCATATTTATGGTGCGGTGATCGCCGGGGCGCAGGTTCGCTCCGTGCCGCTGGTGGCGGGCGTGGATTTCTTTACTGAGCTGGAGCGTGCGATTCGCGAAAGCTATCCGAAGCCGAAAATGATGATCCTCGGCTTTCCTTCCAATCCCACCGCTCAGTGCGTTGAACTCGACTTCTTTGAACGGGTGATTGCGCTGGCAAAACAGTATAACGTGCTGGTGATCCACGATCTCGCCTACGCTGACATCACCTATGACGGCTGGAAAGCGCCCTCAATCATGCAGGTGCCGGGCGCGCGCGACGTGGCCGTAGAGTTTTTTACGCTCTCCAAGAGCTACAACATGGCGGGCTGGCGTATCGGTTTCATGACAGGGAACAAAGAGCTGGTAGCTGCCCTGGCGCGCATCAAAAGCTATCACGACTACGGGACATTTACGCCGCTGCAGGTGGCAGCCATTGCCGCGCTGGAGGGCGATCAGCAGTGCGTGCGCGATATCGCTGAGCAGTATAAGCGCCGGCGTGATGTGCTGGTAAAAGGGCTGCATGAAGCGGGCTGGATGGTGGATCTGCCTAAAGCTTCCATGTACGTCTGGGCAAAAATTCCGGAACGCTATGCGCATCTTGACTCGCTGGAATTTGCCAAACTGCTGCTGCAGGAGGCGAAGGTTTGCGTGTCGCCAGGCATCGGTTTTGGTGAATATGGTGATACACACGTGCGCTTTGCGCTGATTGAAAACAGCGATCGCATTCGTCAGGCGGTGCGGGGGATTAAAGCGATGTTCCGTGCCGACGGTATCTTACCGGGAGCGGTGAAAGAAGCAGAAGAGACGCGTTAAGCGTGAGTCGGGGCGACTGGTGTGGTCGCCCCGTCCGGTACTCAGAGCATCAGCACAAAGGTGCCGACCCAAAGCAACACGAAAAAAGAAATGCCCATCAAAGCGTATTTCACAACATAACTCCTCTGTGCGGTTACCGTGATGGCGATCCCAGACCAGCGTAACCCGAACAGAATAAGAGAAAGGTGGAGTTCATCACCGCTACACGCTTTCTACTCAGGTGGTCCCGGCCAGACCGGAACAGGATCGGGCGCTAATTTACGCGGAATCGATCCAGAAATAAATAGGCCGGTTCTGAGATATTGCTCACAATTTAATGGGTCTCAATATGCGGGATCGCCGACATGCCGACGCGCAGCTGTGCCAGATCGGGCTGACCTGCATCAAGCATGATCTTCACCGGCAGACGCTGAACCACTTTAGTATAGTTGCCGGTTGCATTATCAGGTGAGATGGCAGAGAAAGTTGCCCCTGTTGCCGGCGCAATGCTGTCAATCTGCCCGGTAAAGGTTTTACCCGGTAGTGCATCAACAGTAACGCTGACCTTTTGCCCCGGCCGCACGTCGGTCAGCTGGGTTTCCAGATAGTTAGCCGTAATGTAGAGCTGCTGCAGCGGCACCACTGCCAGCAGACGGCTGCCGGCGCTGACATAGGCGCCCGGACGTACCGTACGCTGCCCTACCATGCCCTCAACCGGGGCAACAATACGGGTATAAGAGAGATTAAGCTGCGCCTGGTCGACATTCGCCTGCGCGGCTGCGACATCCGCCTCTGCCTGACGCACGGCTGCCTGCAGGACACTAACCTGCTTACGCGCCGCGTCCAGCGCTGCTTCACTCTGTCGTACCGTGGCCGAAGCGGAACGCTGATTAGCGTCTGCTTTTTGCTGATCGTCAGCCGCAATAGTGCCGCTCTTATAGAGCTGATTATAACGTGCAGCGTTCTGACCGGCGTAGCGGGCCGCTGCCTCACTGGCTGCCAGCGTCGCTTTTGCCTGATTGATGGTCGCCTGCTGCTGCGCCAGCTGCGCCTGGGTGCTCAGCCGTTTAGCTTCGCTCACCTGCAGCGAGGCGCGCGCGGTTTCCAGCGCCACGCGAAAATCGCGATCGTCAAGCGTTGCCAGCAGATCGCCTGCCCGGACGTGCTGATTATCCTGCACGCTGACCCGGGCGATATAGCCTGAAACTTTAGGGGCGACCAGGGTGTAATCCGCATTGACCCAGGCATCGTCGGTGCGATGATCGTTGGCGGTCATTGCACGCCAGACAAAGAAGGCGAGCGCGAGCAGCAGCACTAACAGGGCGCTTAGCAGCGCCGTTCTTTTTACAGCAGAGAGTTGCATATCAGTTTTCCCGACGTGACGTAACAGGTTGAATCAATGTTTGTGGCGGCCAGACGCGATGCGCCAGGCAGAGCGTGAGCAGCACCAGCAGGGCGCCAAAGCCGGTCAGCATCAGCCAGGCATCGCTCAGGCTGAGTACCAGCGCCTGATGTTTCAGCAGAGCGGCAAATCCGCTCAGGTTCTGCACGCTGCTGGCGCTGCCATCCGGCAGCAGAGGCGTGCTGCTGTCTGCCTGCGCGCTGCTGGTCGCGGTCATCAGCCAGCTGCGGCTGGCGGCCTGATCCACCAGCACATGGGAGTGAAACTGTTCGCGATGGCTGATAAACCACTCCACCAGGGTGCTGGCCGCGATGCTGGAAAACCCGCGCACGGTGTTAAACATGGCTGAAGCAAAAGGCCCTTCCGGCGGGGCCACCACGCTGGTGGCGCTCATCAGTACCGGCAGGATCACCATCGGCTGCCCGAACGCCTGCAGGATCTGCATCAGCCAGAAGTTCTGCCGCGCCCAGTCAGTGGTGACCTGCGTGCCCAGCAGGCAGGCAGTGACCAGCAGCAGCACGCCGCAGCACAGTACCCAGCGGCAATCGACCCGGCGAATATTCAGAATGGCAGCGACCAGCGGGGCAATCAGCAGCTGCGGCAGGCCCACCGTCAGCGCCAGCGGGGCAAACTGCAGCGTACGGAATCCCTCAACCTGACCAAAATAGACTGAAGGAAGCGCAGAACCGGAGAGCGCCAGAATCAGCACCGCCATCAGCGCCAGCAGGCCGTGTGCCAGGTTGGGACGACGCAGCATCTGCAGCCTGAACAGCGGCAGCGGATGAAACCACTCGTTGATCAGAAATACCGTCAGCAGCGCCAGCGCGCTCAGCAGCAGCGCGGTAAACAGCGGCGAGCTGAGCCAGTCCAGCCGCTCTCCCTGCGTCAGAGCCAGAATCAGCAGCGCCATGCCGGTGCAGCCGGTGAGCATGCCAAACAGATCGATCTGACGAAAGCGCTCCAGGCGCAGCGGATCCTGTGGCAGCCCCCACGCAATCAGCGCCATCGCCAGCAGCATTGCCGGGATCACCTGCCAGAATACAAACGCCCAGCCCACCTCATCGGTCCAGAACGCGGCCAGCGAAGCCGCCATATTGGGGCCAAAGGTAGCGGTAAGCGCATAGGCGCCCAGGCCATAGAGTTTGATCGGCGGCGGCAGAAAGCGCAGCGCTACCGTCATCAGCAGCGGCGGCAGCGCACCGCCAAATATCCCCTGCAGCACGCGCAGTGTAATAAACAGTGCCGTATCCTGGGTCAGCGGCAGCACGAGGCCGCACAGCATAAAACCGGCAGCAACCGCCAGCGCAAAACGGCGCAGAGAAAAGGTAACGGCAAACCAGGGTGCAATCATCATCGCGGCGACTTCAGCTGCCTGATAGCCGGAGACAATCCAGCTGCCGCGATCGTGACTGATACCGATCGCAGCGCGGATATCTGCCAGGGCAATATCCGTGACCCGATCGTTGAGTCCTGACGTCAGTGCCGCGATCAGCACGCCCACCAGCCCGAGAGCCAGGCGCAGTGTAAACGGGTGCGGAGCTGGCGGAGCAGCGGGCGAAGCGGTCATAACAGAACTCTCATGAATTTATGATGCAGTGTATTACGATGTGATACAGGACGCGCATCTTACATGCCGGTATGATGTATTGCAATGTGATACCCGGGTACAAAAGTGCGATCATTCGCGCTACAGTAAAGCAGGCTCAGAAGGAACGCATCATGGTGGGATCTGCCTCAGGCCGTGAGGATGAAAAAGCGGGTGGCATTCAGGTCATTGCGCGTGCGGCAAAAATTTTACATGCGCTGGGCGAACACCCCGGCGGTATGAGTCTGGGCGAAATAGCACAGGTGGTGAACCTGCCGCGCTCTACGGTACAGCGTATTGTGGCAGCGCTCGACAGCGCTCAGCTGGTGCGCAGCAGCGGGGCAAGGGGACTGAGACTGGGTCCGGCTTTGCTGAAACTGATCTCCAGCGTCCATACGGACGTGGTGGAGCTGGCGCGTCCGCTGCTGGAACAGCTCTCAGCAACGGTTAATGAAACCGTTTCACTGGCGCGCGCCAGCGGGACGCAGCTGGCGATCGTACACTATGTTGTGGCGCCGCGTGAGCTGCGGGTCGTACCGCGTATGGGGCTTAATCTGCCCCTCTACAGTACGTCCGGCGGCCGGGCGCTGCTGGCGCTGGAGAGCGATGAAGATGTGCAGCTGCTGGTGGGCGATGCCTGGCAGGAGCTGACAGATAAAACGGTAAAAACGCTGCCGCAGCTGATGGCGCTGATTGCCGAAGTACGCAGCAGCGGTCTGGCGATCGATCGCGGTGAAACGCTTGAAGGGATCACCACTCTGGCGGTCGCCATCGACACCCTGTTTGGACGCTTCTCTATCTCCCTGCTGGTGCCCGGCGCGCGCTTTTCGCAACATGAAGCGCGCTATCGCAAAGAGATCATCACCTGTAAAGAGGCGCTGCTGCGCGAAATTGGCAAAATAACCGCTGTGGAGAGGTAACGGCACATGAAAATGTTGTTAATGGCTATCGATAACTCGCCGGTCGCAGAAAAGGTCATCGCGCTGACAATCGAACAGGCGCTGGCGCTCAGCGCACCGGTTACGGTGCTGTGCTGTATCGATCCCGCCTATTCGGTCTGCAATCAGCCCATTGAAATTGACGCCGGTGAAGATCCGGATGATTTTGTCGCGGCACAAGATGAGCAGAATACCGCCGAGATGGTGGTGCGTCATGCGCTGGCCCCCCTGCTGCGGGCAGGCGTCGATGCCAGAGGCATTATTCTGGCCGGTGAAGCTGCTGAAACCATTGTGGCGCAGGCTGCGGCACTGCGCGCCAGTATGATTATCATGGGACGCCGGCACCTCTCGCCGCTTAACCGGCTGCTGAAAGGCTCGGTCAGCGCGGCAGTGATCGAACGCGCAACCTGTCCGGTTTTGCTGGATGTGCGTAAGGATTAACGCTGCGCTATGACTTTGCTTTTTATGTTAGTGCTGGCGGCGTTTGCATTGCTGGCGCTGGTGATCGTGATGCTGGTACGCACCACGGCGCTGCGTGCCTGGCAGGGTGTGCTGCTGTTTATGCTGCCGCTGGTGGCGGCTAATGCGATCTGGTTTAGCTGGCTGCATCCGCGCCAGGCAGAGAAGGTGCAGGCGGAGGCAGTTGCGCGGCAGCTTAGCGAGGCACCGGGCTACCGTCTGCTGAAGGTTCAGGAGCCGGAGCTATGGCAATTACTGAATCGTGAATTGCTGCACAAGCTGCAGCAGGGTACCTCTGCCGAACGGGCGCTGGGCGACCTGCGGGGCTGGCTGGCTGACATCGTCAATAAACGCATGGCCCGCGCCAGTGATGAGGCGGTCATTGCGTATGTTCAGGTTTCGGTGGAAGAGATGCGTGCGCTGCAGCAGCAGAATCCGCAACGCTGTTTTCAGTTTCTCTATCCGCAGGTCACCGGCGGGATTAATCTGCAGGAGGTGCTGGATCCGGCACTCTATCAGCGCGACAGCGACGCGCTTGAAGCCCTGCTGCTGAGCAGTCAGGGGGCGGAGCAGCAGATTGACCGGCCGCTGGCCCGGCGCGATCTGCGTCAGGTAGTTGACCAGCTATACGGTAAATGGGGCAATAAACTTCAGCAGCTCAATCAGCCAGCTGATACCGCCGTTGATCGCAGTGCGTTATGTGCAATGTCTATCGATCTCTACAGCGCTATTCTCGCATTGCCAGCTAAGCGCGCCGCCGGTCTTTTACGTAATATGGTGCACAGTAACGGATAACCGATGAAAAAAAGCCCGCTCAGCGCGGGCACAAAGGTCACTTTGTTACTTTTTTATTATTGATATTACCTGGTGTGGAGCAGACATCGTGTGGTCTGACTGCACTATCGCAGTTGTCATATGATAAGAAAAGCCGTTTGGTTTTATTGATTCAATTGGTAAAATCACTGGTATCAAGACTATTTCGCGCGTTTTCCTATAGCCGCGCAGGGGCATCGTTGTTTACACTGCGACGCCTGAAGAGGACACCTGAATGAAAAATATCGTTACCGGCGCGTTAGCGCTTATTATGCTGGCTGGCTGCAGCGTTAATCAGCCTGGCGGATTTGAACGTGTAGATGAAGATAACACGTCGAACACTGTTCAATATCGTTACGATCCGCATAGCCTTAATCGGGATGCCATGAATGTTGACCTGGCAAATTACTGCAGTGAACGGGGTTTCGATAAAGTGGATTCACTGCCTGTTCAGGACAGTCATCTGCCAGGATTAAAGAAAGCCTGGTATCAGTGTAATTACGCGATTAAAAGCTAAAAAAAGGGCGGGATATATTCCCGCCCTGGTTCTTTCTATTTCTTTTTTTATTAGTGCTGTGTGAGCTTTGCCCAATTATCCGTGACGATGCCCGTAGTGGCCATGGTGCCAGCCGCGGTCATGACCCCAGCCAGCGCTGCGGCCACGGTCGTGCTCAATAATACATCCGCTGAGCAAACTGATCATGACCGCCATCGACGTTAATGAAATAAGCTTCTTCATGGAAAGACCTCCTCTTTTCCAGTGAGGTCAGATTACGCCAGAATAGTGGAGTGAAGATGCAGCAAATGTAGATTTATTTATATAACTATTGCCAGATGTGTCAAAATAAAAGAACAGCTAGGCAAATATATCTATTTGAATCGGAATAAACTGAATAGCGCTTTATAATAGCGCGACAATTCTGAAAGGCAATAACCTGGTAACGCTAATGACTTAATAAAAAATGCGGGCGCGGTCTGCTGACCACGCCCGCACATTAATCAATTATGCAGAGCCGGTCTGTTAATTGTCTGACGCCGCGGCTGACGAACACTCAGTGAAAGCAGCAGCGAGATAACCAGCAGCGTCATGATTAAACTAAAGGTAACGGTAAAGCCGCCGAACAGTGAGGCGACCAGCGAACCGAGCACGCTGCCAATACCAAAACCCAGGTAGATTAGCCCGTAATTTTTTGTCAGATTATTCAGACCAAAGAAGTCACTGATCAGCGCCGGGAAAACGGTGATTGTGCCGCCAAAGCTGAAGGCTACGCAGGCCAGCGAGACAAAAAAGGTGGTTTCATTCATACGGGTAAACAGCAAAATACTCATGCCTGCGAGCGCAATGCATTGCGCCAGTGAGATCACCCGGATACGGGCCATTTTGTCTGACAATACGCCCAGCGTTAACCGGCCGCTAAGGTTGGCAATCGCGATAACCGTTACGGCGCTCGCTGCTATCTGCGGCGTAAGATGCACCATCCCTTCACCGATATCTTTCGCTACGCCAATTACATACAGGCCGCTCATACAGGCAGTAAGAAACATCAGCGCCAGCATCCAGTATTGCGGCAGGCGTATCGCCTGCGCCAGCGTAAAATCGCGGCCAGCATGGTGCGGATTACTGCTGGCAGTGCGCACCGGCGCATCGCGCATGAGCAGCGCACCGCAGAACATCATGCTCATTGCCAGCACGCCCCAGATCATAAAGGTGTGTTCCAGGCCGACCGCATCCAGCAGGGTGCCGCAGACAAATTTGAAACCCAGACTGCCCAGGCCATAAGCACCGATCGAACAGGCGGAGATAAGACCTTTGCGTTCAGGAAACCACTTTACGCAGTTTGACAGCGTCATCAGGTAGCCTGCGCCATCCGCCAGGCCTACCAGAATACCGGCGCTCAGATAAAGCATCATCAGGTTATCAGCCTGAGCGGTCAGCCAGAATCCGGCTGCCATCAGAATACCGGCCCCGATAGTCACATTACGCACGCCAAAACGCTCCTGCAGTTTGCCTGCCAGCGAGGAGGCGATAGCCAGCCCCAGACTCAGCAACCCAAATGAGAACGCGACCTGACTGACAGATTCGTGCAGTTTATGCGCCAGCGCGCCGTTAAAGAGACTCCAGGTATACACGGAGCCCAGCGCAAGCTGGGTAATGACAGTGCCGATCAGAGTCAGTATGCGGGTACGCCGGTAGTGCGCCGTTGAAGCTGTGGTCATTGTTAATCTCCCGTCCGGGAATATGAAGTCTGCTGGCAGCTTAGCGCGCACGCGCGAGGCAGTGGCCGGATCCCGCCTCAGCCGCCGGGAACAGAGAATGAAATGCCATTTTTCCGGTATGAATGGCAGCGGCATGACAATTCACGTCACGCTGTTTCGCCTGATGAACATATGTAAGCAGGTGTGTTGAGCGCGGCGATTTTCCTGCAGAGTCCGGGAGGTTTGCCAGGCTTACATTTCAACCAACGGGAGGAAATATGAAAGACCGGGCATATGAATCCGTATCGAGTGGAGATGAGGTCTGCTGTCTTATCGGTCAGGCGGTGATCGAATTAAGCGATGAACATCAGCCTGTCAACAAAGCCACGCTGTCGTTAAAGCTGCTGGCTATGGCCGATCGTGACAGCGATGATGAGCGGGTAATGCTGTACTGGATCGCCAGAAAAGCCCTTAATCAGCCACAGCAGCTTCAGTCCGGCGCAGGTGGCTGGCGCTAGAGGATAGGGAGCGGGCTGCAGGCCCGCTTCTGCTGTCAGGCTGTGCGCAGCGCACGGCTGACTGGCCAGCGTACAAACATGACAAGGTTGCCCAGTAAAATCAGTGCCAGTCCTGACACGGCATTAGCGTGCCACTGATAGCCTTCATATATTGTCGAGAGCGTCAGCGCGACCAGCGGAAACAGCAGCGTACTGTATGCTGCCTGACTGGCGCCGATGCGCCCCACCAGCGTGAAGTAAGCACCAAATCCAATCACAGAACCAAACAGCGCCAGATAACTCATCGCGCCCAGCCACTGCAGATTAGACGGCAGCTGCAGCGCATCCCCGTTAAGCCACGCCATTGCTGCCATGATCAGCGCGCCGTAAAGCATGGCATAGCTGTTGGTGGTCAGAATATCGCGCTGGCGGCGCTGATGCCGGGCCGAAATCATATTACCCAGGGAAAAGCCGAAGGTGCCCAGGGCACTCAGGCCCGCGCCCCATAACAGCTGCGGTGAAGGGTGCGCCGCACGGATATCAGTCCAGAAGAGCGCGACGATACCGCTCATACCGAGCAGCGCGGCAGGCAGCAGGCGCAGCGGCGGGCGCTGACCAAAAAAGAGCCAGCCGTTAAGCGCGTTGAAGATCACCGCCATGGAAAAAATCACCGACTCCAGACCGGTGCTAATCCACGCCGCCGCATGATAGAAACAGACAAAGTTAAAGCCAAACACGCAGCCTCCCTGCAGCAGACAAAACAGATGATCGCGCGTATCCAGCGATCGCAGACGGCGGCAAAGCGTCAGCAGCACCAGCATCAGCAGCGAAGCAAAGAGAAATCGCCAGAATACCGCGACATAAACCGGCGTAGTGGCCGCGTCCTGCTGCAGAAAGATCGCCAGCCAGGTGGTGCCCCAGATCAGCACCACGCTCAGATAAAGCACTATATTCATTGTTATTACTCCGGCAGGGAGGGGAGTGCAGTATCCTCACTTGCGCGTACGGACGCTTGCACCGTATTGCGCAGCACTTGCAAAAACTTGCGCTTTTTCACTCACAGACCGGCTGCAGCGCTGTTTTCCGTCGTGCGGACGCGTAAACTGCTGTTTAACCGCTGCAGATGTGATGTGCGCCATGTCCGATTACCAGACTTTTACCATGCTAAAAAACCGTAAGGCTCAGCTGCGCGACAGCGTACCGCTCTCGGGCGGTATCCGGCTGGCAGCCTGGTTTAATAGCGGTGACCGCGTAACCAACCACAGCGATCATCATACCCTGAGCCTGTATACCGAAGAGGGTTATGATACCTGGCATAAAACGCCACACGGGTGGCGCAACGGCGGCGCGCCGGATCGTTTCTGCCTGATGCCGTCCGGTATGGAGTCAACCTGGGATTTACGGGCCGATCTTTCATTTGTGCATCTCTACTGCACCGATACACATTTACGTCAGCTTGGTGAACAGATCTGGGATCGCTCGCCGGCCAGCCTGAATCTGCAGGAAAAGATTTTTGCTGATGACGATCGTATTACCCAGCTTTACCGCCATTTTTTACTCAGCGTCAGCTGGCAGCAGCCTGCCAATCAGCTGATGCTGAGCAGCGCATCGACGCTGCTGCTGACGCACCTGCTGCAGCGCTATAGTGATGTGGAGTGGCAGCTGCCCGCTGTGCGCGGTGGGCTGGCACCCGCCGTGCTGCGGCGTATTATTGCCCTGATTGATGCGCAGCTTGATCAGCCGCTGACGCTGGCGCGGCTCGCCGCAGAAGCTGCGCTCAGTGAATACCATTTTGCCCGTATGTTTCGCAGCAGCACCGGCAGCGCGCCGCACCAGTATGTTATGCAGCGCCGTATGGCAGTGGCGAAAGAGCTACTGATGCACAGCACGCTGCCGCTGACTGAGATTGCGCTGCGCTGCGGCTTTCACTCTGCCAGCCATTTCAGTAACCGGTTCCGTCAGCTGCATGGCGTGGCCCCGTCAGCGTGGCGGCAGGGCTATAGCCGGTAAAAAACGCGTTATCAGGGGATCACTTCACCCCGCACGATAACTTTGCCCGGCTTGCTGTCACTCTCATTGATGCGCCGGATAGCCAGATTCAGCGCCTGCCAGGCGATGCTCTGCAGATCGTGTGCGATGCAGGGAAAGTGAAAGCCATAAATATCCGCCTGCGTAACCTCGTCAATGCTGAAGAGTTTTACCTGCTGCTGCAGACTGAGTGAGTGATCGATGCAGGCTTTAATAATGCCGAGTGAGATCTGATTGTTACAGCCCACAAAGTAGTCAGGGGCAGGGTGATGGTTCAGCCAGCGGCGGGTCTCCTGCCAGGCTGCATCCATAAAAAAGTCAGCGTAGAGCACTTCCAGCGAGGCAGCTTTGCCCTGCAGCGCGGCCTGCAGACCGAGCACCCGCTCACGTGCAACGTTCGACTTTTCGGGACCGGAGACCACCACAATACGCTGTGCCCCCTGTTCCGCCAGCCAGCGACCGGTCTGCAGGCCACAGTCGAGGTTATCAATATAGACACCGCTGCAGTGAGAAACCTGCAGTTCACGATCGACCAGCACCACCGGTATATTCAGCGTCTCCAGCCGCGTCATATAGGCCGGATGATAGTGAAGATCGTTGGAAATCACCGACAATATAATGGCATCAACGTTATACCCGATTAGCCTGTCGATGATACGGTTCTCATTTTCCTGCGACTCACAGGAGTCAAACACCAGCGTATCGTAGCCCAGCTTATTTGCCTCCAGCGTCATCAGACGCGTCAGGCCGCCAAAGAAGGGGTTAGCCATATCGGGATTAACGATGCCAATAGTTTTGCTGCTCTTTGCCCGCAGGCTGCGCGCCGCCGTATTCATCACATAGCCTAACTGCTCTGCGGTAGCATGAATGCGCTGCAGCGTCTCCGGATGCACTTTTTCCGGCTGTGAAAAGGCGCGTGAGGCGGTAATTTTGCTCACGTTTGCCTGGGCAGCAACGCTTGCCAGCGTTGCCTTGCGTCCCCGTCCTGCTGCCAAGTCTGGCTCCTTAATCAACCCTGTCATTTTGTATCATGAGTCAATCATGGCAGATCGTTTAGCGTTAAGCGATCTCGCTGCGTTATGCGAGTCGTCTGACGCGCGGGTCCGTGAAAATATCCAGGTCGTCGCGGCTTTCTGATGAAAACTCCGAGACAACGGCCCCCTGGTCACCCGCCTGAAACCAGTGCCGCGTATCGGGTTTAATCGTGTACTGTTCGCCCGGACGCAGCAGAATATAGCGGCTGCAGGTATAGGCGGTTTCACTGCCGGCAGGCACCTGACAGCGCGGAGAGCCCGCCGCATCGTTTGGCGTGAGCTGCTCATCATCGACAAACAGATAGACTTCGCCCCAGCGACAGCGAAAGGTCTCCTGCTTGCCTGGCGTACCATTAAACGGCGGATGCCGATGCTCAGGGCAGGTCTGGCGGGGAAACAGCACCAGTTCTTTAGCGCAATAGCGCGGTTCATTGATATAGGTTAACAGCTGCAAACCTGAAGCGGGGTAGTCGTCCAGGCCGAAAGTGGCAATTTCAATTTTCTCCTGCTCTGCAGGGGTAAGAACAATATTCGCCTGCTGCAGAAATGTCAGGGTGCGCTCAATCGCCTGCGGATAATCGGTCATGCGGTTTCTCCTGTAATGATATCGATACCATTAAAGCGTGTTCCGCTTATGATCTTCTGTGATCCCGATCCGCAATTCGCCGGGTCAGTGACGAGAGCATGGTTTCAGATCGGGATTATTGAGTCTGCATCACAGTTTTAGCGTTTTTTTTACGTCACTATCGCCGCATTGAAATGATATCGATACCATTAAAATGAATCCGGGGGCGTTAATGAAAGCGTTAGTTCTGAGTCAGGCAGGCCACATTGCGATTGAAGATCGGGAATTTGATGAAGTGCTGGGCGATGACGATGTCAAAATCAAAATTCACTCAGTAGGCATTTGCGGCAGCGATGTTCACTACTACAAACATGGCCGGATTGGTCCGTTTGTGGTGGAGGCACCGATGGTGCTGGGCCATGAAGCTGCCGGCATTGTGCTGGAGACCGGAAAAAACGTCACGCACCTGAAAGCAGGCGATCGCGTCTGTATGGAGCCCGGGATCCCGGATTTGAATTCCGATCAGTCGCGTGCGGGTCTCTACAATCTCGATCCCGCCGTACGCTTCTGGGCGACGCCGCCGGTGCACGGGTGCCTGCGTGAAACGGTCATTCATCCCGCGGCGTTCACCTTTAAACTGCCGGAAAATGTCAGCTTCCGCGAAGGAGCCATGGTTGAGCCGCTGGCGGTGGCAATGCAGGCCGCGACCAAAGCCGGGATCAAACCCGGCGACATTGGCCTGGTGCTGGGTGCCGGACCCATCGGCGTGGTGACTGCGCTGGCAGCGCTGGCAGGTGGCTGTTCTGATGTGATCATCTGCGACATGTTTGATGAAAAGCTGGCCGTGGCGGCGGAATATGAAGGGCTGCACGCCATCAATATCAAAACCGGCGATCTGGCCGGCAAAGTCTCTGAACTCACCAGCGGTAACGGTGCGGATGTGGTGTTTGAATGCAGCGGGGCTAAACCTGCTATTGCCACGCTGGCAGAACACGCGGCGCCGGGTGCGACGGTGATTCTGGTGGGTATGCCGGTGGACGCCGCACCAATGGACATTGTTGCGGCCCAGGCCAAAGAGCTGACCTTCAAAACCATTTTTCGCTACGCCAATATGTATCCCCGCACGCTGCGCCTGTTGAGCAGCGGCAAGCTGCGGGTAGAGCCGCTTATCAGCCACACCTATAAATTCGCCGACAGCGTTGAAGCGTTTGATCGCGCCGCCGCAGGTCATGCGGCAGATATCAAAATCATGCTGGAGATGGAGTGACGCATGGCGCTCTATGCAGGCATTGATTGCGGCACGCAGGGAACGCGTGTGGTCATTGTGAATAGCGAGCAGGGGGCGATTGTCGGCGAAGGCAGCGCGCCGCACCGGCTGCAGAGCGACGCAGATGGCACACGTGAACAGCATGCCAGCGAGTGGATTGACGCGCTGGTCACGGCATTCCATCAGGCAGCATCAGACGCCGGTATCGATACACAGCAGATTACTGCGCTGAGTGTCTCTGGTCAGCAGCACGGCTTTGTAGCGCTGGATGAAGCCGGAGCAGTGCTGCACCCGGTAAAGCTGTGGTGCGACACCGCCACCGATGCGCAGAACAGCTGGCTGCTGCAGCAGCTGGGAGGGATCAGCGGTGCGCTGGCGCAGCCAGGGCTTGTTCCGGCGACCGGCTACACCGCGTCGAAAATTCTCTGGCTGAAGCAGCAGCATCCGGCGCTGTGGGCGCGTTTACACACCGTGTTACTGCCGCACGATTACCTTAATTTCTGGCTGACCGGCGAACGGGTGATGGAGTATGGCGACGCCTCCGGCACCGGCCTGCTGGATATCCGCCGCCGCCGCTGGGATCGGCACACGGTGGATCTTATCGATCCGGATGGCCGGCTGTGGCAGGCGCTGCCGCCGCTGGCTGCTGCGCACGACTGTATCGGCACCCTGCAGCCGGAAGCCGCGCAGCGTCTGGGATTACGCCCTGCGGTGCGGGTGGCGACAGGCGGCGGCGATAATATGATGGCCGCCATCGGGTCCGGCAATATTGCGCCGGGCACGGTAACGCTAAGCCTCGGCACATCCGGCACGCTGTTCGCCTGCAGTGACACGCCTGTAATCGACGAGCACGGGCTGATTGCCAGCTTCTGCTCCAGCACTAACCGCTGGCTGCCGCTGATTTGCACCATGAATGTTACCTCTGCAACCACGCTGATCCAGACGCTGCTGGCAGAGGATATTGCCGGCTTTAATCAGCTGCTGAATCAGGCAGAGCCGGGAGCGGAGGGCATTGAGATGCTGCCATTTTTTAATGGCGAGCGCACGCCGCCTCTGCCCCATGCGCAGGCGAGTCTGCATAACCTGAATGCCGTGAATTTTACCCGCGCGAACCTCTGCCGCGCCGCCGTGGAGAGTGCGACCTACGGATTACGTTACGGACTCGACCTGTTCCGGCAGCAGGGCATCAGCGCGCAGGAGATCCGCCTCACTGGCGGCGGCTCACGCAGCAGCGGCTGGCGGCAAATTGTTGCCGACGTCATGAATTGTCCGGTGGTCTCGCTGCGCATCCCTGAAACCGCCGCGCTGGGCGCAGCAATTCAGGCGATGTGGGCCAGCGCGCTGCTGGATAACCCTGCACAGCAGCCGGATGCGTTACTGCAGTCGCTGTGTCAGCGCTTTGTCACGCCGGATGAAAGCACCCGCGCCGTGCCGGATCCCGCTCGCCATCAGGCCTATGAAACGCATTATCAGCGCTATCTGAACCGTCTCAGCAGTACTTATCCGGAGGTGGCATTGTGACACGAAATAACCAGGAGATGCTGCTGGAGGTCACGGGGATCCGCAAAGCGTTTGGCCCGGTTGTGGCGCTGAAAAACGCGGAATTTGCGCTGCGCCCCGGGTCAATTCATGCGCTGTGCGGCGGCAACGGTGCCGGAAAATCGACCTTTCTCAGCATCCTGATGGGGTTTATCCAGCCCGATGCCGGAGAGATTTTTATCCGCGGCAGGCGCTGCAGCTTTGCTCACCCGCGCGACGCGCTGGCTGCCGGTATCGCGATTGTGCAGCAGGAGCTAAGCGCGATTCCGGACCTGACGGTGGCCGAGAATATCTGGCTGGGACGCGAACCGCGCCGGTTTGGTTTTGTTGACTTTGCCACGCTCAATCAGCGCACCCGCGTGCTGCTGGAGGAGCTCGATTTTGACATCTCTGCTACCGAAAAAATGCGTAACCTCAGCGTTGCCGGGCAGCAGCTGGTGGAGATCGCCAAAGCGCTCTCTCACGCGAATGCTGACATCATCATCATGGATGAACCGACTTCAGCGATTGGCGAAGAGGATGCGCAAAAAATCTTTCAGACTCTCGCCCGGCTGGCGCAAAAGGGCAAAGGCATTATTTATGTCTCCCACCGCCTCTCTGAGATTTTTCAGATTGCCGACAGCTATACCATCTTTCGCGATGGCGCCTGGGTGCAGGAGGGCATGCTGGCCGACATCACGCGTGAACAGCTGATTGAACAGATCATTGGCGGAGAATACGAGAGTGAGTTTGCCAAGTTCAATCAGCCGGGCGATGAGGTGATGATGGAGGTAAAAAACCTGCGCTGGCGTAACAAAATCAACGATATCAGCCTGCACCTGAAGCGGGGCGAAATCCTCGGCATCTACGGGCTGGTCGGCTCCGGGCGCAGCGAGTTTCTCGATTTGCTGTTTGGTATTGAACACGCAGACAGCGGCACCATCCGGCTGGGCGAGGTAGTACTGGGTCGCCATTCACCGAAAGAATCGATCCGGCACGGCATCGCTTATGTCACTGAAGATCGCAAAGCGACCGGCCTGGTGCTCTGTCGTTCGATTCGGGAAAACATCAACATCGCCTCATTTGGCGCCATCTCCCGCGGCGGCTTTATCAGTGAGAAGCAGGAGCAGGCGCGCAGCCTGGAGATGATCAAACGCTTTAACGTCCGAACGCCGGATGCCGAACAGCTGGTGGGCAATCTCAGCGGCGGCAATCAGCAAAAAGTCGTGCTGGGGCGCTGGGCGTTACTCAATCCGGAGGTACTGCTGCTGGATGAGCCTACCCGGGGTATTGATGTCGGTGCAAAGAAAGAGATTTACCGCTTTATGTCTGAGTTTGCATTGAAAAACAAGGGGATCGTAATGGTCTCCTCAGAGCTGTCGGAAATCATCGGCATGAGCGATCGCATTCTGGTGTTCCGCGACGGGCAGCTGGCGGGAGAATTAAGTGCGGCTCAGGCAACGCAGAGTGAACTGATGAAGCTGGCGGTTTAACAGAGAGACAACGTTATGAACACCACACATTCCATGCCTTCCGGCATCTCATTTTTTACACGCAATAAAAGACGTATGCACAAATACGGCATCATCATCGCGTTTTTTGTGCTTTGCCTTATTGTAGCAGCCGTCGGCGAGCTGCAGGTCGCTAATGGCGCCTGGAGCAGCAACTATTTTCTCAGTAATGAAAATATGCTGATTGTGCTGCGCCAGGTCTCTATCAACGGCATTTTAGCGATCGGTATGACCTTTGTAATTATCACCGCCGGCGTCGATCTGTCGGTGGGATCGGTGCTGGCGCTGAGCGGCATTGTTGCTGCGCGTTTTGCCACTAACAACAGCGGCATGGCAATCGGCGATACGGCGCATGCCGTGATGGTCCCGATGATTGTCGCGTTGGGTATTGGCATTGTCTGTGGCCTGATCAACGGTACCGTGCTGGCGCGTTACCGCCTGCAGCCGTTTATCGTCACTATGGGCATGCTCTCTGCTGCCCGCGGCCTCACGATGCTGACCACCGGCGGCAACCCGGTTTCACAGCTTAACAGTGATTTTCGCTGGCTCGGCAACGGCTACATGGCCGGCATACCCGTACCGGTCATTATCTTTGTTGTGCTGTTTGGCCTCGCCTGGCTGCTGCTCAATAAAACCTTACTCGGACGCTACGTCTATGCCGTTGGCGGCAACCCGAAAAGTGCCCGTACGTCAGGCATCAGCGTCGTGGGCATAAAAGTCATGGTTTACACCCTGTGCGCCGCGCTGGCCGGGATCGCCGGGCTGATCCTCACCGCACGCACCGGATCGGCACAGACTAACGCGGGCGCAGGCTATGAACTCGATGCGATTGCTGCGGTAGTGATTGGCGGCACCAGTATGGCTGGCGGTGTCGGTACGCTTGTTGGCACCTTTTTTGGTGTGCTGATCATCGGCGTAATGAATAACGGCCTGGATTTGCTGGGGGTGCAGTCTTACTACCAGCAGATTATCAAAGGCGCCCTGATTGTAGTGGCTGTACTGCTCGATCCGTCGCGTAAACAACAGCGCGATTAACCTCTGAATAGATAAACCCTGCCAGGAGAGAACAATGAAAATAAGATCTATCGCTCTGTTAACTTCAGCCCTGACGCTGGGCGCGATTAGCATAGCGCAGGCTGCACCCGTAAAGATTGCTGTACTGATGTATGGCAATAAGGCGGAATTCGTTCAGCTGATGGAGCGCTACGGTAAAGCGCATCCGGCAGTAAAAAGCGGCGAAGCTGTACTCACCTTTTACGATGGTCGTTATGATGCGTCGGTGCAGAATGACCAGGCGGCGACCGCTATCCAGACGCGCGCAGACGCCATTATCGTGAACCCGATGGACTATGAAGCCAACATCGATATTGTGACCAATGCTAACGAAGCCAAAATTCCGGTGGTGGTCACCAACGCCCGTCTGAACACGGAAGAGATGACGTCAGAAGTGGTCTCTAATGATGAGCTGGGCGGCTATCTGGAGGCCAAAGCGGTTCTGGATAAGCTGCAGTGCAAAACCAAAAAGGTCAATGTCGTCATCATCGAAGGACCGAAGGGCGGCAGCGGTGAGATCCAGCGCGGCAAAGGCAATGACAAAGCGATAGCGGAGTGTGGTCCGGGACAGGTTACCGTACTGGAGAGAAAAACAGCCAACTGGTCACGCGCAGAGGCACAGCCGCTGATGGAGAACTGGCTGCAGAAGCATCGCGGTAAAATCAACGGTGTGATCGGCCAAAACGATGAGATGGCGCTGGGTGCTATTGAAGCGATTAAAGGCGCGGGTCTGAACGTTAACGATTTCGCGATTGCCGGTGTGGATGGCGTGTCTGATGCAATTCATGCCGTTCAGGCGGGTGAAATGGTCTCTATTCTGCAGGATGCGAAAGGCCAGATGCAGGGCGCCATTGATGTCGCGCTGCGCGCAGTAAAAGGCGCAGGCTATCAGCCGCAGTCTGACATCTGGCAGCAGTATGCCAAAGATCTCGCCTGGGACGGCGGCACGAAAAAACACTACTACATTCCGTGGACCACGGTCACTGCGGATAATGCGCAGCAGCTGCTGGATGCACGTAAGTAATCAACGCCACGGTGAGCAGGCTGTCTGCCTTCAGACAGCCTGTTAACATCGTTTACTCGTTGCCCCATTCGTTCAGGAAGTTCGCCACATCATCAATGCGCGCGTCAGCAATTCCCGCCTCGCGCGCCATCTCATGCTGCGCTTCTTCACTGATCTCCTGATGGTTATTCAGGCGGGTGATCAGCAGCTGGAAGTAGTGCGCCAGCGGGTCGCGCTCGGCTTCACTCACCGGTTTTTCACACTCTTCAGCGTAAGTGTCAGCGATATCGTAATACTTCAGATCAATCTCATGTTTCATGGTGCGCTCCGGAAACGGGGGAGGGTTCAGATGCCAGCGGCATCATTTAGCGTAAATCATACCACTCCTGCCCGCATTTTCCCGCCTGCCGGAAAAGGCCGCGGAATGCCCGGTAAATCAGAGGCGTTATTACCCTCAGAATAAATATATTTCTGACCCGCCATTATCAGAATAACAGCAGCGTAATAAACCGGCACAGGGTAAAACGGCATAACATCGTATTCTAAACTTTTAATAGCGGTGTTATCGTTGTGTTGCGCTGATGTACTTTATATACGTGGATACTGTTTTATGGCGAAATTAATGACCTCCCTGACGCTGTGTTCAGGGCGAATGACGCACGGAGAGCGACGCGTCGCCCAGCGGCTTGAATCGCATCTCGGCGACGATTGCCTTATCTGGTATGACATTCCGGTTGGACGCCAGTACCGGCATCCTGACTTTGTTATTATCGATCCCGACAACGGACTGATTTTCCTTGAGGTCAAAGACTGGAAGCTAAATACATTGCAGCATGCGGATCCGCAGCGGGTGACGCTGAGAAACGCCCAGGGCGAAACGCAGGCGCAAAATCCGCTGCTGCAGGTCAGAGAGTATGCCTGTGCAACCGTCGAACAGTTATCTCAGGATCCGAAACTGCAGCAGAAAACAGGCCTGTATAAAGGAAAGCTGAATATGGCCTGGGCTTATGGTGTGGTGTTTACCAATATTACCCGCCAGCAACTGACATCACTTTCAGCCGATGGCGTGGTCGAATCTATATTTCCGCAGGCGCTGACGATTTGTCAGGATGAAATGACAGAGTCTGTCTCTGTTTCTGCGTTTCGCGCTAAAATTTCCGGACTGTTTACTACCCGTTTCAGACCCGCAATAACACCCGCTATGCGGGATATACTGCGCCGGCATCTTTTTCCGGAGATCGCTATTACGGTAAAAAATAAGCGCAGTAATATTTACCGGGTAATGGATCTGCAGCAGGAGGTGCTGGCGCGTAATCTTGGCGAAGGGCATCGTGTCATACATGGCGTGGCCGGTTCCGGTAAAACGCTGATCTTACTCTACCGCTGTTTATATCTTTCCGAGACCACCACGCGCCCTGTACTGGTACTCTGTTTTAATATCATTCTGGCTAACTATATCCGTGAGTGCATCGCGGCCAGAGGGCTATCGGATAAAGTACACGTCTATCATTTTCATGACTGGTGCGCGACGGCCGCCCGGACCTTTAAGCTGAATATGAGCGGGGAAGGGCGCTATTATGATAACTGCTTCGCGGCGCTGGAAAATGCGGTTAACAGCGGCACCGTCGGGGATGCGGGGTACGATGCGGTGCTGGTGGACGAAGGGCATGATTTCGACCGGCGCTGGCTTTCACTGATTGCCCGGCTGTTTGATAACACCCGCCGCTCGCTGCTGCTGATGTACGATGATGCCCAGTCTCTGTACCGGCGTGAAAAAGCGCTGAACTTCTCGCTGGCAAGCGTGGGCATCCAGGCGCAGGGGCGTACCTCTATCCTTCGGGTAAACTATCGCAATCCGCGGCGCATCCTCAATTTTGCCTATGCTTTTTCACGCGACTACTTTGACCGGCATCATAATCAGGAGCTTCCGCTGGTACTGCCGGAAGCCTGCGGCGAAGAAAACAGCGACATTCCCGATATCGAACAGTGTCAGTCTGCAACAGATGAAGCGCGTCGCGTTGTGGCATGGCTGAGAGAAAAATATGCGTCTGCAGGCCGCTGGGGCGACATGGCGGTACTGTGTCCCACGCATTTTTCAGCAGACAGACTCATCGATCTGCTGAAGCAGCATGCGATCCCTGCTGCCGTGAGCTTTACGACAGAAGACAAAAAACGCTATTCGCATCGGGAGGATGTGGTACATCTTCTGACCTTTCAGAGCAGCAAAGGGCTGGAGTTCCCTTACGTTGCCGTGATCAATGCTTCATTTGTTCATAAAGGGGCTGAAGATGAGTCTGAGGCTATTCCGGCGCTGTATGTGGCCTTTACGCGTGCCACCCAGGCGCTACTGGTCACCTGCTACAAAGAAAACAGCATCAGTCAGCAGCTGTCGAAATTTGCCGGTATGGATTTGCAGGATGAGGGGGATATGGCGTCCCCTGCAGGAATCGAACCTGCAACTAGCCCTTAGGAGGGGCTCGTTATATCCATTTAACTAAGGAGACATCCGGAACGCAGTATACCCGTATGTCTCCCGGATGTTAACCGGGCGCGGCGTGATTGCTCATTCTGTCAGCAGCGCCGCGCCCGGGGAGCGGGTTACTCAGTCTGCTCTCCTGCAGCGTTCTTCTCTTCTGCTTTTTCGCGGCGTTTTTGATCCGCCCGCGCCTTCGCTTTCGCCTCTTCGCTCATGTCGTTGCGGATCTGCGCATGGCTGATCAGGGCAAAAATCAGCGTGCCGCCGGTGATGTTACCGAGCAGCGTGGGCAGCGCAAATGGCCAGAAAAACTCCTGCCACGGCACCGTGCCCGCAAAGACCAGATAGAGCACCTCGACTGATCCGACTACGATATGCGCCAGATCGCCCAGCGCCACCAGCCACGTCATCATAATGATGATCAGCAGTTTGGCATTTTCCGCATGCGGGATCATCCAGACCATGGTGGCGATGATCCAGCCGGAGATCACGGCATTCGCGAACATCTCGCCCGGCGTGTTTTCCATCACCTTTTCACTGATGGCCGTGAACGCCTGGCGCGTCGCCTCATCAAAAATGGGCATGTAGTTAAAGGCCAGCGCCGCCAGCCCGGTACCAATCAGATTGCCCAGCAGCACCAGCCCCCACAGGCGCAGCAGCAGCATAAAATTGCTGCCGGTGGGCTTGTGCATGACCGGCAGGACCGCCGTCACGGTGTTCTCGGTAAACAGCTGCTGCCGCGCGAGGATCACAATCACAAAGCCAAAGGTGTAGCCGAAGTTCTCCAGCAGAAAGGCGCCGGGGACACCCTCAAGATGAACCTGAAAGATCCCTTTCGCCATCAGCGACGCGCCCATTGAGAGGCCTGCGGCGATAGCTGACCACAGCAGCGCCATGCCGTCACGCTCTAACTCTTTCTCTCCATCCTGCCGTATCTCTTCATGAATCGCCGCTGCCCGCGAGGGCAGGGCCTCTTCATCAACTTCAATCTCAGTGCCTTGCTCTTTTTCTTCGCTGTCTACGTCATTGTCGTGTTCAGCATGTGATGGCGATGGCTTCATGTTTGCTCCTGGTGATAGTGCCAATGCGTAATAAGCGTAGACGGTTTTAGCAAGCCTGAAATGTTACGAAGAGTTTCTTTAAGCGTAACAAAATTTTAACCGCGCCGCTTTTTTACACAGTTTTCGGATTTAAAGACCGTAAACAGGTGCGTGGAGCGAAATGAGAGCACGGTCACACTCTTCGGCGGACTGCAACAGTGTGATATTATCGCCGCCTCATTTTTTGCGGTGATGCGCCCCTCTATGTTCGACGTCATTAATCTCTTATGCGTTCGCGATGAGCGAATGCTGTTTCACGGACTGAGCTTCCATGTCCGGCCAGGTGACCTCGTGCAGATAGAAGGGCCGAACGGTGCCGGCAAAACCTCACTGCTGCGTCTGCTGGCCGGGCTAAGCCGGGCAGAAGAGGGCGAAGTGCGCTGGCAGGGCGAAACGCTGCAGCGACAGCGTGAAATATGGCAACAAAACCTGCTCTATCTTGGCCATCAGCCTGGCGTAAAAGCGGTACTCTCCCCGCTGGAAAATCTGCGTTTCTGGCACGGCGACAGCAGCCAGGCGGCGCTGTATGCAGCACTGGAGCAGGTCAGCCTGACCGGCTATGAAGAGGTACCGGTGGCGCAGCTTTCTGCCGGGCAGCAGCGACGCGTCGCGCTGGCACGCCTCTGGCTCAGTTCAGCCCGACTGTGGATCCTGGATGAACCGCTAACTGCGATCGATAAAGCTGGCGTGGAAACACTGATGGCACGCTTTAATCAGCACGCCAGTCAGGGCGGGGCGGTGATCCTCACCACGCACCAGGAGCTGCCCGCCGCCGCGCTACGTAAAATACGCCTGAGCGGGGAGTGGCAATAATGCTGCTGCGTATTATCCGGCGTGAACTGAAAATTGCGTTTCGCAGCGGGGCTGAAGTGATCAATCCGCTGTGGTTCTTTCTGATTGTCATTACGCTGTTTCCGCTCGGCATCGGGCCGGAACCGCAGCAGCTGGCGCGTATTGCACCCGGCGTGGTCTGGGTCGCCGCTCTGCTGGCTTCGCTGCTGGCGCTGGAGCGTCTGTTCCGCGACGATTTCCTTGACGGGTCGCTGGAACAGCTGCTGCTGTTGCCGGCGCCGCTACCGGTCACGGTGCTGGGTAAAGTGATCGCACACTGGCTGGTCACCGGCCTGCCGCTGATCCTGCTGTCGCCGCTGGCGGCCCTGCTGCTGTCGCTGGACATGGCAGGCTGGCGCGCGCTGGCGCTGACGCTGCTGCTGGGTACGCCGACGCTGAGCTTTCTTGGTGCTATCGGCACCGGTCTGACAACGGGATTACGGCGCGGCGGCGTGCTGCTCAGCCTGCTGGTGCTGCCGCTGACCATTCCGGTGCTGATTTTTGCCAGTGCGGCTATCGATGCCGCCGGGCAGGGGCTGCCAGTTGGCGGCTATCTGGCGGTTCTGGGTGCGATGCTGACGGTGAGTGCGACGCTCTCGCCGTTTGCCACCGCGGCGGCGCTGCGAATCAGCCTGCAGTAATGCGCTTCCTCAGAGAAGCCATTCCGTCTTTATTATTAAGTGTGAGCAATGCAAATGTGGAAATGGATACATCAGTGGGCAAGGCCGGAGCGCCTTTATCAGCTATGCGGGCGCCTTATTCCTGGCATGGCGATTGCCGCAGCCGGCGCGCTGCTGCTTGGCTGGGGATGGGGGTTTGGCTTCGCACCGGCTGATTATCAGCAGGGCAACAGCTTCCGGATTATGTACCTGCACGTACCCGCTGCCATGTGGTCAATGGGGATCTACGCCTCCATGGCGATTGCCGCCTTCACCGGTCTGGTATGGCAGCTGAAAATGGCTGACCTGGCCGCCGCCGCCATGGCGCCGGTGGGCGCTGCGTTTACCTTTATTGCACTGGTCACCGGCTCTGCGTGGGGCAAGCCGATGTGGGGAACCTGGTGGATCTGGGATGCGCGCCTCACCTCAGAGCTGGTGCTGCTGTTCCTTTATATGGGCGCGATGGCACTCTGGCTCGCCTTTGACGATCGCCGCACAGCGGGCCGCGCCGCCGGTATCCTGATCCTCGTCGGCGTGGTGAACCTGCCGATCATTCATTTTTCCGTACAGTGGTGGAACACGCTGCATCAGGGCTCATCCGGTCTGCTGCAGCAGGCGATCGATCCCGCTATGCGCACGCCGCTGCGCTGGTCAATTCTCGGCTATCTGCTGCTGTTTATCACGCTGACGCTGATGCGGCTGCGTAATTTGATTTTACTGACTGAACGGCATCGTCCGTGGGCTATCGCGCTGGCGCAGCAGGGGGAAAAAGCATGAGTCCGGCCTTCTCCTCCTGGAGTGAATTCTTTGCCATGGGCGGCTACGCCTTTTTTGTCTGGCTGTCGGTGGCCTGCACCCTGATCCCGCTGCTGGGTCTGGTGCTGCATACGCTGCTGCAGCGTCGTCGTTTGCTGGCGGAGATCCGTCAGCGTCAGGCGCGGGAACAGCGTGTGCGTGCGGCACAGATTAAACAGCGCGCGCGCGCTGCCGGGGAGGCAGGATGAATATCCGTCGTCGTAACCGTCTTTTGGTGGTGCTGGCTATTCTGGCCGGCCTTGGCCTGGCGACCGCCCTGGTGATGTATGCCCTGCGCTCAAACATCGATCTGTTCTATACGCCGGGCGAGATTATCAATGGCAAAGGCGACGCGCAGCTGAAGCCGGAAGCGGGACAGCGCCTGCGCGTGGGCGGTATGGTCATGCCTGGCAGCGTAAAGCGCGATCCGCAATCGCTGGCGGTGACCTTTAGCCTTTATGACGCCCGAGGCGTGGTCAGCGTCAGCTATAACGGCATCCTGCCCGACCTGTTTCGTGAAGGGCAGGGGGTCGTGGCGCAGGGAGTCCTGCAGGCAGATAATGTCATCAGCGCCCGGGAAGTGCTGGCAAAGCACGATGAAAAATATACGCCGCCGGAAATTCAGGACGCAATGAATACCAATCATACCCGCGCCGCAGTGCGCTATCAGCCGGCGGGTAATCAGCCATGATGCCGGAAATCGGAACCTTTCTGCTCTGCCTGGCGCTGGGCCTGGCGCTGCTGCTGAGTCTTTATCCGCTGTGGGGGGCCGCGCGTCAGGATGCGCGGCTGATGGCGCTCGCACGACCGCTGACCTGGGGCATGTTTTTAAGCATTGCCGCCGCCTTTATGGTGCTGGTGCACGCGTTTGTGGTGAATGATTTCACCGTCGCGTATGTCGCGACTAACTCGAATACGCTGCTGCCGGTCTACTATCGCATCGCCGCGACCTGGGGGGCGCATGAAGGCTCGCTGCTGCTGTGGGTACTGCTGCTCAGCAGCTGGTCGCTGGCGGTAGCGATTTTCAGCCGTGAGATGCCGCGGGATGCGCTGGCGCGCGTGCTGGCGGTAATGGGGATCATTAATGCCGGCTTTCTGCTGTTTATCCTGCTGACCTCCAATCCGTTTGCCCGCACGCTGCCTGACTTCCCTGTCGACGGACGCGATCTCAATCCGATGCTGCAGGATATCGGCCTGATTTTCCATCCGCCGCTGCTTTATATGGGCTATGTCGGTTTCTCGGTGGCGTTTGCCTTTGCCATCGCCTCGCTGATGACCGGGCGACTGGATACCGCCTGGGCGCGCTGGTCGCGACCCTGGACCACCGCCGCGTGGGTCTTCCTTACGGTGGGTATCGTGCTGGGATCGGCGTGGGCCTATTATGAGCTGGGCTGGGGCGGCTGGTGGTTC
>NZ_DGLH01000001.1:0-59895 GCF_002387285.1 Pantoea sp. UBA4549 | reverse complement strand
CGGGGCAGAGGCAGCTGCCGCTGCTGACGGCGAACGGAACCGGTGCCTGTCCCGGAACCGGTGCCTGTCCCGGAACCTCCGCCCCGGGGCACAGGCTGCCGCCGCCGCTGACGGCGAACGGAACCGGCGCCAGCCTCCGTGGCGAACGGAACCGGCGTCCGCGCCCCACTCCCAATCGTATCTCTTCGCGACCACGTAAACGGTTGCGGAGTTCCGTTCGCTGCAGATAGAATATGTGACAAACCTCACAAAATAACTGAATCCTATTGCAACACTTTTTGACAAATGTGATGAAAATCTATTTTCTAACGCTCTGTTACAGGCACATTACGCGGGCCTGACGGCTGACAGTTCGCACGCGTTACCGCCGCATACTGCTCAATACCCGGGAACGTACTCATCCGATCGTGGCATTTCTGCGGCGATCCTCAGCAAGTGGTCAAACAATAATGAAATTTAAATCGTTGATAGCAGGTGCATTACTGATTGGTAGCGGAATGGGCGCAGCGCAGGCAGAGAGCGATCCGCAATATCTTTCTGACTGGTGGCATCAGAGCGTAAACGTGGTGGGCAGTACCCATACCCGTTTCGGACCGCAGTTTAATAATGATGTCTATCTGGAATATGAAGCCTTTACCAAGCAGGAGTGGTTCGATTTTTACGGCTACATCGATTTGCCGAACTTCTTTGGCGCGGGCAACAGCAACGCAAATGGCATCTTCGATCACGGCACACCGCTGTTTATGGAAATTGAGCCGCGCCTGTCACTGGACAAGCTGGCGGGGACCAGCCTGGCGTTCGGTCCGTTTAAAGAGTGGTTCTTTGCCAACAACTATATTTACGACATGGGCCGCAACAGCGACAACCGTCAGAACACCTGGTATATGGGCCTCGGTACCGATATTGATACCCACAGCGACGTTGGTCTCTCGCTTAACGTCTACGCCAAATATCAGTGGGAAAACTACGGCGCAGCCAACGAGAACAGCTGGGATGGCTACCGCTTCAAGGTAAAATACTTTGTGCCGATTACCGACCTGTGGGGTGGTAAGCTGAGCTATATCGGTTTTACCAACTTTGACTGGGGCTCCGATCTGCGTGACAAATCTGACCGCTCGCGCACCAGCAACTCGGTGGCCTCAAGCCATATCTTATCGCTGAACTACGACCACTGGCACGTCTCTGGCGTTGCGCGTTATTTCCATAACGGCGGTCAGTGGGCTGATGGTCAGGAGCTGAATTTTGGCAAGGGTCCGTTTGAAGTGAAATCAACCGGCTGGGGCTACTACCTGGTGGTGGGTTACAACTTCTGATTATGACGGGTTCGCCTCTCCGGACAGCGCGCCAGAGAGGCGAAAACAGAGAACTTAATCCTGCGATTTCACGACGTTAATGCGCCACGGAATGTTGAACTTATCGATAAACATGCCGAAGCCATCTGACCAGAACGTTTTCTGCCATTCGGTCGTGATTTTGCCGCCGGCAGAGAGTTTATCAAACCACTCTTTGCCCTCTTTCTCATCGGTAGTTGCCAGACTGACCGCATAACCGGCATGCTCAGACGCCGGTGGCTTGCTGGTATCACCGTCACTCAGCATCAGCTCGCCCTGACCAATTTGCAGATGTGCATGCATAATTTTTTCCGGCGGCAGCGGCGGTGCAGACTTATCGCCCACCTGCTCCCCCTGCTCCGGATTATCACCGAAGGTCATTTTTTGCAGCACTTTGCCGCCGGTGGCCTGCAGGTAAAATTCGATGGCTTCTTCACAGCGACCATACAGAAACAAATAAGGACTTACTTGCATCGTTCCCTCCGCTTATCAGTTAGTGAGCTTTTTGCACTCACCACTAAGTGTAGACGATCGCGTGCAACCCGCGTCTGCTCTGCCTTCAGGCGATCTGCACCTGTTTTTTACCCATAAAAAATCCGGGCACCAGACCCGGATAATTAACGCACTGCAGGCGCGTTTACTTCTCTAATGCGTGAATATCTGCGCTGCCCTGATAAGGCTGTACCGTTTTATCCTTACGCTGTTTCGCCACGTCCCCGGCCGTTACGCGGGTGGTGACGCCATTACCCCAGCTGCTGCGGATAAAATTCACCACGTCCGCAACCTGCTGGTCACTGAGACGCCAGCCAAATGCCGGCATGGTGATGGCTGTCGGTGCGCCTTTGACGCCTGGCAGCGTACCGCCCACCAGCACAATGTGGATCAGCGAGGCAGGATCCTCAGCCATGACAACCGGATTGCCGCGCAGTGCCGGATAGAAGCGCTGATAGCCCGAACCATCCGTTTTATGGCACGCAGCGCAGCTGTCCACATAGACCGATGCCCCCGGCTGGCTGTCATCACCGTGCCACAGCGCTTTCGCTACCGTGTCATCCGGGGTAAATACCGCCTGCTGCGGATCTCTTGCGCCCAGCGACTTCAGATACTTCGCAATCGCGCTGATATCCTCATCGCTGAGGTACTGCAGGCTGTGTTCAACCACCTCGGTCATGCCGCCAAACGCGGCGGTGTGATCGTTACGGCCAAAGCGCAGGAACTGCTTCAGCTCCTCTTCACTCCAGCGGCCGAGCCCGTCACGGTTATCGCCACGCAGATTGCTGGCGGTCCAGCCATCAATCGGGGCGTTACTGCCGGCAAGGTAGTCGCTGCCGTCACCGTTGTTCAGCGCTTTCTCCTGCATTGTAATGCTGCGCGGCGTATGACACGCCCCGCAGTGTCCGAGCCCCTCAACCAGATAGCGGCCGCGCGCCAGCGCCGGATCTTCCTGCGCGGCGGGCTGGAACGCTTTAACGTCTGGTGCAAAGATGCCGCGCCAGATCGCCAGCGGCCAGCGCATGGAGAGCGGCCAGGGAATGTCGCTCTCTTTGTTCGCCTGGCTGACCGGCGCAACGCCCTGCATGAAATATGCATAGAGCGCTTTCATATCCTCATCGCTGACCACCGCGTAAGAGGGATAAGGCATGGCCGGATAGAGCGTATCACCATTTTTTGCGACGCCATGACGCACCGCCTTCTGGAAGTCGTCGTAGCTGTAGTCACCGATGCCGGTCGCTTTATCGGGAGTAATATTGGTGGAGTAGATTGTGCCAATCGGCGTCGCCATTGCCAGTCCGCCGGCAAACGGCTTGCCGCCTGCGGTGCTATGGCAGGCCACGCAGTCTCCGGCGCGCGCCAGATATTCACCGCGTTTGATCAGCGATTCGCTGGCCGTATCGTCAGCCAGCGCGCTGAACGTCAGAGTGCCCAGCATCAGGGCCAAAACTGATTTCATCATCGTCATGTTCCTTATGCCTGTACCAGCGGCCCCGGGTTTTTCAGATACTGTTCGCGGATCGCCTTCGCTGACCAGTAGCTCAGTGCAGCGACCATACCGGTCGGGTTATAGCCCAGCCCCTGCGGGAAGGCGGACGCCCCCGGTACAAAGACGTTTGGCACATCCCAGCTCTGCAGATAGCGGTTTACCGCGCTGGTCTGCGGATCTTCACCCATGATCGCACCGCCGCTCATATGCGTGGTCTGATAAGAGGTCGTATCAAAATGGGTACCCGGCGCTTTGGCGGAGCCAATGATGGTTTTCGGGTTCATCGCCTCGGTGATCTTACGCATCTTGCCAATCATAAACTGCGCCATTTTGATGTCGTTATCCTGCCAGTCAAAGGTCATACGCAGCAGCGGCTGGCCGTAAGCATCTTTGTAGTTAGGATCGAGATCGAGATAGTTAGCGCGATAGGACTGGTGCGCGCCGTGCGCATCCATTGAGACGTGATGCGTATAGGTATCCGCTACCGCTGCTTTCCACTGACTGCCCCAGCCTGGCGTCCCGGCAGGCGTCGGCACGCCGGAGATAGGCTTGGTGCCAGCCTGGTTTACCCAGAATGGTGAACCGCCCACGAAGCCGTGCGGGCCGTGATCAAAGTTGTCTGCGTTAAAGTCATCTACCGCAACACCCGCACCGCCTGCACCGATAAACGGGTTAGTGGTGGTGTTTTTATCAAACAGCGCTTTCAGCGTTGAGAGATTCTGATAGGCGAAGTTGCGCCCTACCACGCCCTCATTAGTGATCGGATTGTATGGTTTGCCGATCCCGGACAGCAGCATCAGGTGAACGTTGTGGAACTGGAATGCGGAGAGGATCACCAGATCGGCTGGCTGCACCACTTCACGTCCCTGACCATCAAGGTAGGTCACACCGGTGGCGCGCTTTTTATCATCGGTCAGATTGACGCGCAGAACGTACGAATTGTTGCGCAGCTCAAACTTCGGCTCCTGACGCAGTGCCGGCAGGATATTAACGTTGGGTGACGCTTTGGAATACATGTAGCAGGCGTAGCCGCTGCAGAAGCCGCAGAAGTTGCACGGCCCCATCTGCGCGCCATAGGTATTGGTATAAGGCCCGGAGGTGTTTGCTGACGGCATATCATAAGGGTGATAGCCAACCGACTCCGCCGCCTGCGCAAACAGCTGCGCAGAGTAAGTACGCTTCTGTGCCGGCAGCGGAAAGTCGCTGGAGCGATCCGGCGCAAACGGGTTGCCGCCGTGTGCTTTGTTGACCACTTTACCGTTAACTGACCAGGCGCTGCCTGAGGTGCCAAACACCTTTTCGGCTTTGTCGAAGAACGGTTCCAGCTCATCATAGCTCACGCCAAAATCCTGAATGGTCATGCCTTCCGGGATAAAGCTTTTACCGTAGCGCTGCTCATAGTGGCTGCGCAGATTCAGCTCAACCGGATCGACGCGGAAATGCACGCCAGACCAGTGCAGGCCCGCACCGCCGGTGCCGGTGCCGGGCAGAAAAGCCGCCAGCTGGCGATAAGGCACTGCGGTCTGCGACGCATCATGACGGATGGTGACGGTGCTTTTGGAGAGGTCCTGAAACAGCTTTTTGCGGACGTTGTAGGTCAGTTCATCAATTGACTGCGGATAAGAGCCATCCGGATAGGTGTCGCGATGCGGACCGCGCTCCAGCGCAACGACGTTAAGACCCGCTTCGGTCAGCTCTTTCGCCATGATGGCGCCTGCCCAGCCGAACCCCACAATCACTGCATCAACTTTTTTTAGTTCGTTTGCCACGCTTACGCCCTCGCTCCGCGAATATCGACTGACGGGAACGGATAACGTTCACCGCGCTCTACCCAATCCATAAAGTCGGCGCGGGCGCCCGGGAAGCCAATCAGCTTCCAGCCCACCATGCCCTGGTTGCCGCCATGGATCGGATCGCAGAAAAAGCCTTCGCGGGTATTCTGCAGCAGATAAGAGAAGAAGGTTTTTGCCGGCAGCTGGGCAAACTCAGCCTTACCGGTTTCAAAGGCGCTCAGCAGCGCATCCTGCTGTTCACCGCTCAGGCTGGCGAACACCTTGCCATGCTGTTTTTGACTCCAGGCATTGGCATCGGCAATGCCTAAGCGATAGATCTGCTGCGGCACCAGCGGCAGCTGATAACCCAGCTCTTTCGGCATATCCGGGTGAAAAGGTCCCTGCATATACCAGTTGCTGCCGGTAGCGTAAGGCGTATTCATCTGACGATCGATAAATTCCGGTACGCCAGCCTCCAGCGCCCCCGGCCCGCGCTCATCGCTGGGGATCAGCCGCGCCACGGCGGCTGTAATGAAAGCAAACTCTTCGGCGGTAAACCAGCCTGGCTGATAGTCGCGTGCCGGCTGCGCTGACGCCGGTGCTGCTGTGTCGCGGGCGGCAGCAGGTGCCACCAGCGCGCCCATAGCAGTTGAACCTACCGCCACAGCGGGTGCCAGGGTGATTGTCCTCAGCAGGAAATCACGACGTGAATGACCCTTTTTTTGTTCTGACATGACATTGCCTCAGTACCGCATATAATGCGGCATGGAAGGTTAAGTAGTTGCGTTGTAATGGTTTTTATTCTTGACTTAAGGGATACAGCACGCTTGTTACCGGTAACAAGACGACAATTGTAACACCGAAACGGTAACGAATTTAGTTTTCCGAAACAATTACGCACAAAATACTTAACATTTTCCCGCCCTGATTTACATTCCGGTGGCGGAATTGTCATGCTCAGAAACAACCCACTACAGACAGATAAACAGAAATAGCGGTATAAACGTGTCTACACCACAGCGGAGTGCTTATGTTTAAATCCTTTTTTCCGCGGCCCGGCGCCTTTTTCAGCTCGGCAGCGATTTGGAGTGTAATTGTTCTCTTTGCCTGGTTTGGCTTCTTCAGCGATCTGCCGGCGCACTGGCCTGCGCTGCAGGCCGCGATGCAGCAGCCGCTGCCGACCAATGCCAGCCGGTTTATTCACGCCAGCCAGCTCTGGTTTTACGGCTATTACTGGTCAGCCGTCGCCCTGTTCGCCATCGCGTGGATGATAATCGATCGCCATCCGTGGCAGCGCTGGTCGGTCTGGGGTACAGCACTGATCATCTTTGTCACCTGGTTTAACGTTCAGGTCAACGTTGCGGTTAACGCCTGGTATGAACCGTTTTACGATCTGATCCAGAAAGCGCTGACCAAAGCGGGTGCCGTACAAATTAACCAGTTTTACAGCGAGATCAGCGATTTTCTCGGCATTGCGCTTATCGCTGTAACCATTCTGGTCGCCAACGTCTTTTTCATCAGCCACTGGATTTTTCGCTGGCGTACCGCAATGAACAGCTACTACATGCATAACTGGCAGCGGCTGCGGCATGTAGAGGGGGCGGCACAGCGTGTGCAGGAAGATACCATGCGTTTCTCCACCACGCTGGAAGACTGGGGAGTCAGCTTTATCAAAGCGATCATGACGCTGGTGGCGTTCCTGCCGGTGCTGCTGGCGCTGTCAAAGCATGTCAAAGATATTCCAGTCCTCGGTTCAACGCCCTATGGTCTGGTGATTGCCGCTATTCTCTGGTCACTGTTTGGCACCGCACTGCTGGCGCTGGTTGGCATCAAGCTGCCGGGGCTGGAGTTCCGCAATCAGCGGGTAGAAGCGGCCTACCGTAAAGAGCTGGTGTATGGCGAAGATGATCCGTCGCGCGCATCACCGCCGACGGTGCAGGCCCTGTTCAGCCGGGTGCGCTACAACTACTTCCGGCTCTACTTCCACTACCTCTACTTTAACGTGACGCGCTTTCTCTATCTGCAGGTAGATAATGTGTTTGGCGTGTTTCTGCTGTTTCCGGCTATTGTGGCCGGTGCGCTGACGCTGGGCCTGATGAATCAGATCCTCAACGTATTTGACCAGGTGCGCTCCTCCTTCCAGTATCTGATCACCTCCTGGTCAACGCTGGTAGAGCTGATGTCGATTTACAAGCGTCTGCGCAGTTTTGAGCAGATCCTGCAGGATATTCCGCATCAGGAGATGCTGCGCGAGGCGGCTAAAGAACCGGCCGGCGAATAACGGGCGACAGCGCCCGTCTTCTGTCTGCTGAGAAGACGGACGCTGCTCCCGGCTGTATCCGTCCGGCGGACTACTCAGCCTGCCATTACCTGAAACACTTTTTCTACCGCATACGCACCGGGATCTTTTACCCCATCCAGACTCTGCTGATTGAGATAGGCTGAACGTCCCGCCTTTGCACTGTTCATCTGTGCCGTGGCCTCTGCACCTTCTGCCGCCGCCTGCGCGGCAGCGGCCAGTGATTCACCCGCCACCAGTTTTTCCAGCGCCGGCTGCAGCGCGTCAATCAGCGTGCGATCGCCTGGCTCGGCGCCACCATAGTGCTTCATGCGCTCCAGCCCCTGCATTAACGCCTCCGGCAGCGAGCTGCCCTCTTCCAGATGCTGGCCGGCAGAGGTAAACAGAATCGACATCAGTACGCCGCTGGAACCGCCCATCGCGCCTGCCAGCTGCTCGCCAATCAGCGCAATCAGCGTTGGCAACTCATTCAGCGGCAGCTGCTTCTCCTGCAGGGCGCGCTGAATACGTTTTGCACCCGCCGCGAACGTGGAGCCGGTATCACCATCACCGACTTTTGCATCCAGCGCGTTCAGTTCGCTCTCCAGATCGATGAGTGTCTGCGTGACGCGCCTGATCCAGCCCGCCACCTCATCATTTTCTGAGGGATCGAAATCGAGCGCGCTGCTGACTTTCTCTGCCGTCTGCAGACTGATGGGCGCAAACTCATAAGGCGCTACCCACCCCTGCACCTGAACCGGTGCCTGCAGCGCCAGCAGGAATGACTCTTCCAGCGCCAGCACAGAGAGTGAAAAGCCCTTCATATCCAGCGCACTGACCAGCGTAGCGGGACCAATAAGGTGCGTAATACGCGCCGCCAGCGGCGTGCGCAGCACTTCGCGCGTCAGCAGCGCCAGCTCAAGCTGAGAAAACCCGCCTAAATTGTTGATGAGTAACAGCGCCAGCTTACCGTCCGGCAGCGCCTGCGCCAGCTTATCCGTCATCAGCGCGGTGATTTTTCCGCTGTCCTGCGTATCCAGCGTAATCACACCCGGCTCGCCGTGGATCCCCATCCCCAGCTCGCTGTGACCCGGTGCCACGCGCGCATCGCGCTTTTCTCCGGGAAGATGGCAGGTGGCAAACGCCAGGCCAATGGTGGAAGTGGCATCAATCGCCCGCTGCGCCACCGCTTTTACCTCCTGCAGTGAATGCCCGTGTTCAGCCGCGTAGCCCGCAATCTTATGCACCAGTGCGGTGCCGGCAAGGCCGCGCGGCTGCGGATTATCCGGCAGCGCAATATCATCCTCCACCATCACCAGCTCAACGTGATAGCCCAGATTTTTGGCTTTTTCGGCGGCCAGACCAAAATTAAGGCGATCGCCGGTGTAGTTTTTAACGATCAGCAGACAGCCTGCGTCACCGGTCACGTTGATAATGGCGTTAAGGATCGCTTCCACGCCGGGCGAAGCGAAAATATCGCCGCAAACGGCCGCTGTCAGCATGCCTTTACCGACAAACCCGGCGTGCGCCGGCTCATGACCCGATCCGCCGCCTGAGATCAGCGCCACCCTGCTTTTATCCCAGTCTGAACGCACCACTACGCGCATCTCATCGCCTAAATCGAGACGACGCAGGTTACGCCACGGCGTGCTGAGTAAAATACCTTCAATGGCTTCGTTAACCAGATCGTTCTTTTCATGCATAAAAAACTGGCTCATTGCCTCTCTCCCCCTGGTGTAGTTGTCACTAAAGGTAGCGCATCTGTGCAGAAAACCGGCAAAGCAACGCGCGGAAATGCAAAGGGCGGCACACGCCGCCCCTAAATCAGAAAAAGCCCTGCCGCAGCACTTTAGCCGTGCTGCCTGACGCGCGTATAAATGGTTATCGCCGCCAGCAGCATCATGACGCCGCTTGCCATAAAGACGCCGCCGGCCCCCTGCAGGTCAAACATCCAGCCGCCCGCCGCCGCGCCCGCCGTGATCGCCAGCTGAATAGTCGCCACCAGCAGCCCGCCGCCGGACTCTGCATCATCAGGCACGGCACGCGAAATCCATGCCGACCAGCCGGTGGGCATGGAGCCAAATGCCAGTCCCCACAGCGCCACGCCAGCGCCCACCAGCCACGGCAGCTGCGCCATGGCTGAGAGCACAACGGCCGTCACGCTCATCAGCAGCGCCATGCCGGTCAGCGTCAGTGAGAGGCTGCGCGTGACCAGCACGCCTGCCAGCGAGGTGCCAAAGAAGTTAGCCACCCCAAACGCCAGCAGCGCAAGCGACAGCTGATTAACGTTAAGCTGCGCGCTGCCCTCCAGGTAAGGTCGCAGGTAGGTAAAGAAAGCAAAATGTCCGGTGAACATCAGGATCACCGCCAGCATTCCCCAGCGCATCACGCCCTGCCGCAGCAGATCAAGCACGCCGCCGCTCTGCGTCCGGTTTTCCGGTGGCATGGCCGGTAGCGTGAAGCACTGCCACAGCAGCGCCAGCACGCCCAGCAGACCCGTCATGAAAAAGATATTGCGCCAGCCAATCACATCGCCGAGATAGCTGCCGAGCGGTGCTGCAATAATTGTCGCCAGCGAAATACCGCTAAAGACAATCGACAGCGCGCGCGGTACCTGCTCCGGCGGCACCAGCCGCATGGTGATGGCGGTTGAGAGTGTCCAGAAGCCGCCAATCGCCATGCCCAGCAGCACCCGTGCCAGCAGGATCATCGGCAGGCTGTCAGCCACGGCCACCAGCAGCGCTGAGGCGATAAGCAGCAGGGTAAACGCCAGCATCACCAAGCGACGATCGAACCGCCGCGTCAGGGTACCAATCACCAGGCTGGTGAGCAGCGCGACCAGCGCGGTTACCGTCACCGTCTGTCCCGCCTGACCTTCGCTGACCTGCAGCGAAGCCGCTATCGGCGTCAGCAGACTGACCGGCAAAAATTCAGCGGTAATCAGGCCAAACACGCCAAATGCCATAGCAAACACGGCGCCCCACGCAGGTTTTTCTGCCGCCACGCGGGCCGTTGTCAGCTCACTTTCCAGACTCATGTGCGATCCCCATCACAAAAAAATAATTTCCGCTAAGGATAGAGCGCTGCAGTAAGACGATCTATGATACAGAAAGTTTATTACTTGATAATTCGTCTGGATTGCAATGAGCCGCTATGAAGATCTGACCAGCGAACTGCTGATGGGCATGCGCCTGTATGGCGTAAAATATCAGCGGATTGCGCTGCATGCGCCTTTTGGCCTGCAGTATGACGAGGCGCCAGGCCGGGCGCAGCTGCATTTTGTCGGGCGCGGTACGCTGCTGCTGCGTGCCGCCTCCGGTACGCTCTATCCGCTGCAGGCGGGTGACGCGTTACTGATCCCGCACGGAAAAGCGCATGCGCTGATCTCAGATGAGACGGCGCACTGTGAACCGATCGCCACGTTTAACAGTAAGCCCATCTGCCCCAGCGTCTGCGCGATCAACGATGCGGCAGACGCCGATCTCTGCCCGGCGGACAGCGATGTGATCCTGTTCAGTGCCTGTATGGCATTTGAACTGGGCGGGATGCAGCCGCTGGTGCACACCATGCCGGATGTCATGCTGGTCAGTACCCTGCTGGGACAGTATCCGGAGATCCAGCCGATTCTGGATGCGATGGAGCGGGAAACCCGCCAGCGCAAAGCGGGTTTCGCCGGCATTCTTTCGCGGCTGGCGGATGTGGTGGCCGCGCAGATCGTGCGCGGCTGGGTGGAGAACGGCTGCGGCGCCGGCAGCGGTCTGGTTCAGGCGCTGCGCGACCCGCGCCTGAGTCTGGCGATGGCGGCGATGCACCGTGCGCCGGGCGAAAACTGGACGGTGGAGCGGCTGGCGCGCGCCTCCGGCAGCTCGCGCTCGGTATTCGCTGCCCGCTTTCAGAACGCCACCGGCATGACGCCGCTGCGCTATCTCACCGACCTGCGTATGCGGCTGGCGAAAGAGCGTATTGTCGCTCAGGGCGAGGCGGTGGAGAACGTGGCGTTTGAGCTGGGTTATGGCTCGCTGGCCGCGTTCAGCCGCGCCTTCAAACGGGTAACGGGCACGTCACCCGGCGCACTGCGCGCCGGGCGGGAAGTGGCGTGAGCGTTAGCGGAATACGCTAATCGCCTCAACCAGACGGTTCGCCTGATGCGCCATGCGGGTTGATGCTTCTGCGCCTTCAGCCACGCGCGCGGCGTTCTGGTGGGTGATATCATCCAGATCTTCTACCGCCGTGCTGACCTCGCTCAGTGCCGTGGCCTGCTCGGCGGTGGCGGCGCTGATCTGCGCAATCAGCGTCGTCACATTTTGCACCTGGCTGACAATATCCTGCATGGTGCGGCCCGCAGCAGCCGCATAGTCGTTGCCTGACGCTACGCGGCTGGCGCTGGTCTCCACCAGCGTTTTGATTTCGCTGGCGGCTTTTGCGCTGCGCTGCGCGAGATTGCGGACTTCACCCGCGACCACGGCAAAACCTTTGCCCTGCTCACCGGCACGTGCCGCTTCTACCGCCGCATTAAGCGCGAGGATATTGGTCTGAAACGCGATGCTGTCAATCACGCTGGTGATGCTGGCGATGCGCTTCGCGCTGTCGGCAATATCACCCATCATGCCTGCCATCTCCTGCATCACCTCGCCACCTTTGATAGCAGCGTGGCTGGTGGTGCCCGACAGCGCATTCACCTCGCTGGCGGTTTCAGTGTTGCTCTTCACGGTAGCCGTCATCTCATTCATGGTGGCGGCCGTCTGCTGCACGTTAGCAGCTGCCTGTTCAGTCCGGCGGGAAAGCTCACTGTTGCTGCGCGCCATCGCATCACTGGCGCTGAGTACGTTGATCGCCTGACCACTGACATCATCCACCAGCCAGCGGAACATCAGCCCCAGCTGACCAATGGCGCGCAGCGTCATGCCGATTTCATCCACGCGGTCGGGCTGATCGACTTTATGGCTGTTACCGGTCGCCACGCTGAGCGCCTGCTGGCACATCCGCTCCACGGGGCGCGAGATCTGCTGCTCCAGCCAGAGGCTTGCCAGCAGCAGGCAGAGCGCGGTTGCGACGCTGAAGCCGCCGAGCGCCAGCGCCGTGAGACCTGCCCCCCAGGCGCTGCCGGCTAACAGCGGCAGCAGCAGCAGCAGCGTTGAACGAATGCGCCAGCGCAGCGGCAGCGTTTTCAGCAGCGACGTGGCGCGACGCCAGCCGCTGCCGATAATCAATCCTTTATAGAAGCAGCGTCCTTTACTGCGTCCTTCGCGAAAATCGCGGTACAGCGTTTCAGCCTGCTGCACTTCTGCCGCTGACGGTTTGGTCCGTACTGACATATAGCCGCGCACGCACCCTTCGCGCACTACCGGCACCGCATTGGCCCGCACCCAGTAGTGGTCACCATTTTTACGCCGGTTTTTCACCAGCGCACTCCAGGGCTGCCCCTGTTGCAGCGTGTGCCACATATCGGCAAACGCTTCGGGCGGCATATCCGGATGACGCACCATGTTATGAGGCTGGCCGTTGACCTCTTCCGGCGTGAAGCCGCTGACCTCAATGAAAGCGTCGTTGGCGTAGGTGATATGGCTGCTGAGATCGGTGGTCGACATCAGCGTCGCATCATCGTTAAAAATGAATTCACGCTGTGTGACAGGCTGGTTGTTGCGCATACAGAGATCCCTGGTTAATTCAGGCTAATAAAAATTACTCTGGATCTATCGGCTGATGAGCAGGATGACTTAAGCGCTGATGATTTATTTCTTGCTGCTAAAAAAGCATTGAATCTGCAACCCGTTGTATACGGTGGGAAAAGAGGTAAAGCAAAAGCGGGATTCTGCGCTGCAGCTCACACTATTATTTAGCCGCGATGGAGGAAACGGTAAAACCTGACGGGCGCAGCAGCGTGCGTAACGCCTTTTTGCTGCGCCCGCAGCGGGCATTAACCCAAATCGATATTTTTCATGCCCCACCACCAGGTGAAGAGAAACCCGCCCGTCCAGGCGACCAGCAGACCGGCAAGATAGACCGCCATCCCGGCAAAAATGCCCTGTGCTGAGGTCATCAGCGGCAGCGTAACCAGGCCGGACGGGCCAAACACCGTGTTCATCCCTACCGGCAGGCCGAGCCAGGCCACCAGACCAATAAAAAAGCCGCCCAGCGCACCACCAAAGCAGGCGGTTACAAAAGGTTTGAGGCGCGGCAGCGTCACCCCGTAAATCAGCGGCTCACCCACGCCCAGCAGACCCGGCACAATCGCGCCTTTGATCTGGCTGCGCAGCAGCGACTGCTTTCCGGCTTTGCACCACAGCGCCAGCGAGGCGCCGACCTGTCCTGCTCCTGCCATCGCCAGAATGGGAAACAGCGAGTTAAAGCCCTGCGTCTCCATCAGCGCAAAATAGACGGGAATAAAGCCCTGATGAATACCGAACATCACCGCAATTAAAAACAGCCCGGCCAGAATGGCACAGCCAAACGGATTGTTGTTGAGGTGAATAAACAGCCACGACATCCCTTTAAACAGCTCGCCACCCACCGGCATAATGAACAGAAACGTCACCGCGCCGGTGATCAGCAGCGTCAGCAGCGAGGTGAGGATCATATCCAGATTATCGGGAATGATTTTACGCAGCTGCTTCTCTGTCCAGGCGCCAAATATCGCGGCCAGCAGCACGCCGATAATATTGCCGCGCGGATCGATGGTCAGCCCGAAGAAGTTTTCCATTCCGCTGTAGTAGCCAACGGTCGCCTCCGGGCTGTAGCCGAGCACAAACAGCGAGGCGATAATCGCGCCGTTGACGCCGGTGCCGCCAAACGCTTTCTGGGCGTTATAGCCGATTAGAATGCTGAGAAAGGTAAACAGCCCTTTGCCAAACACTTTCATGTAGGCCACGGTCGCCAGCAGCCACGAAGCGTGCTCACCCGGCTGATTAAGGTGAAACAGCTGCTCAGTCAGAGTGGCAAAACCGAGCAGCAGTCCGGCCCCGATAAATCCCGGGATAAGCGGCGTAAAGATGGTGGCAAAGCAGGCGAGAAAGCGGTGCAGCGCACTGCTCTGTTTCGCTTTCATCTGCTGCTTTTGCGCCTGTGCGATCGTCTGCAGATCTTGTGCCGGCCCGTTTTCACTGAGCAGCACCTGCATCTTTTCCGCTGCGGTTTGCGCTTTGCCAGGCCCCAGTACAATCTGCAGCTGGGCGTCACTGATAATGACGCCCAGTACGCCGGGCAGCTGTTTCAGCTGCGGGCTATCCGCCAGCGCGGCATTGACCAGCGTCAGGCGCAGGCGGGTCATGCAGTTGCCGCATATCGCTACGTTACCGGGCCCGCCCACGGCCCGCAGAATATCGCGCAGCAGCGTTTCGGTGATTGCAGCCATCAGCGTACTCCTGAATCACGTAATGCGGCGCGGATAAACCCGCGATTCTGCTCCAGCAGCGTACGCGCCTCTTCTGCCGTCAGGCCGGCGAGCACCATGACAATCGCGGTTTTACAGTGACCGCCGCACGCCGTCAGCGCCTGCTGTGCCGTCGCGTCGTCGCATTCGGTGGCCTGCTTAACGATGTTTATCTGGCGCTGAACCAGTTTCTGGTTGGTGGCTTCCACATCTACCATCAGGTTGCCATATACCTTGCCGCTGCGGATCATCGCCCCGGTGCTGAGCATATTCAGCACCAGCTTCTGTGCCGTGCCCGCCTTCATACGCGATGAGCCGGTTACCACTTCCGGCCCCACAACCGGCGTCAGTGCGACATCAGCCGCCTGCGCCATCGCACTGTCGGGGTTGCAGGTCAGCGCTGCGGTAAATGCACCCTGTTCACGTGCATAAGCAAGCGCGCCCAGCACATAGGGGGTGCGGCCGCTGGCGGCAATTCCGACCAGCACATCGCGGGCACCAAAACCGATATCCGCCAGGTCCTCTGCCCCGCGTCCGGCGTTATCCTCCGCATTCTCTACCGCCTGCAGGATCGCCGTATGGCCACCGGCAATCAGCCCTACTACCTGATCGCGCGGGGTACCAAAAGTAGGCGGACACTCGCTGGCGTCCAGGATACCGAGCCGGCCGGAGGTACCGGCACCGCAGTAAATCAGTCGTCCGCCCTGGCTAAAGGCGTGTGCAATCGCCTCTGTGACCTGCGCGATCTGCGGCACAATCGCCTCTACGGCCAGCGCCACCTTTTTATCTTCATCATTAATGACGCGCAGCATCGCTTCCGTACTAAGCTCGTCAATATTCTGGCTGGCCGGATTGCGGCTTTCGGTGATCATCTTATTGAGATCAAGGGTCATAATACGCTCCTGCGAATGAATTATTTATTCCGAAAAACTTATACCACAAAGAATTGTTAATTCATGTGCAGCCGCGCAGAATTTTTTATTTTTACGGCAGCAGGCATAAAAAAACCCGCCAGCGGCGGGTTTTTTTTATGCTTAATAGCGGATCAGGTGGCGCTTTGCGTGCGCAGCTGCAGCTCGTAGGCGGCGGCCTGCTTAGCGTCAAACTGATTTTCCCAGCGGGCGATCACCAGCACAGCAAGCGCATTTCCCACCACGTTCAGCGCTGTACGCGCCATATCCATAATGCGGTCAACGCCTGCGATAAACGCCAGCCCTTCAAGCGGAATGCCCACGCTGCCCAGCGTTGCCAGCAGCACCACGAACGAGACACCCGGGACACCGGCAATGCCTTTTGAGGTCACCATCAGCGTCAGCACCAGGATGATCTCATCAGTCAGCGACAGGTCAATGCCATAAAGCTGTGCAATAAAGATGGCGGCAATACTCTGGTAGAGCGTAGAGCCATCCAGATTGAAGGAGTAACCGGTCGGCACCACAAAGCTGGTAATCGCTTTCGGCGCACCATACGCCTCCATCTTCTGCATAATGCGTGGCAGCACCGTCTCTGAACTGGAGGTGGAGTAAGCCAGAATCAGCTCATCCTTCAGAATACGCATCAGGGTAGTAATACGCAGCTTGCAGAAACGCGCGACCGCACCGAGCACGACAAAGGCGAAAAACAGGATGGCGGCATAAACCAGCAGCACCAGTTTTGCCAGCGGATAGAGCGATGCAAAACCGAAGTTCGCAATGGTCACCGCAATCAGTGCAAATACGCCCACCGGCGCATAACGCATGATCATGTGCGTCACTTTGAACATGGTTTCTGATACCGAGCGGAACAGGCCGACCAGCGGATCGCGATGTTCCGACGGCAGCGCCGACAGGCCCAGGCCAAACAGCACTGAGAAGAAAATAATCGGCAACATATCGCCTTTTACCAGTGAGGCGAAGATGTTCTGCGGGATCAGTGACAGGATGGTGCTGACCAGGCCATGAGGGGCGCCCTGAACCGCTTCGGTGGTGGCTTCATATTTAGAGATGTCCACCGTTGCCAGCGTTGACATATCAATGCCGCTGCCGGGTTGGAATACGTTGGCCAGCGTTATGCCGACCACAATGGCAATGGTGGTGATCACTTCAAAATAGATAATGGTTTTCACCCCGATACGCCCGAGTTTTTTCGCGTCCCCGACGCCGGCAATGCCAACAATCAGCGAGGAAATAACAATCGGTACCACAATCATCTTAATCAGATGAATGAAGATATCACCGGCAGGAGTAAGAATGTTGGTGATTAACCATTCACGATCGTCTGGCTGATTATGCAGCACGGTTCCTACGATAATGCCAAGGATCAGGGCAATCAGGATCTGCCAGGCGAGGGTGAGTTTAAAACCTTTCATAACGCGTTATTTCCTCAGTTAAAACCCCTTTGCTCTGCTGCGAAGGTGCAGGAGATGGTACACACAGGGAAGTGAGCAAAAGCCCGATAAAATAGAGGGTTATAATGGGCTGTATTCCGCTTTGTTCTGCCGGCAATTTGCGCCAGCGCAAGGATACAGCCTGAGTTGATACCTGCTGAACAGCGGCCAGATAAGTACCATTTTCACTACGGTAAATGCAACCCCCGGCGCGATAGCTTAAATCGTGCGCAGCTCAGTAGCATAAAATGCTGTTGTGGTTCTGTGGCTATAACCCGCTGTTATGAAAAGCGTTAGTTCGATAATTTTCCGCATAGCTATTCAGATTTGGTGATTTTCTCACCCGGCGCGTTTGCTCAACATTTAATCGCAAAACCGCGTCTTGCCTGCTGCCGGTCGCTGTCAGCAGTGCACTTTTTTGCCGGCAGAACCGCCGTTTTTGTACGCTTTACTGCATGCCGACAGGTCGTGATCCAGACTGCAAAACCGAAACAAAGCCCCGGCCCCCTCTTCAATTAACCTTTGATTGACATATGATTAACATCTTCAAGGAGGTCAGCCATGAGCCAAATTCACAAGCATCCTGTACCCGCTGCCATTGCAGCGAACGCCCTGATTAATGCCGACGAATATACGGCGCGCTATCAGCAGTCAGTAGACGATCCAGACACCTTCTGGGGTGAGCAGGGGAAAATTCTCGACTGGATCACGCCTTACAGCACGGTGAAAAATACCTCGTTTGCGCCGGGTAATATCTCTATCCGCTGGTATGAAGATGGCACGCTGAACCTTGCGGCTAACTGCCTGGATCGCCATCTGGCGACGCGGGGCGATCGCCCGGCCATTATCTGGGAAGGGGATGACGCCAGTGAAAGTAAAACGCTGACCTTCCGTGAGCTGCACGCTGACGTCTGCCGTATGGCAAATGTATTAACGCAGCTTGAGATTAAAAAAGGCGATGTGGTGGCCATTTATATGCCGATGGTGCCGGAGGCAGCCGTGGCGATGCTGGCCTGCGCGCGCATTGGTGCCGTGCACTCGGTGATTTTCGGCGGTTTTTCGCCGGAAGCCGTGGCGGGTCGCGTGGTCGACAGCAACGCGAAGCTGGTGATCACAGCGGATGAGGGTATCCGCGCCGGACGCGCCATTCCGCTGAAAAAGAATGTCGATGACGCGCTGGCTAATCCGCTGGTGACCAGCGTGAAGAATGTGATCGTATTTCAGCGCACCGGAAAAACCACGGCGTGGCACGAAGGACGCGATCTCTGGTGGCACGATCTTGTCAGCCAGGCCAGCGCAGAGCATGAAGCGGTGGCGGTTGAAGCGGAACACCCGCTGTTTATTCTGTATACCTCCGGTTCGACCGGGAAGCCAAAAGGCGTACTGCATACCACCGGCGGCTATCTGGTCTATGCCGCCAGCACCTTTAAGTATGTTTTTGATTACCATGACGACGACGTTTACTGGTGCACCGCCGATGTCGGCTGGATCACCGGTCACAGCTATCTGCTCTATGGCCCGCTGGCCTGTGGCGCCACCACGCTGATGTTTGAAGGGGTGCCCAACTGGCCGAAACCGAGCCGGATGGCGGAGGTCGTCGACAAGCACAACGTGACCCTGCTCTACACTGCACCCACCGCTATTCGCGCGCTGATGGCTGAAGGCGACCGGGCCATTGAAGGCACCCGACGCAGCAGTCTGCGCATTATGGGTTCCGTAGGTGAACCGATCAATCCGGAAGCCTGGGAGTGGTATTACAAAAAGATTGGCGACAGTCGCTGCCCGATTGTTGATACCTGGTGGCAGACCGAAACCGGCGGCTTCATGATCACACCGCTGCCGGGTGCCACCGAGCTGAAAGCGGGCTCCGCTACCAAACCCTTCTTCGGCGTGCAGCCGGCGCTGGTGGACAACGAAGGCAATCAGCTTGAGGGCGCAACCGAAGGTAACCTGGTGATTAACGACTCCTGGCCTGGTCAGGCGCGCACGCTGTTTGGCGATCATGAACGCTTTGAACAGACCTATTTCTCCACGTTTAAGCATCGCTACTTCAGCGGTGACGGCGCGCGACGCGATGAAGATGGCTACTACTGGATCACCGGACGCGTGGATGATGTCCTGAACGTTTCCGGACACCGGCTGGGCACCGCAGAGATTGAGTCCGCGCTGGTTTCACATCCGAAAATTGCTGAAGCGGCCGTTGTCGGTATTCCGCACAGCATCAAAGGCCAGGCTATTTACGCCTATATCACGCTGAATCAGGGCGAAGAGCCATCAGCGGAGCTGTATACGGAAGTGCGTAACTGGGTACGTAAAGAGATCGGCCCTATCGCCACGCCGGACGTGCTGCACTGGACCGACTCACTGCCAAAAACCCGCTCCGGTAAAATTATGCGGCGTATTCTGCGAAAAATTGCAGCGGGCGATACCAGCAACCTTGGCGATACCTCTACGCTGGCCGATCCAGGCGTAGTAGAGAAATTACTGGAGGAGAAGCAGTCGATCGCCATGCCGTAATCATTGCCCTTATCAGCGGAGAGCATCAGCCTGTCCCCGGCAGGCTTCTCTCCGTTAGTTCACCTTACGCCGTATGCTGTTCACCATCGCACAACCCTGATAACCAGAATATTCAATCCGTTAAAGCACATTAATGTGAGATTTCCGTCTGCTTTGCCTCTGGAGAAACTGTGATGAATGACACCCTGAATCAACAGGAAGCCGTCTGGCAACAAATAGAAAACAACCCCCGTTTTCAGGAACTGGTGCATAAGCGCCAGGCTTTTGCGCTGCTGCTGAGCATCATTATGCTGGTCCTGTATGTCGGGTTTATCCTGCTGATCGCATTTGCGCCCGGCTGGCTCGGCACGCCGCTGCATGCCGGCACCAATGTGACGCGCGGTATTCCGATTGGCGTGGGCCTGATTGTGGTCTCTTTTCTGCTTACCGGCGTCTATGTCTGGCGCGCCAACGGCGAGTTTGATCGCCTGACTAAACAGATCATCAGCGAGGTAAAATCATGAAGCGCGCGCTCCCGATTCTGCTGGCGCTGGCGCCAGCAGGCGTCCTGGCAGCCGATGCGCTGACCGGCGACGTCCAGAAGCAGGCAACCAACTATGAAGCGATTATCATGTTTGTGGTGTTTGTTGCGTTCACGCTGGGTATTACCTGGTGGGCGTCAAAGCGCACCCGCTCACGCAGCGACTACTACACCGCAGGCGGCAATATTACCGGTTTCCAGAATGGCCTGGCGATGGCGGGTGATTTTATGTCAGCCGCCTCGTTTCTTGGCATCTCGGCGCTGGTCTATACCTCGGGCTATGACGGGCTGATCTATTCGCTCGGCTTTCTGGTTGGCTGGCCAATGATCCTGTTTCTGATCGCTGAGCGGCTGCGCAACCTCGGACGCTATACCTTTGCCGATGTTGCCTCCTACCGGCTGCAGCAGAAACCGATCCGTACCCTCTCCGCCTGCGGTTCGCTGGTGGTGGTTGCACTCTATCTGATTGCACAGATGGTGGGGGCCGGCAAGCTTATCCAGCTGCTGTTCGGCCTTGATTATCATATTGCCGTGGTGCTGGTCGGCATTCTGATGGTGCTGTATGTGCTGTTCGGCGGCATGCTCGCGACTACCTGGGTGCAGATCATTAAAGCGGTGCTGCTGCTGTTTGGGGCCAGCTTTATGGCGATTATGGTAATGAAAACCACCGGTTTCAGCTTTAACACGCTGTTTACTGAGGCGATGGCGGTGCACCCCAAAGGCGCGGCGATTATGCAGCCTGGCGGGCTGGTGAAAGATCCTATCTCGGCGCTGTCGCTGGGACTGGGGCTGATGTTTGGTACCGCGGGACTGCCACACATTCTGATGCGCTTCTTTACCGTGGCTGATGCGCGCGAGGCGCGTAAGAGCGTGTTCTGGGCCACCGGCTTTATGGGTTACTTCTATTTCCTGACCTTCATCATCGGTTTTGGTGCCATTCTGCTGGTAGGCGCAAACCCGATATTTAAAGACGCCAGCGGTGCCCTGATTGGCGGTACCAATATGGCAGCGGTGCATTTATCCAATGCGGTAGGTGGCAGCCTGTTCCTCGGCTTTATCTCGGCGGTGGCGTTCGCTACGATTCTGGCGGTGGTGGCCGGGCTGACACTGGCGGGCGCGTCGGCGGTTTCGCACGATCTTTATGCCAGCGTGATCCGCAAAGGTCAGGCCACGGAGCGTGAAGAGCTGCGCGTCTCTAAAATCACCGTGCTGGTGCTGGGGGTCGTCGCTATTGCGCTGGGCATTCTGTTTGAGAAGCAGAACATCGCCTTTATGGTCGGGCTGGCCTTCTCGATTGCTGCCAGCTGCAACTTCCCGATTATTCTGCTCTCGATGTACTGGTCGAAGCTCACCACGCGCGGTGCAATGGTAGGTGGCTGGCTGGGTCTGCTCACGGCAGTCGTGCTGATGATTCTGGGCCCTACCGTCTGGGTTCAGGTGCTGGGCCACGCTACGCCGGTTTATCCTTATGAGTACCCGGCGCTGTTCTCTATGCTGGTCGCCTTTGTCTGCACCTGGCTGTTTTCCATTACCGATCACTCAGCCCAGGGCGCACAGGAACGCGCGCGGTTCCGCGGACAGTTTATCCGTTCGCAAACCGGTATTGGTATTTCACAGGGGAAATCGCACTGATCGCAGGCACACCGGAGTTAACCCGGTCGTCATGAATGGCGTTATTCAATTGCGGTGCGGGAATCGACACGGGCGTCATTAATGACGCCCCTACGCGGGGCGATGCAGGGGGCGCATTTATGCGCCCCTGGTTTATTACGCGCACGGTATCCATCGTCATGAACGGCGTCATTCAATCACGGGCGGGCATCGGCCAGGGCGTCATTTATGACGCCCCTACGCGGGGCGATGCAGGGGGCGCATTTATGCGCCCCTGGTTTATTGCGCGCACGGTATCCATCGTCATGAACGGCGTCATTCAATCACGTTCGGGCATCGGCCAGGGCGTCAATAATGACGTCATCGGATGCGGTGCGGGAATCAACACGGGCGTCATTAATGACGCCCGTGTGGGGGGTAACGTAGGGGGCGCATTTATGCGCCCCTGGTTTGCAGCGGCAGATCAGAAGCGCAGTGATGCACCGACGTATGGGCCATCTACCAGCACGTTATCTTTGCGGCTGCCTTTGTTGTTCAGCTCAATATACTGGTAGCCCACGCGCAGGTTCAGCAGTGAAACTGGCGTAAAGCTCAGGCCGCCTGACGCTTCCTGATAGCTGTCCAGACGATCGGAAAACGCTTCCGGTGCGTAGTAATATTCACCATACAGACCCCACATGCTGTTGAAGCTGTATTGTGCGCCTGCACCTACGGCGATGGTGAAACCATCACGGCCATCTTCCGGATGCGTAAACAGCGCTTTTGCCGTTGGCGCGACGCGCAGATCGCCCACATCGATGTTATAGCCCAGACCTGCACCGTAAGTGCTGCCGTCATGGTCGCTGCGCAGCCAGTTACCTTTCAGAAACAGACCCGGAGAGGTGGTACCAAGGCCAAGGTTCAGGTTGGTGCTATGCTCACCCACGTCAACACTGCCCTCAATTGCCTGTACGCTACCGCTCAGCAGTGCAAGGCCCAAAACGCTTCCGGTAACAAGTTGCTTGATCATGCTAATCCACTCCATGAAGGAAAAAATAAGTCGGCGCAAAGAGTAGTTAGCATAGTCGTCAGACACAACTTTTATTGGAAACCTTTACGTAAAATTAAATTACAGCGGGAACGTTTTATCAATAAACGTGTCAGGCGTGCCACAGCAGATGACTCATAAGCGGCGCCAGCAGAACCGTTACCACACCGGAAAGCATCATCACCAGGCTGGAAACCACGCCCTCCTGCTGACCAATCTGGTAAGCGCGGGCCGTTCCGGCACCGTGAGAAGCCGCGCCCAGCCCGGCGCCTTTTGCCACGCCCTGTTTTATGGCGATGCGCAGAAAAAGAATATCCCCTGTAGCCATGCCAAATACGCCTGTGATCACCACAAACAGCGCGACCAGATCGGGTTGTCCGCCCATCGGACCGGCTGCGGCCAGCGCAAACGGCGTGGTAACCGAACGCACCGCCAGGCTGCGCTGAATACTCTCCGGCAGCGCCAGCAGACGCGCCAGCCAGACTGAGCTGCAGACGGCAACCGTGGTTGCGGTCAGTACGCCGGCACTCAGCGACAGCCAGTGACGCCGGATAAGCGCCATGTTTTCATACACCGGCACGGCAAACGCCAGCGTGGCCGGGCCCAGCAGCCAGAGCAGCCAGTGGCTCTCCGCAATATAGTTTTGCCAGCTGACATGGGTGATGAGCAGCAAGCCGACCAGCACCAGCGGCGTCAGCACCAGCGGCATCAGCATCAGCCGCCGCCAGCGCCGGTAAAGATACTTATTGAGGTAATACACCAGCAGGGTGAGCGCCAGACAGAGCAGGCTGATGATGGCATTACTCATAGCTGTCCTGCCTGCGTGCTGCCCGCGCCGTTTCAAACCGGTAGAGACGATCGACCACCAGCGACGTAACCGCCAGCACCAGCAGCGTGCTTATCGCGATCACAACAAAAATACGCCATCCCTCACTGCGCAGCAGATCGCTGTAATTCACCACGGCCACCACCGCCGGAATAAAAAACAGCAGCATTTCAGCCAGCAGCCAGTTTGCCCCGGCACGGACCCAGCCCAGCGGCAACACGCGTAAAACGATCAATAACAGCAGCACGACCATGCCGAGTACGTTTGCCGGCAGCGGCAGGTGCAGCCACCGCACCAGGGCATCACAGGCGCTGAACAGCCCGATATAAAGCAGTAGTTGCAGCGGCAGCATCAGGCGCTGCAGCAGGCGGGGGCGCGGGTGAGTGGCGACAGCCATAGCGATCTCCGGTAATTAAGGTGAGAAACGCAGTATAAATCTGCCGCTAACCGTGAAAGAAATGAATTAAAATCATCCGGACTATGCCATTAAGGAATGATTATGGATATACGCGCTCTGCGTTACTTTGTGGCTGTGATACAGCAGCAGAGTTTTACCCGTGCAGCTGAACAGCTTTATGTTACGCAGCCCACCATTAGCAAAATGGTGCGTCAGCTGGAAGAGGAGCTGGGATGTGCGCTGCTGCGGCGGGAGGGACGCCGGCTGCATCTGACCGACAGCGGTCAGGCGGTCTATCAGCGCGGACTTGCGATCCTGCAGGAGTTTCATCAGCTGGAAGCGCAGATTGGTGATATCAATCAGCTGAAAACCGGTGAGCTGCGCCTGGGCATTCCGCCCATGGTGGGCATGCAGATCGCCGGCTCTATTTCAGCCTTTCAGCGCCGCTATCCGGGCGTGCAGCTGCATATTGCAGAGTCAGGCGGGCTGACCGCACAGCAGGCAGTGCTGAGCGGCGCGCTGGATATTGCACTTACCGCGCTGCCGGTTGAGCCGGATTTACCGCTTAACACGCTGGAGCTGATGCGCCATCCGCTTTGCGTGCTGGTGTCGCGCAGTGCGGCCTGGCACGCCCGTTCGCACCTGACGCTGGCGGAGCTGGCCCGGCATCCGCTGCTGATCCTGAATGAAGAGTTTGCCCTGAACCGGCAGCTGATGCAGGCGTTTCAGCGTGAAGGCGTGACGCCACAGATTGCGCTGCGCAGCGGTCAGTGGGATTTCCTGGCAGCGATGGTGCAGGCAGGGATGGGCGTCGCCGTACTGCCGGAACCTATCTGTCAGCGGCTGGACCCGCAGTCGCTGGCGTGGCTGCCGCTGGCGTCAGCGCTGGAGTGGCGTATCGGATTGATCTGGCGGGAAGGCAGTTATCTCTCACGCAGTGCGGAAGCCTGGATCAGCTGCTGTCGCACACACTGGCCGGATGATGCGCCGCGTCTGCAGATGTGAGACGCGGCGGCATTCTGAAGAGGTTACGCCTCTTTCTCAATCAGCAGCGCTTCCAGCAGATCGAGATCGCGCAGCAGGCGCTGCATCGTTTCATTGGAAATCTGCTGCGTCGCGCGCAGGTGATACACTTCCGCACGCTCGGCGCGCAGCGCGGTCAGACGGAAACGACGCTCCAGGTTCTCAGCAAACAGCGCCTGATCCACGTCATTCTTGCCATCCACGCGGCGGCGCAGATTACCAATTACCCGCAGGCTGACCTCTTTAAGCAGCTCCGGATCGATATTCTCTTCGGTATCATTCTCCAGCCGCTGTTCCATCTTATGCAGGCTTTCGATCGCCACGCCCGCCATGGCGGCACGCGCATGCTGCAGCTCATGACGGTGGCCCGCTTTATCATGGCTGTCGATACCGCGCAGCAGCAGAGGCAGCAGGATCACGCCGACAAACAGCGAGAAAAGGATCACGCCGGTGGCGATAAACACCAGTTCATAACGCGCCGGGAACGGATCGCCATTGCTGAGAAACAGCGGAATCGAGAGCACACCCGCCAGCGTAATCGCCCCGCGTACGCCCGCAAAAGAGGCAATCAGCAACTCGCGCAGCGAGTAGTTAGAGAACTCCAGCGGTTTCTTCTTCAGCAGACGCATACTGGCGCGCTGCATGATCCAGAGCCAGCTAAAACGCACAATCATCAGTGCCGCATACACCAGCGCCACATCGGTAAACAGCATCCACAGCTCGACGTTGGGATCGGCATTCGCCTGCTCAATGGATGTTGAGAGGATATCGGGCAGCTGCAGGCCGAGCATCAGGAATACCATGCCGTTGAAAACAAACTCCAGCATCTGCCAGACGCTGTTTGCACGCAGGCGCATGGCCAGCGGAGCCTGACGAATAATGCCGGAGCGGGTAATGGTCATACCGGCTGCTACGGCGGCAAGAATACCGGAGACGCCAAGGTGTTCGGCAATCAGGTAGGAGGCAAACGGCAGCAGCAGCAGCAGCACGGTCTGCGTGGCCGGATCGTCCCCGCTCCAGCGGCTCAGCAGGCGCAGCGAGCGGCCATAAAGCCAGCACACAGCGACACCCGCAATCAGCCCGCCGATGGCGACTTTGAGAAACTCAACGCTGGCACCGCCCCAGGTAAAGACCATGGTGCCCATGGCTACGGCGACCGCAAACTTCAGCGATACCAGGCCAGAGGCGTCGTTCATCAGCGCCTCACCCTGCACAATCGACATGATTTTCTTTGGAATGCGCCCTTCGCCAACGATACCCGACAGCGCAACGGCATCGGTCGGCGACAGCACGGCCGCCAGCGCAAAAGCCGGAATTAACGGAATCCCCGGCACCAGCCAGTAGATCAGGTAGCCGATACCGACCACGGTGATCAGCACCAGCACCAGCGCCAGCCCGAGGATTTCGCGGCCATGGCTCAGAAACTCATTGATAGGCGTCTTCCAGCCGTCCGCAAACAGCAGCGGCGGGATAAACAGCACCAGAAAGAGTTCCGGATCGAAGTCAACATGCAGACCAAACGTGGGCCAGGCCAGTAAGGCACCCGCCGCTATCTGCACCAGCGGCAGCGGAATTTGAAACGGCAGGATTCTTGCCGCAACGCCGGAGAGTGATACCACCAGCGTCATAATGAGAATAGTAAAAAAGATTTCCATGCTTTCCTTAGGCGAATCGAAATGGTTAAAAGCGAGGGTTGTTACGCTAAAAAGTGTAAAACAAAACGCCGCACACAGGGGGACCCGATGTGCGGCGCTGGCAAAGTCAGGGGATTATCCGGAAATGACCGGAACCGCTGGTCAGATAGCCCAGCCTGCAGCGTAGAATGTGACCAGGGCAACAGCGATCGCTACCGTTCCCGCGTTGAGCCTGCGCCATTCGCCGGCAAACAGACGGCCAATCACCAGTGACGCAAAGCCCAGCATAATGCCGGTCACAATGTTGCAGGTCAGCACGATAAATACGGCGGTCAGCAGGCCTGACATGGCGTCAACGAAATCGCTGAAGTCAATTTTTGCCACGTTGCTGAGCATTAATAGCCCGACATACATCAGCGCCGGCGCGGTCGCATAGGCGGGCACCAGACCGGCAAGCGGCGACATGAACAGCATCAGCAGAAACAGTACGCCCACGACGATAGCCGTTAAACCGGTCTTGCCGCCGGCTGCCGTACCGGCTGCTGATTCAATATAGACTGCCGCCGGCGAGGCACCCACCAGACCCGCAAACAGGCTGCTAAGCGAGTCGCTGGTCAGCGCCCGGCCGCCGTTGAGGATCTGCCCTTCTTTATCCAGCAGATTAGCCTGCCCGGCGACCGCACGAATGGTACCGGTCGCATCGAATACCGCCGTCATGACCAGCGCCAGCACGCTGGGCAGTACGGTCGGCTGCAGTGCGCCCGCGATATCGAGACTGAACATCGCTGACTGGCCGCTGGCATCTTTCAGGCTCGGCAGCGCAAACAGCCCCTGCCAGGTCACGGCTGGATCAAACACAAGCCCGATCAGAGAGATAGCCAGAATAGTCAGCAGGATCCCGCCGGGTACGCGGCGTTTTTCCAGACCAAAGATTGCTGCCAGACCCACCAGCGACATGATGACCGGGAACGCGGTGAAGTCGCCCAGCGCCACCGGCAGGCCTGCGGCCGGATTTTTCACCACCAGGCCAATACCGTCTGCCGCAATCAGCAGTAAGAACAGGCCAATCCCTACGCCGGTACCGTGCGCCACGCCCATTGGCAGGTTTCGCAGGATCCAGGCGCGGATACCGGTCACCGAGATAAACGTGAACAGTAATCCCATCAGGAATACGGCACCCAGCGCTACCGGCACGCTGATATGCTGCCCAAGCACCAGGCTGAATGCAGTGAAGGCGGTAAGTGAAATAGCACAGCCGATAGCCAGCGGCAGATTAGCCCACAATCCCATTAAAAGAGAGCCAAAACCGGCGACCAGGCAGGTGGCAACGAACACTGCCGTCGGGGAAAAACCCGCTTTACCAAGCATGCCCGGCACCACAATAACCGAGTAGACCATCGCCAGGAAGGTGGTGAGCCCCGCCAGCACTTCCTGACGCACGTTACTGCCGCGTGCTGAAATGTGGAACCAGGCGTCCAGTTTTCCACTGGCCGGGCGTGAGTCGCCAGACATAATTATTCCTCTGCATATTTTAGATGTAAGTCGCCGCACAGCTGCTGCTTACGCATCACCCTGGTGGGGATTTCTCAAAGAGAAAAGAGGCGCAAACGATTACGCAGCTATGTACTTCCCGTCAAAGAGGGAGAGATAAAAAGGCAGGCGATTATCTGGCGTTTGGGGTGCCATTTTCAACTGTTAATCGTCGCCGGACAGGATTAAACGACACCGGAGAGCGATCCGGGGCGCATGAATGCGCCCCCTGCGGCGGCACCGGCACCCTGGCCCACGCGGTTATCGGATTCCGGGGCGCATACGGTTTTTGTAGGGACGCCATTAATGGCGCCCTGGCCCGCGGTTATCGGATCCGGCCGCATGCGGTTTTGTAGGGGCGCCATTAATGGCGCCCTGGCCCGCATGGTTATTCGACCCGGGGCGCATTAATGCGCCCCCTACGGCGGCACCGGCGCTCTGCCCCCATGCGGTTATCGGATCCGGGCTACATACGGTTTTGTAGGGGCGCCATTCATGGCGCCCTGGTCCGCATGGTTATTCGGCCTGGGGCGCATTAATGCGCCCCCTACGGCGGCATCGGCGCCCTTGGCCCATGCGGTTTTTTGCAGGGGCGCCATTCATGGCGCCCTGGCCCGCGGTTATCGATCCGGGGCGCATGAATGCCTCCCTGCGGGAACACACTCAGTCGCTGAACTTAATCGGGCCGCCCTGCTTCAGCGCCCGCTGCCAGCCGGCGCGCTGCTGCATCTCCTCCAGCCAGCGGGTGGTGGCAGGTAGATTGTGCAGGCCGCCGCGCATCTGCAGCGCCAGCAGCGGAAAACTCATCTGAACATCAGCGATGCTGAAACGCGGGCCGGCAAAAAAAGGGTGCTGGCTTAAGTGCTGTTCAATCACGCGGGTATGCAATGCCAGCTGCTTATTCAGCCAGGCCTTCTCAAGACCTTTACTCATGGCGCGACTAATTGGGCGCAGCAGCCAGGGCACCGGTTTTTTGCTTAGCTGCGCAAAGACCAGTTTGATGATCAGCAGCGGCATCAGCGAGCCCTCGGCGTAATGCAGCCAGTAGCGCCCCTGAATCTGTTCATCTTCATTGCTTAGCGTCAGCTGCTGCTCGCTGTCATATTTCAGCTGCAGATACTCCAGAATGGCACCGGACTCGGCAATGACGCGGTTGCCATCGGTTATCACCGGTGATTTACCCAGCGGATGTACCTTCTTCAGCTCGTCAGGGGCCAGCATCGTATTTTCCCGCTGATAACGTTTGATCTGATACGGTACCGCCAGCTCTTCCAGCAGCCATAACACACGATGTGAACGGGAGTTTTCCAGATGATGAACAGTGATCATACACAGCTCCTTGCTGATAAAGGTATCGCACCAGTATAGCGGATTAACGCCCCTGCTCATCCTGCTCCGGGTCAAGCAGCACGGCGCCTGAGCCCTGCTGTGCCAGCCGGTCGCCGGGGTTACGTAACGGACAGTCACGCATCGACAAACAGCCACAGCCAATACACCCATCCAGATCGTTCCGCAGCCGCGTCAGCGTCTCAATGCGCTTATCCAGCTCCTCACGCCAGTGCTGTGTCAGCGCATCCCACTCCTGCGTTGACATACGTTTATTCGCCGGCACATGCATCAGGCTCTCACCTACCGTCGCCAGTGGAATACCGATACGCTGCGCAATTTTAATGATCGCCACGCGGCGCAGTACGTCACGGCTGTAGCGTCGCTGATTGCCGCTGTTACGGGTGCTGGAGATCAACCCTTTGGTTTCATAAAAGTGCAGTGCCGAGACCGCTACGCCGCTACGTTTCGCCACTTCCCCCGGCGTCAGCACCGGCTTTGGATAGTTACGCTCTTTTTTTACCATCAGCCTTTACCTCAAGTTAACTTGAGGAACTATACTCGCTCACCATCAAAAGTACGAATTTCTCACCGGGTGACACCCTTTCAGAAGGATGAGGCTATGATGCAACAGGAAATCATTCATTCACTGACTAACTGGATCGATCAGAATCTGGATAAAGCACTGTCAATTGATGATGTGGCGGCAAAATCGGGTTACTCAAAATGGCATCTGCAGCGTATGTTCCGTACCGTGACGAAACAGACGCTGGGTGGCTATATTCGTGAACGGCGTCTGACAATGGCGGCAGAAGCGCTGCTGCAGACGCAGCGGCCGGTTTTTGATATCGCTATGCAGTATGGTTACGACTCGCAGCAAACCTTTTCACGCGTGTTTCGTCGGCAGTTTTCACAGACCCCTACCGCGTATCGTCACGCGATGCGTCGTCAGGCTATTGCCCAGCGACCTCGCCTGCTCAGCTTTGGCTGCAGCGACACAATGAACAGTTTTGCTCAGCGTACCACCGGTGAATGTTGTCCTGTCCGGTGATCGGTGCGCCTGATACACAGGCGCCCCCCTCTTCAGCTTCACACCCTCCCCTTAGCCCGGCAGTTACGGGTACAAAATTTGTTCAAAATTTCAAACTCGCTGATATAATGTGATCCAAATCACACTTATTATGACGTGAGAGCGTTTCCTGACGCGCTCTTTGCCGTCAGTGATGTCCGGTTAATGTCAGGGATATCACTGATTCAAAGGGGTTTTTTCTCAATGGCTACGTTAACAACCAGCTTACTGGTGATGCGCTGGGGTATTCTGAGCGCCGTTCTGATGTTTCTCGCCAGCTCAATGAAAATAAAACTGCGGCAAAAGAGTCATCCGGTTATGGCGTTGCTGTGTGGCGGTCTTGGCGTGGGAATGTCCTGCTGGTTTGTGACCGGCCTGCTGGGGATTACGCTGAGCATGGAGAACGTGCATAACTTTATGCAGATTAGCAAACAGGCTTTTATTGATGTGATGAGTCAGGCGCCGGCTGAGTGGCCAATACCCTGAACAGAGCGCATAAAAAACCCCGCGCCGCGGGGTTCTTTATATTGCTGTACGATCAAATTTTCTTCAACACGGCGGGAATACCGACTTCCGCAACCGAAACGCCCGGTCTCTTCGTACCGCGACGATCCTGAATCCACATATCACCCATCATCTGGTCCAGACCGCGGTCCAGGCCGGTTACCAGCCCGGCACCCGGCGTGAAGGTCAGCTCACCGAAGTAGATCTCTTCCCCATGGATGTACCAGTCAACGCGTACATAGTCGAAATCGCTGGCCAGCGTCTTACTCAGCGCCAGCGCCTTCTGCAGCTGCGGTAAAATGGGCTCAACATCCAGGCCGGTATCGCGGATCTTGTGATACGCCTCATTCAGATTATTGACGTAAAAGTTCATCGACAACAGCGGGTTGCAGCGGTTGTAGATCACCTGCAGCACATATTCAAAATTGCCATCGCGCTTGTTGAACATGTGAAATTTGTAGTCAATCGGCGCACTTTTGCCATCACCGATATACTGCTCTACCAGAATACGCGGCTTAATGTAGCGATAGTGGATTTCACGCGCTTCATTAGCGAAATCCGTTTTCAGCCAGCGATGACAGTCGCTGATGATCTGCTGCTTCTTCAGCGCATCCGGCTCTTCCAGCAGGATTTCAACCATGTTAGAGCCATGGTTAGGCTTGATCACAGTATTCTTCCACTGCGACAGCGTATGGAGCGAATGCGGATCGCTGGTTTCATAGACCAGCGGGATCAGATACTCACTGCCTACCTTCTCAGCAATGTATTCACGTACTGAATACTTGTCCGACAGGCGACCATAGATTTGATAGTCGCCATACACAAATTTGCGATACAGCACCTTCTCGTTAAACACCTTTGGCTCGCGCAGATTAGGCAGCTTACGGAATTTACGGAAGTAGTAGATGCGATCCTGCGTAGCCCAGGGCATCTTCTTGATAAAATACTGAACGCTTCTTCTGAGTTCTTCTTTCAACCTGAGCATATCTGACCTCATTTGTAGGTTTTGTAGTTGAGTGAGGAAACCTGAATTTTTTGAATGACGCCGTTTTTAAAGAAGTAATTCATTACGGTAAGGGAGAGCAGTTCAGTGATGAAGACGCTCCAGGCGGCACCCATAATGCCGTAGCCCTGAATCAGCCACCATGAGAGTGGCAGGCTGATGACCATCAGGCAGAGGATCTTCTTCAGCAGATAGTTAAACCCGCCCTCTTTGACCATGTAGCGGTAAGCTACGGTCCCCATTGCCGAAAAGCAGGTTGCTAACGACAGTAACGTAACGAGACTTCCCGATTGTGTGTACTCGTGACCATATAACGCGATGATGATCTTCTCGCCAAACATGGCGATCACCGCCAATAACAGCAATGAAACTCCCATGACATAGCCGTTCAGCCGCGCGGTGAGTTTGATTGCGGCTGCTCCACGCTCACGGAAAATTTCCGAAAAGCAGGAAGTGATGATGGCAACCGGGATAAAAATCCACGAAGCCGAAATAGTATTGGCCGCAGCGAACAGACCCAGATCGCGGGCTGAGGCGATACCGGCCAGGAACATCTGTGCCGCTTTCACCTGCACGGAGATAAAAATACTGGAGATAGCCAGCGGCAAACCGGCATACATCAGGTAGCGCAGATAGGTGGTGCGTTTCTGTTGCGGCGGCGCAATATCCTGATGCTCACGGTAAAAATTGATGCGCTTGATGAGATAAGGCACCAGCGTGACCGCCACGATGGACACGGTCAGCCACAGCGGATTGAGATGCAGCCATGCGATGGTAAAGCTCAGGGCGAAGCCAAGCAGGAGTCCCACTGAGTTAGCCAGCGTATTGAGTCGCGAAGCGAGCCGTGCGTTGTTGTAGACGCTAAAAGTGTCCTGCGTTACAAACACCGAGGAGATAAATGAGGCCAGTGCAAAGGCGAGAAAATTCTCCTGCATGTTGTACCAGACCCAAATCAAGACCGGGATGGAGGTCAGCAACAGCAATGCGAGACGCATGGTACGCGCCACGGCCATCAGACGCAGACCTTTAGGCGCACTTTTGCTGATGCGCTTGAACAGGATGGTTTCGGTACCGAAAATCGCCACGGTCTGCACCATGGAGAATAGCGAAGCTGAAAATGCCATCTGGCCAAATATGGTCGGGCCAAACGATTTTGCCACATAGGAGGTGACAAAGATGACGCCGAACACCGAGACGACTTTTTCAGACATCATCCAGACGGCATTAGACATTACGCTCAATTTCATTGACTGGTCCTTAGTATTACTTACAGCAACTGCCTTGCGGTAAAACGTCCTTGAAATGAATTAACAAGCGCTCAGTGGGCCTGACAAAAATTAATAACTTCAAACCAGGCTGGTCCGAAAAATGAGACTCGCGTCAGGATTTAGAAGAGAAATTCAGGAAAATTCTGATTAAATCTGGTGCGAATTTCAGCGGATGTAAACGATTTCAACCCGAATTCGAGACAAAAGTTTACTGGCACGCCCTCTCTTTTTTGCAAGAAAGCTGTACCGAATATCCAATGTTTGTCGTATTTTTCTGCATTTGGGATGGAATGAATCTATATCAAAAAGCCAATGCCAGGAAGATGTTCATTGGCATTCATAATAAAATAAGATTTATCCCATGATGATATTTATTCTAAATATCTTAATTTATCCCTCGCAATTCAAATCGCGCACTTTAATACTGCATTAATACCGTTTTTGCAGTGCCAGATATTAATACAGTAATTCTCATCCACTAATTGATAAGAAAGGTAAGAGCATTTATGAGAAAGTCACGATATAGCGAAGAGCAAATCACAAATGCCATTAAAGCTTCTGAAACAGGAGTAAAAGTCAGGGAGATTTGTGAAGAGCTCGGCATTTCAGAGGCTACCTTCTACAGCTGGAAGAAGAAATTTTCAGGTCTTTCTTCTGAAGAAGGAAGAAAAATCAAAGAGTTAGAGGACAAACTACAGAATCTTACCCGTGAGCTGCAAACGTTGAGTTCAGACAAAGAGATGCTGCAGAGCGTGCTTAAAAACTTCTTTACCACCAATGAAAAGCGTCAGGCAGTCAACTTTTTGCAGACGACCTTTGATATTGGAACCCGCCGCAGCTGTCGTTTGCTCGACATTAGCCGCAGTGTTTACCACTACCCATCAGGATCGGAAAATCGCTAATAGATGCAAGGCCGCTGTTATTTAACTAAATGCTGAGATTTGTTCTTACCAGAAGAGATGAAGATCATTTAATTCGGCGTTCACAATATAACAATTCGCACCATTTTTTCCTGATGGTTACTATCAGGGAAATGCTTCTTTTTTTTGCGGTAAAATTGATTCACACCAGCAAAAGTCTTGTAGTATAAGCCAGTTAGACGTTGCCCAATCTCATTGCGGTGAGATTGGCGCTTCGTTTATTACATTAACAATGCTGTTAATGACGCTAAATCGCACCGATGTTTAATTAGCCTGGCTAAAGATCCTTCCCTGCCGTACCACTTTTGCACTCTCATTTATCCTGGCCCTGACGGCTGCGCTTAAAAATCAGTGCAGCGCCGGTAATAATCAATTTATGATTTAATATCTCCAGGAATTTTCCCGCGAAAAAACGTAATGAGCTTTAAACTATACGGTGTAAAAAGCGCTATCACTGGTAAATAACATTCGGTTATTTGTCGTCAGTTTTAATATTTTTCTGTGGAATGTGACCGGGATCATTCTTAACCAAAGTGCCCCTGCTTGAGAGCTGGATGGTTTTACTTCCGGATAAACAGGACCATTCTCTGATTAAAACCAGGGGCAGAAGAGCAGTTTTAGTCATTTTTTATGCTCGTTTCGTCTCATTGATATGCAATTACTCCCCCGTTCCGTATAAAAAACAGACGCCATGATGCATCTGTCACCAGGGTGAGCACGCCATAGCAGCAGAGCGTTATGTCAAAAGGTGATTAAAACACAGCCTGTCTGCCCGCTCAGGAGCATATAGCGGCGAATACGCAGGCGGAAAGGCGGATAAGTCAGGCAAAAGCGGGTGGGCTAAATTCTTAAAAACGCCGGTATAACGCTGCACATTAATGCGGGCCATTACGTCACCGGCAGTGGCATGAGGATAAAGCGGAATACGCGAACAGGCAGGCGAGCGGCGTCAGCGAAAGCCGGTCACAGCATACTGATAAACGGGACACATCTGGCACAGCGTTAGGTGTATAAAAGAGACAACCGCTGACAGGTGATCCCGCAGAGATAACAAACCAGGCTGACCCGCAGGTGGCGGGATAAACGGTCAGCGTTGTTAAGCTACAAAGACTTTCAGGCCGGGTAACCTCACCGCGCGCCAGAATCGCAGCAGGCCATCAAAAAAAAAGCCTCGCAGGCGAGGCTTTTTTAACGCAACAGGGGATCAGAACGGGATATCGTCGTCGAAATCCATTGGCGGTTCGTTGTTCGCCGGTGCGCTCTGCTGCTGTGGACGCTGCTGCGCGCCACCGCTGAACTGATTGCCGCCCTGAGACTGCTGCTGCTGCGGCTGCTGTGGCTGACCCCAGCCGTTGTTATTTCCGCCGCTGCTCTGGCCGCCCATCGGTGCGCCACCTGCATTGGCACCGCCCTGCTGGCGTCCACCCAGCATCTGCATGGTGCCGCCTACGTTGACAACAACCTCAGTGGTATATTTTTCCTGGCCGCTCTGATCCTGCCACTTACGTGTACGCAGCTGACCTTCAATATAGACCTGTGAGCCTTTACGCAGATATTCACCGGCCACTTCAGCCAGTTTGCCAAACAGCACAACGCGGTGCCATTCGGTGTTCTCTTTGTTTTCACCGGTCTGCTTGTCACGCCAGCTTTCAGACGTGGCCAGCGTGAAGTTGGCTACAGCGCCACCGTTTGGCATGAAACGCACTTCCGGATCCTGACCCAGATTCCCGACAAGAATCACTTTGTTTACGCCACGACTGGCCATGTTGCTCTCTCCCGATGAGTTGATGCTATAAGTCTAAACGACAAAGTTTAACACGTCCTGATCTATGATGGATACTTTGGAGCGTGCTTCCAGTTTTGCGTCCCTAGTGTACCAAAGGATAAAACTACTGGATATTTATTCAGGTTATTTTTTGTGCCATAATGATGCGTTTCTATCCGTTATGCTTTGCTGGCATAGCGGGTGTAGTTCAATCCGGGAAAGGTGAATGGATAAGATCGAAGTCCGCGGTGCTCGCACCCACAATCTGAAAAATATTAACCTGATCATTCCACGCGATAAGCTGATCGTTGTCACCGGTCTCTCAGGTTCCGGGAAGTCATCGCTGGCGTTTGATACGCTGTATGCTGAAGGTCAGCGGCGCTATGTAGAGTCCCTCTCTGCTTACGCGCGCCAGTTTCTCTCGCTGATGGAGAAGCCGGATGTCGATCACATCGAAGGCCTGTCGCCCGCCATTTCCATTGAGCAGAAATCGACTTCGCATAACCCGCGTTCGACAGTGGGTACCATTACTGAAATCCACGACTACCTGCGCCTGCTGTTTGCCCGCGTGGGAGAACCGCGTTGTCCCGATCACGACGTCGCCCTTGCGGCGCAGACCGTAAGCCAGATGGTGGATCAGGTGCTGGCGCAGGAAGAGGGTCGCCGCCTGATGCTGCTGGCGCCGGTAGTGAAAGATCGCAAAGGTGAGCACACTAAAACGCTGGAAAATCTGGCGGCGCAGGGTTACATCCGCGCGCGCATCGATGGCGAAGTGTGCGATCTCTCCGATCCGCCGAAGCTTGAGCTGCAGAAAAAGCACACTATTGAAGTGGTCATCGATCGCTTCCGCGTGCGCGACGATCTTGCCACGCGTCTGGCGGAGTCGTTTGAAACCACGCTTGAACTCAGCGGCGGCACCGCAATTGTGGCAGACATGGACGAGCCAGACAGCGAAGAGATGCTTTTCTCCGCTAATTTCGCCTGCCCGATCTGCGGTTACAGCATGCGAGAGCTGGAGCCACGCCTGTTTTCATTTAACAACCCGGCCGGCGCCTGTCCAACCTGTGATGGCCTCGGCGTGCAGCAGTACTTCGACTTCGATCGCGTGGTGCAGAATCCTGAGCTATCGCTGGCGGGTGGCGCGATTCGCGGCTGGGATCGCCGCAACTTCTACTATTTTCAGATGCTGCGCTCGCTCGCTGAGCACCTCGACTTTGACGTAGAGGCGCCGTTCAGCAGCCTGAGCGATAAAGCGCGTCAGGTGATCCTGTATGGCTCGGGCAAAGAGAATATTGAATTCAAATATATCAACGATCGCGGCGATACTTCCGTGCGGCGTCACCCGTTTGAAGGGGTGCTGCACAATATGGAGCGCCGTTATAAAGAGACGGAGTCCAATGCGGTGCGCGAAGAGCTGGCGAAGTTTATCAGCAATCGCGCCTGCACCAGCTGTCACGGTACGCGCCTGCGCCGTGAAGCGCGCCACGTATTTGTTGAAGATACCAACCTGCCCACCATCTCTGAAATGAGTATTGGTCATGCGATGGAGTTCTTCACCAACCTTAAACTGAGCGGACAGCGCGCAAAAATTGCTGAGAAAGTCCTGAAAGAGATCGGCGATCGGCTGAGCTTCCTGGTCAACGTCGGCCTGAACTATCTCTCCATGTCGCGTTCGGCAGAAACCCTCTCCGGCGGCGAAGCGCAGCGTATTCGTCTGGCCAGCCAGATTGGCGCCGGCCTGGTTGGCGTGATGTATGTTCTCGATGAGCCCTCTATCGGGCTACACCAGCGCGACAACGAACGTCTGCTCTCGACCCTGATCCACCTGCGCGATCTCGGCAATACCGTGATTGTGGTTGAGCATGATGAAGACGCAATCAGAGCGGCAGACCATATCATTGATATCGGTCCGGGCGCAGGCGTACACGGCGGCCAGATAGTGGCGGAAGGTGATGTACACGCCATTATGGCGAATGAAGATTCGCTGACCGGGCAGTTCCTGAGCGGCAAGCGCGAAATCGCGGTGCCGGCCGAGCGGGTGAAAGGCGATCCGGCTAAAGTGCTGAAACTCACCGGCGCGCGCGGCAATAACCTCAAGGATGTGACCCTGACGCTGCCGGTTGGCCTGTTTACCTGTATTACCGGCGTCTCCGGCTCCGGGAAATCAACGCTTATTAACGATACGCTGTTCCCGATTGCGCAGCAGCAGCTTAACGGTGCAACCAGCGGTGAAGCGGCACCGTATCGTGAGATTGCGGGGCTCGAGCACTTCGATAAAGTGATCGACATCGATCAGAGCCCGATCGGACGTACGCCACGATCTAACCCGGCCACCTATACCGGCATTTTTACGCCGGTGCGTGAACTCTTTGCCGGTGTGCCGGAGTCGCGCTCGCGCGGCTATAATCCGGGCCGCTTCAGCTTCAACGTGCGCGGCGGACGCTGTGAAGCGTGTCAGGGTGATGGCGTGATCAAGGTGGAAATGCACTTCCTGCCCGACATCTATGTGCCGTGCGATCAGTGTAAAGGCAAGCGCTACAACCGTGAAACGCTGGAGATCAAGTACAAAGGCAAAAGCATTCACGAAGTGCTGGAGATGACGATTGAAGAAGCGCGCGACTTCTTTGAAGCGGTCCCGGCGCTGGCACGCAAGCTGCAGACGCTGATGGATGTCGGCCTCTCCTATATCCGTCTTGGCCAGTCCGCTACCACGCTCTCCGGTGGTGAGGCGCAGCGCGTCAAGCTGGCGCGTGAGCTGTCGAAGCGCGGTACCGGGCAGACGCTCTATATTCTGGATGAGCCGACCACCGGCCTGCACTTTGCCGACATTGCACAGCTGCTGGAAGTGCTGCATCAGCTGCGTAATCAGGGCAATACCATCGTGGTGATTGAGCACAATCTGGATGTGATTAAAACCGCAGACTGGATCGTGGATCTGGGACCCGAAGGCGGCAGCGGCGGCGGTGAGATCCTGGTCGCCGGTACGCCGGAAACCGTGGCAGAGTGTGAAAAGTCACATACCGCACGCTTCCTGAAACCGATGCTGAAGAAGTAAGGCTTTTCGGTTCATAAGCTTTGTCGTTATCAGGCCGCCCTCCGGGGCGGCTTTTTATTTTTCAGCTGTTCAGCGCTGCCTGATTGCGCAGCAAAATGCAGAAACAGGCAAGAATCAGGCATCTTCAGGCATAGCCGCATCCAGGCTGGCTGACTACGCTTATAGCGGTCTGCTTTTAACGCTGCCTCAGCGTTCCGGCCTTTCGAACCCCGTAAGGCGTTTGCATACCCTACTCACGACACATCCGACTGGAGACACCATGAATATTACCCATGCCTGGGCCGCACAGGACGCCAAATCAAAACTCGCCCCGTTCGACTACAAACCGCGCGAACTGCGTGACCATGATGTGGAAATTGAAGTGCTCTATTGCGGCGTCTGCCACTCCGATCTGCACCAGGCGCGCAACGAATGGAACAACACGATTTTTCCGGTCGTACCGGGCCATGAAATTGTCGGCCGCGTAACCGCCGTGGGCGCGCACAGCCATAAATATCAGCCCGGCGACCTCGTCGGCGTTGGCTGTATGGTTGACTCCTGCCGCAGCTGTCCGAGCTGTCAGGAAGGACTGGAGCAGTATTGCGAAGAGGGCATGACAGGCACCTACAACGGCCAGGATCGCGAAACCGGCGCGGTCACCTACGGTGGCTACTCCACCAGCATGGTGGTCAACGAAGATTTTGTGCTGCGCGTGCCGGAAAATCTCGACCTGGCAGGCGTTGCGCCGCTGCTGTGTGCGGGGATCACCACCTACTCGCCGCTGCGCCACTGGAATGTCGGCCCGGGTAAAAAAGTTGGCATCGTTGGCCTGGGCGGTCTGGGCCATATGGGCGTGAAAATTGCCCATGCGATGGGCGCGCAGGTTGTGCTGTTTACGACATCGCCATCAAAAGTCGAAGATGGCAAACGTCTTGGCGCTGATGAAGTGGTGATTTCTAAAGATGCCGATCAGATGGCGGCCCATGCGAACAGCTTCGATTTTATTCTGAACACGGTAGCCGCGCAGCACGATCTTAACCCGTTTATTACCCTGCTGAAGCGCGATGGTAATATGACGCTGGTAGGTGTGCCCGAGCACGATCATCCGGCACCTCAGGTGGTTAACCTGATTTTCAGGCGCCGCAGTGTCTCTGGCTCGCTGATCGGCGGCATCGCTGAAACGCAGGAGATGCTCGATTTCTGTGGCGAGCACGGCATCACCTCAGACATTGAACTGATTGCCATGGATCAGATCAATGAGGCGTATGAGCGCATGCTGAAAAGCGATGTGAAATATCGCTTTGTCATCGACATCAACACCCTGCGCGACACGTCTGCGGCGTAACGGCTCAGACGTTGTGCTGGCCGGCGCCCGCCGCGTGCGTGGCGTCGGCCTGCTGATAGGAGGCGTCAACCAGATAGTAAATCTGCGAATCCTTCAGCGAGCCATCCAGCCACAGCGTGCTCCAGCAGGATTTATTCAGATATTCGCTGGGAAAGACGTCGCTGTGCTCTTCACGCAACAGCTCGGCCAGCGCGGGAGAGGTTTTCAGCGTCACCGCCGGCCGTCCCGCTTTTTCATAGAGCATGGCAAACAGCACGCCGTGACTCTTGATCTGTGTCGCATCCCACGCCTCTTTAATGTCCTGCTCTGCGGCGGGTTTACTCATGCAGTAGGTCAATAGCTCAGAAATCGTCATCGGTTACTCCCCTTGTAAAGTCGCGACGATGCGTCTGGCACCGCCCTGTATGCGATGTTCACCCAGCCAGATCCCCTGCCAGGTTCCCAGCATCAGCTGCCCGTGACTCACCGGCAGCAGCAGTGAAACGCCCAGCAGCGATGACTTAATATGGGCAGGCATATCATCGGCCCCTTCATAATCGTGCTGCCAGTCTGCGTTTTCAGGCACCTGCCGTAAAAAGTGCTGTTCCATATCACTGCGCACGGTGGGATCGCAGTTTTCATTCAGCGTCAGCGACGCAGAAGTATGCTGTAACAGCAGATGCAGCTGGCCAATGCGCATGCCGGCAAGGCCGTTAAGCTGGCTTAAGACCTCATCGGTAATGAGGTGAAACCCGCGCGCTTTTGCGCTCAGGGTAAGGGTTTGTTGCTGCCACATATCAACGTCCTAAAAAAACAGGTCTCTTAAGTGTGCAGCATGTTGGCGAAAGGTAAACCCTGCCACTGTAAAAAGCATGAGCGTGGCCTGGCGCGCGCAAAAAAAACCATCCGCATTAAACGGATGGTTCGTGGTGTTGCGTCCGGCGGTTACATAACGGCAGCAAACGCCTCTGCAACGCGTTTAACGTTACTGTGATTCAGGCCAGCAACGCACATACGCCCGCTGGCGATGAGATAGATCCCGAACTCATCACGCAGCCGATCAACCTGCTGTGCGCTGAGGCCGGTATAGCTGAACATACCGCGCTGCTTCAGCAGGTAGTCGACATTTTTGCCCGGCAGAATCGCCTGCAGTTCGCTGACCAGTGCCTGGCGCATCTCCGTGATACGCATGCGCATCGCGTCAACCTCAGCCAGCCACATGTTCAGTAGTGCGGCATCATTCAGTACGCAGGAGACCACCTGGGCACCAAAATTTGGCGGGCTGGAGTAGTTGCGGCGTACGGTTGCTTTCAGCTGGCCCAGCACCCGCCCCGCTTCTTCCGCGCTGTCGCAGACCACAGAAAGCCCGCCCACGCGCTCGCCATAGAGCGAGAAGATTTTAGAAAATGAGTTGCTCACCAGCGCCGGCAGACCCGCTGCGGCGATAGCGCGAATGGCGTAAGCATCCTCTTCCATTCCTGCGCCAAAGCCCTGATAGGCGATATCGAGGAACGGGATCAGCTCCTGCGCTTTCAGCACGGCGGTGGTCTCATCCCACTGGGCATCAGTGAGATCGGCACCGGTCGGGTTGTGACAGCAGGGATGCAGCAGCACAATGGTGTGCTTCGGCAGCGATTTCAGGCAGCTGATAAACGCGTCAAACTTAACGCCGTTGGTCTCAGCGTCATACCAGGGATAACTATTTACCGCGAAACCCGCGCCGTTAAAAATCGCTACGTGATTTTCCCAGGTCGGGTCGCTGACCCAGACCTCAGAGTGCGGAAAATAGCGCTTGAGGAAATCAGCCCCTACTTTCAGCGCACCGGATCCCCCCAGCGTTTGAATAGAGGCGATGCGTCCCGCCTTCAGCACCGGGTGGTCGTGACCAAACAGCAGCGGCGCAATCGCGTTGCGATAAGGACCTAAACCTTCCATCGGCAAATAAAGTGATGCCTGATGCGGCTGCGCCTGCAGACGCTCTTCTGCTGCCGCAACGGCCTGCAGCTGCGGAACAATGCCCGCTTCGTTGTAGAACAGGCCGATACTGAGATTCACCTTATGCGCGCGCGGATCTTGTTTATAGGTTTCCATCAGCGACAGAATCGGATCGCCGGCGTAGGCATCAACGTTTTGAAACACGGTGCAGATCTCCATAAAAATGCGTTAGTAAGCGTAAGACGGCGCTTTTATACCTGATAGCGGCCGGGACGATGGTTCATTGCAATGATAAGGTTAAGGATCGCCGCGCCCGCAACAGAGGCCAGCAGCATTGGTGGCGGTACAACAAACAGCGAGGCGCCGACCACGCAGGTATCGACCATCATCTGTAGCTTCCCGGCACGCAACCCGGTGCGATCCTGTAACCAGAGCGCCAGAATATTGATCCCGCCCAGGCTGGCTTTGTGGCGAAACAACACTATAAACCCGATCCCCATGACCACGTTACCGAACAGTGTCGCATAAAAAGGATTTAATGCCGAAAAGTGGACAAACAGCGGATGCAGCTGGGTAAACAGGGAGACCAGCGCGACGGCGCCAAAGGTTTTGCAGGTAAATTCCCACCCCATACGGCGTATAGCCAGCCAGTAAAACGGCAGATTGATGACAAAAAAGGCGGCACCGAAAGAGGATGACGAAAGGTAGCTGATTAAGAAGGCGATACCGGCTGTTCCGCCGGTCAGCGCGCCCGCCTGTTTCAGCAGCATAACGCCAAATGAGACCATCAGCGTTCCCAGCACGATAGCCAGCGCATCTTCAATACGGGAATGAGGAGCTGCCACTGGCTGAGCGATATTGTCCATCGGGAGATCTCTGTGCAAATAAAAGCGATACATTTGCAAAAAACGCACCACTCCGGCATTGCTGCTGCTCAGCCGGAGGGTGCCAGCGATTATCCCATTGATATCTAAGGCGCTTTATTGCGTGTTTTTATGCATCAGTCAAAATAAAACCGTTGATTCATGCACAAATTCGGTATTTTTCGCGAGAAGTAAGCATAGAAAGCAATCTGATGCACTTTTATGGCGCATTATGCACCTTTATGGCGCGCTTTGTGCGCAGGCTTCATCATCAGGCCATTCTCTTTCAGCCGGTTGAGCACCACCGCCGTTTTCACGTGCGACACGCTCTGATGACCCGCCACCAGCTGGCTGATCAGCGCACTCAGCGAGGCGAGATCGGCTACCGCCACTTTCAGCAGATAGTCAGCGTCTCCGGTGGTTTTAAACGCGTCAACAATGGCAGGTTCTGCTTCAACCATCTGCAAAAAATTATCTTCATAATCGGGCGTATGGTTTTTCAGCCGCACTTCAATCAGCCCCACCATGCCGAGGCCTACCGCATCGGGCGACAGCCGGGCGTGATAGCCGAGAATTAAATTCGCCTGTTCAAGATTAATACGGCGGCGTGAGCACTGTGATGCGGACAGACCCACCAGATCGCTCAGCTCCTGATTGGTGAGGCGGCCATTAGATTGTAATAGCGTCAATATCTTAAGATCGTAATCGTCTACCTGCGTCATTCTGATCCCACAGCGTTATCCCGTTCGCTTTGGCACAGATAACCTGATAGCAGGCAAGCTTGTCCAACACTATTTTCTGATGACGTGAGATGCATGCACAAAACGTGCATGCACAGGCAGGTAAAGGCTTATTCGTCGTCGTATTGCGGGCCGGCGTAGTTGTCAAAACGCGACCACTGGCCGTTGAAAGTAAGACGCACGGTGCCGATTGGCCCGTTACGCTGTTTACCGATGATGATCTCAGCAATGCCTTTCAGATCGCTGTTCTCGTGATACACCTCATCGCGGTAAATAAACATGATCAGGTCAGCATCCTGCTCGATCGAGCCGGACTCACGCAGATCGGAGTTAACCGGACGTTTATCTGCGCGCTGCTCCAGTGAACGGTTTAGCTGCGACAGCGCCACGACCGGCACATTCAGCTCTTTAGCCAGAGCTTTCAGGGAGCGCGAGATTTCTGCGATCTCCAGCGTACGGTTCTCGGAGTGCGACGGCACGCGCATCAGCTGCAGGTAATCGATCATGATCATGCTCAGACCGCCATTCTCGCGGAACACGCGGCGGGCACGCGAGCGAACTTCGGTTGGCGTCAGGCCGGAAGAGTCATCAATAAAGATGTTTTTCTTCTCCAGCAGAATACCCATTGTGGCGGAGATGCGCGCCCAGTCCTCATCTTCCAGCTGACCGGTACGAATACGCGTCTGATCCACGCGCGACAGTGACGCCAGCATACGCATCATCAGCTGCTCGCTGGGCATCTCCAGACTGAAGATCAGCACCGGCTTCTCATTCAGCATCGCCGCATTTTCGCACAGGTTCATGGCGAACGTGGTTTTACCCATGGAAGGACGCGCGGCCACGATAATCAGATCGGACCCCTGCAGACCGGCCGTTTTTTTGTTCAGATCCTGATAGCCTGTATCTACGCCGGTTACGCCGTCATGCGGCGTGGAGACCAGCGCTTCTATCCGGGAAACAGTGGCTTCAAGGATCTGCTCAATGTTCTGCGGGCCATCATCTTTATTCGCGCGCTGCTCGGCAATTTTAAAGACGTTGGATTCGGCAAAGTCGAGCAGGTCTTCACTGCTCCGGCCCTGCGGATCGTAACCGGCATCGGCAATCTGATTGGCCACCGCGATCATCTCACGCACCACTGCACGTTCACGCACGATATCTGCATAAGCGCCAATGTTCGCCGCGCTTGGCGTATTTTTTGCTAATTCGGCCAGATAGGCAAAGCCGCCCGCCATCTCCAGCTCGCCGCGCGTTTCCAGCGACTCTGACAGGGTAATCAGGTCAATAGGCTGGCCCAGCTCCAGCAGCCGCTGCATCTCAGCGAAAATCATGCGGTGCGAGCGGTTAAAAAAATCGTCTGCAACAACGCGCTCAGAGACGTTGTCCCAGCGCTCGTTGTCCAGCATCAACCCACCCAGCACCGACTGCTCCGCTTCTATGGAGTGCGGCGGCATTTTTACGCCTTCCAGCTGCCGATCGCGGGGTTCGTTCGATTTGTTGGTGGGTTTATTTCCTGCCATAGTGAATGCATTACCGATCGTGAAAGGGACGCGCAAGTATACCGCCCCCGGATGAACATTCACAGGAGTCAGCATGGCAAAGCGTATTCAGTTCAGTCAGCACGGTGGCCCGGAGGTTTTGCAGTGGGTTGATTTTGATCCTGCCGATCCGGCTGAGCATGAGGTGCAGGTGGAAAACCGGGCGATAGGCATTAACTATATCGACACCTATGTGCGCAGCGGGCTCTATCCGGTTTCAGATTTTCCTTCCGGACTCGGCACCGAAGCGGCTGGCGTGGTGAGCAAAGTGGGCGCGGCGGTTACGCGTTTTCAGCCTGGCGATCGGGTGGTTTACTGTCAGGCCGTCCTGGGCGCTTACAGCGAAATACACAACGTTGCGGAGGAGCGGCTGGCGCTGCTGCCGGAAAGTATCTCTTTTGAAACGGCGGCCGCCTCATTTCTCAAAGGGCTGACGGTCCAGTATCTGCTGCGTCAGACCTGGAAAGTGAAAGCAGATGAAACGTTTCTGTTTCATGCTGCCGCAGGCGGCGTGGGCCTGATTGCCTGTCAGTGGGCCAAAGCGCTGGGCGCACATCTTATCGGCACGGTGGGTTCCGCAGAGAAAGCGCAGACGGCTAAAGCGGCCGGCGCATGGGCCACCATTAACTATCGCGAAGAGGATATTGCGCAGCGTGTCAGCGAACTGACGCAGGGAAGAAAGGTGGCCGTAGTGTATGACTCTGTCGGTAAAGATACCTGGGAAGCGTCGCTGGATTCGTTGCAGCGCCACGGGCTGCTGGTGAGCTTTGGCAACGCTTCCGGCCCGGTAACCGGCGTGGATTTGGGTATTCTCAACAAAAAAGGCTCTCTGTTTGTTACCCGCCCGTCGCTGTTTGGCTATATCACAAACCGTGAGGAGCTGGAGCAGGCAAGCAGTGAACTCTTTTCGCTGATAGCCAGTCGCGCCATTCAGGTGAACGTACCGGAACAGCAGAAATTCCCGCTGCGTGATGCCGTGCGCGCGCATCAGAGTCTGGAGAGTCGTGCGACGCAGGGCTCCAGCCTGCTATTACCCTGATTCAGCCAAAAAAAGAGGGCTTCCTGAAGGAAGCCCCTGATTCTTTTTTTTCGTTCGCGCTGGTGTAGGGACAGCGGTACTGAATCTGTATTCGTATAGTGGCAGAAAATATAAGTAAAAAATATGTTTAATGCTTATCTGATGCCAGCAGCATTCAGCGCTGTGATCTGAGCCGCATTTATTACCAGCCGCGTCGCTCCATTCGGCTGATTTTTCTTTTAAGCCGGTTCAGTCGGGCGTTGCCACCTGGCGTCGTAAAGTGGCGCCAAAGCCAGACAGCGACCACGGCCAGCAGCAGCCAGGGTAACAGTTTTATGACAAACGCAAACAGGCCGGTTAAAAACATCAGCGCGGTGGCAACGGCTAAAGCCGCAATCACCCCCAGCAGAGAAACGCCGGTCAGCAGCAGCATTAAAAAAAACCCGAGCACAAATACCATTTCCACGTTTAGCCTCCTCTGTCAGAACTCTTCTGACAGATACAATTTTCATGCCAGAATAGCCATTTTATAACCAATTGATTAAATTGGGTTTATTCAGAGTGCTTCAGTAAACGTGGTGAAAAAAACCAGATTTCAGGCAAAATAAAACCGCACCATCTCTGCTGCGGTTTTCAGAGAACGCGGATTACGCTTCCTGCGGGATGCGATCGGCCACCAGCGCCAGCGCGGCTTCCAGCACGCGCACATCCGCGCCCGGTTTATGCGCATTTTCGCTCAGATAACGTCGCCACTGGCGCGCGCCGGGGATCCCCTGGAACAGGCCCAGCATATGCCGGGTAACGTGTCCCAGATAGGTGCCCTGCGCAAGTTCCGCTTCAATATAGGGATACATTGAACGCACCACCGCCACCAGATCCACTGCCGGCGCTGTGCGGTCAAACAGCGTGCGATCGACCTGTGCCAGTATAGAGGGATTTTGATACGCTTCGCGGCCCATCATTACGCCATCTACATGCATCAGGTGCGACTTTGCCTCCTCCAGCGTTTTCACACCGCCGTTGATGGCGATGGTCAGCGCCGGAAAATCGCGCTTTAACTGATAAACGCGCGGGTAGTCCAGCGGCGGGATCTCCCGGTTCTCTTTCGGGCTCAGCCCTGAGAGCCAGGCTTTGCGTGCGTGAATGATAAAGGTGTCGCAGCCGCCCCGCTCTGCCACGGTGCCGGTAAAGTCGCACAGAAACGCATAGCTCTCCTGCTCGTCGATACCGATGCGGGTTTTTACCGTGACCGGAATAGAGACCACATCGCGCATCGCTTTAATACAGTCGGCCACCAGGTTCGCATCCGCCATCAGGCAGGCACCAAAGCGACCGTTCTGTACGCGGTCGGAAGGACAGCCCACGTTCAGGTTGATCTGATCGTAACCGCGCGCTTCAGCCAGTCTGGCGCACTGCGCCAGCGCCGCCGGATCGCTGCCGCCCAGCTGCAGAGCAACCGGGTGCTCCTCTTCGCTGTAGGCAAGGTAATCCCCTTTGCCATGAATAATCGCGCCGGTCGTCACCATCTCGGTATAGAGCAGCGTATCGCCGGTAAGCTTGCGATGAAAATAGCGGCAGTGACGATCGGTCCAGTCGAGCATCGGCGCGATGGAAAAGCGTTGCGAAGAGAAGTTATCAGTCATGAAGCGCAGTAGATCCGGAGTTAAATGATGAGAAACTGCGCAATGATACCACAGCCGTCACGGACGACACAGCCGCCCGTGACAGACCCGTCAGAAGTTAAAGCCGAGCTGTACCATCGCACCCCAGGTACGATCTTTACCGGCGGAGCCCGCCAGATCCAGATGCACCGCATTGTTAAACGGCGACAGACCAAGACCGGCAGTAACCACGTTAACGTCGTTTGATTTCAGATCGGCCCGGTAGCCTGCGCGCAGGGCCAGCCAGTCGAGCATGCGATATTCCGCGCCTGCGCCCGCATACTGGCTGCTCTCCTGCGACTTAAAGCGTTTGGTTTCCGTGAGATCCACATCGCCGGTCAGGGTAACCGGTCCGCGCTCCCACGCGAGGCCGGTCGTTACCAGCGGACGGATTTGATAGGTATCGCGATAGCCATTAACAACTTTGGTATCCAGATCGCGTGAGATCAGGTTCTGGCCGGTCAGACCAAACGTCCAGTTTTCAGCAAATGGGGTGGCGAGACCGGCATCAACGTTAAAGCCGGTGTCTGAACTGCGATAGCGCCCGTTTTTAAGATCGTTTTTATCGTAGTTATAGACGCTGGCGCTGTAGTTATAGAGCCAGGTCTTCTGCAGCTTAGGCGTAACACCCAGCGAGACCGGGTGACCGGCAACCGTAAACTCATGCGCCATGGCAATACCATAATCGGTGACCAGCGCTGCCAGTCCGTTCGCGCTGGAGCGCAGGTTATCCTGATCGCCCGGCTGCGGAAACGCGCCGTTTGCCAGACTGTCCAGATAATCGATATCGCTCTGAACCACGTTGGCACGAATATGGGCGGTACCATACGCTTTGGTGATAAAGGCAAACGGCAGCGTCTCATTCGGAACCGTAACGGCCACTGCAACGCCTGCGGTCGCATCCGCTTTATTACCTTTAAGCCTGCGCAGCTGGTCGGCCATATCGCCGGCTGCGGCACGCAGCTGCGGCACGGCATTGATGGCAGCAAACGGATCCGAGATGAGACTCTCGTTGATGTTATCAATTACGTCGCGATAGCGATCAACCGTATCGGTGATGTCATCAATACGATCGACCAGCTTGTCTTTATCCGTCACCTGTAATCCGGCAGAGGGAAAAATGATGCCGGCATTCTCTTCCGGCTGGGCGCGCGTCATCAGCGCCGGGTTAGCCAGCACGGCAGAACTCCAGTGCGACGAAGCGACACCGGTTCCGCCCATCGCATCATTGCGCGCATCATACCAGGTTCCCGCGGCCAGCGCTGAAGAGGAAGCCAGCAGCGCGTTTAAACCAGCAAAATAAGCCACCCGGGCCAGCGTAAAGCGTGTTGTCGTCATGAGGCTGCTATCACCTTAAAAAATTATTGAGTGTCGCGTAGGCGAAATAATGGTGTTAACCGCTATTCTGAATGGCGGCTAACGCTTCATTGCTGTGAACTGAAAGGGATAAGCACTGCTGTTCGCAGAATTGGACACGAATGCGCCACTCTGCGCTTTTTTTAGCCACTCAGGCGAATTATTGCTCTTATAAGGCCAGTGATAACTTTAGCCTGCCTGAACCATATCGGGAATCTGGTCACTTGCAAAGCAAAAATAGCGCGTAAAACACTCTTAAAATTGCCGGATATGTGTGATCGACAGCACGCTTAGGCCAGAGCAGGCAAAAACAGCATGGGCGGATGGAGTGTGATAAAATAACATCACCTGTAAGCCGGAGAACATTATGTCAACTCTTACCCCAGCGCAGCTGCTGACCCAGGTTGAGGCGCTCTGTCTCGATCGCGGCGTGCGTCTTACGCCGCAGCGTGCCGAAGTACTGCGCCTGATGGCTGAGCAGAAAGGTTCTGTCAGCGCCTACGATCTGCTGGATCAGCTGCGTATGAGTGAACCTCAGGCGAAGCCGCCCACGATTTACCGTGCCCTCGACTTTTTGCTGGAACAGGGATTTATCCACCGCGTGGAGTCCAACAACAGCTATGTGGTCTGTCATCACGTTAATGAGCCGGCCCACAGTTCTGTTATGCTGGTCTGCGACAGCTGTGCCGCCGTGAGTGAACAACAGGCACACGGCGTGGAAAAAATCATTGCGGGACTGGCTGACCAGGCGAACTTCAGCCTGCGCCATACGGTGATTGAAGCGCACGGCCTGTGCGAAAACTGCGCTGAAATTGCTGCCTGTACCCAGCACGCCAGCTGCGCGCACGATCATGAAGCCATGAGTAAAAAACGCGGTAAAAAGGGCTGAGTGCACGCCTGAAGGCCTGCGAGCGGGGGGTATGTTCTGAACCGGGGTAGCGCTAGTCGCGACGATCGTTGTGCCGGCTTTCCCATTCGTTCACTTCGCGCTCCGCTTCTGCTCTCGCATAGCCATAGCGCTCCTGAATTTTGCCAATCAGCTGGTCGCGCCTGCCTTCAATCACGCTCAGGTCATCATCAGTCAGCTTGCCCCACTGCTCTTTGCATTTTCCTTTGAACTGTTTCCAGCTGCCGCTTGCTTCATCTCTGTTCATTACGCGTCTCCACAGTTTGCTGAGCCAGACGGAACGCCCCCACAGCGGGGGCTGAACCGCCGCCTGACCTGCGATCTGTCCTATTAAGGTTAACCGTCGCAGCACAATTCGCCAGTTTTATGCGCTGCCGGTTAACCCGATGACATTACACGCTGAACCAGCTGTCGCGCCGCCAGTGATAGCGCCATATCAGTCCCAGGGTAATGCCTCTTAACGCGAGGAATACGGTAATAGCCAGCCATAAGCCATGGTTCCCGAGCCACGGCAGCGTCAGCAGCGTCAGTGCATAGCCCAGCGCCGCCAGCAGCATGCTGTTGCGCATATCGCGGCCGCGTGTGGCCCCGATAAACATACCGTCCAGCAGATAGCACCAGACGCCAGCCAGCGGCAGGATCACCTGCCAGATAAGGTAGCGGTCGGCCGCTTCGCGCAGCGATTCAATAGAGGTCAGCAGCGCGATAATTGCCGGGCCGCAGACGGCGTAAATCACCGCAAACAGCAGCGCCACGATGCCCGCCTGCCGGCAGGCGGCATACCAGATCAGCCGCAGCCGGCTGCGATCGCCTGCGCCGGTGGCCTCACCGGAGCAGGCTTCCACCGCGTAGGCAAAGCCATCCAGCGCATAGGCGGTAAAGGTCAGAAACATCAGTAATACCGCATTGACCGCGACCACCTCAGGGCCGAGCCGCGCGCCCAGCAGCGTCAGCGAGGCAAAGCAGAGCTGCAGCAGCAGCGAACGCAGCATGATGTCGCGGTTAAGACGGAACAGGCGCGCGGTGTCGCCGCGCCAGCTGGCTTTGAGCAGTGAAAATGATATGCCGCGCAGCGCCAGCACACGTGCCACCATCCACAGCCCTGCCGCCAGCGTCACATAATCCGCGACGGCGGTGGCCGCAGCGGCACCCGCCACGCCCCAGTGCCACTGCAGAACAAACAGCAAATCAAGCAGGATATTCACAACGTTACCGGTGATGAGCAGCACCATTGGTGCACGCGCATACTGTACGCCAAGCAGCCAGCCCAGGATCACCAGATTTGCCAGTGTGGCAGGCGCACTGAGCCAGCGGATAGCGATAAAGGTTTGCGCCTGCTGCTGCACCGCCTCGCTGCCGCCCATCAGCGCGGCCGCCAGCTCGCTGACCGGGGTACGTAATGCAATGAACAGCACGCCTGCTGTCAGCGCAATCAGCATCGGCTGGATCAGCGCACGCGCCAGCGCAGGTGTATCCCGGGCGCCAAATGCCTGTGCCGTCAGACCGGTGGTGCTCATGCGCAGAAACAGCAGCAGCATAAAGACAAAGCTGGTGGCGGTTGCGCCCACGGCCACGCCGCCGAGATAAACCGGGCTGTCGAGGTGACCAATGATAGCCGTATCCACAATGCCCAGCAGCGGTACGCTGATGTTAGAGAGGATCATTGGCAGCGCCAGCCGCCAGAGCGTGCGGTCAGAAGAGGTAAACAGCGGCATCAGCCAGTCCTGTTAATGCGGGCAACGCGCTTCATGCAGCTGCACGGCGTCACGGTTGGAAGCAGAGGGGTAATATAGCAGACTGCGGTCTGTGCAGGCACAGACCGCAGCAGGGGGACTAACCAGGTATTACAGCCATTCACCGGTGCGGACAATACCCACAGCCAGACCTTCAACGGTCAGTGACTGCTGGCGCGTATCCACTTCGATAGGCTGAAAATCGCTGTTTTCTGGCAGCAGATGCACGATAGCACCCTGCTTTTTCCAGCGTTTTACGGTGACTTCATCATCGATGCGCGCTACCACGACCTGGCCGTTACGCACATCCTGGGTTTTATGTACGGCAAGCAGATCGCCATCCATAATCCCGATATCTTTCATCGACATTCCGCTGACGCGCAGCAGAAAATCAGCGCTCGGCTTAAACAGGTTAGCATCGACCTGATAATGGGTCTCGATGTGCTCCTGAGCCAGCAGCGGCTCGCCGGCAGCCACACGTCCGATTAACGGCAATCCGCCGCTTGTCTCTTCTTCCATCAGCAAGCGAATGCCGCGTGAGGCGCCAGAGACAATCTCAATGACCCCTTTACGCGCCAGCGCTTTCAGGTGCTCTTCAGCCGCATTGGGTGAGCGGAAGCCCAGCTGTGAAGCAATTTCAGCACGCGTTGGTGGCATGCCGGTTGAATTAATATGGTCGCGAATCAGGTCATAGACCTGCTGCTGCCTGCTGGTTAACGCTTTCATCCCGCCCCCTGGTTGTTTATACAGTCGCTGTGAGTATATACAGGTATTGGCGAAATGAAAACCGCAGCTGCGGCAAAAATCAGCGATATATCGGTACTTCAGGCCTTAATGCGCGTGCGGCCAGAGCAGCGAAATCCAGACAAACAGCGCAAGCAGAATGGTCAGCAGCACGGCGGCAGAGCCCATATCTTTGGCGCGCCCCGCCAGCGGGTGACGCTCCTGACCAATTCTGTCGACCACCGCTTCAATCGCGCTGTTCAGGATCTCTACCACCACCACCAGCATCACCGAGCCAATCAGCAGCACGCGCGTCACCGCGTCCACATCCAGCCAGCAGGCGATGACCACCGCGATCGCCGCCGCGATCGCCTCCTGACGAAAAGCCGCCTCATGTTGCCACGCTGCGCGTATACCCTGCCAGGAGTAGCCTGCGGCTTTGATAATGCGCAGCAGGCCGGTAACGTTATTTGCCATGGATAGGGAACCCTTGAGTAATTTTGGCGTCAATGAGTGCGCAGCGTACGATGGCACAGCCACAGATCTTCGCTGCACTTTCTGGTATGCTTGCCGCGCTTTGCTAACAAGAGGCTTCAAGTTGTCTATGTCAGGTTGGCGTAAACTCTATTACAAATTATTGAATTTACCACTCTCTATTTTGGTAAAAAGTAAGGTCATACCGACCGATCCGGTTTCGGAGCACGGTATCGATCCCACCCGTCCCGTGATGTATGTTTTGCCTTATGATTCAAAGGCGGACCTGCTTACATTGCGCAATCAGTGTCTGCGGCTTGATCTGCCCGATCCGCTGGCGCCGCTGGAGATTGACGGTACGCTGCTGCCGCGCCATGTGTTTATCCATGACGGCCCGCGCGTCTTCCCTTATTACGTGGCGAATCCGGAGTCAGTGAAACTGTTTCACGACTATCTGGATCTGCACCGTAATAATCCGCAGCTGGATGTCCAGATGCTGCCGGTGGCGGTGATGTTTGGCCGGGCACCGGGCCGTGAAATTCAGGGTGAGCCCACGCCGCATCTGCGCGTACTGAATGGCGTGCAGAAGTTTTTTGCCATTCTCTGGCACGGCCGCGACAGCTTTGTCCGCTTCTCTTCTACCGTCTCGCTGCGCCAGATGGCGACCGAACACGGCACGGATAAGTCGATTGCGCAGAAACTGGCACGCGTGGCGCGTATTCATTTTGCCCGTCAGCGTCTGGCTGCGGTAGGACCCAGCCTGCCTGCCCGTCAGGATCTGTTCAACAAACTGCTGCAGTCGAAAGCGATTGAAAAAGCCGTTGAGGATGAAGCGCGCAGCAAAAAGATTTCGCATGAAAAAGCGCAGCAAAACGCCGTTGAGATGATGGAAGAGATCGCGGCGGACTTCTCGTACGAGGCGATCCGCGTCACCGACCGCATCATGGGCTGGCTCTGGAGCCGGCTCTATCAGGGCATTAACGTAAACGGCGGCGAGCGCGTGCGTCAGCTGGCGCAGGATGGCCATGAAATAGTCTATGTGCCCTGCCACCGCAGCCATATGGATTACCTGCTGCTCTCCTACGTGCTTTATCATCAGGGACTGGTGCCGCCGCACATCGCTGCCGGTATCAATCTCAACTTCTGGCCAGCCGGACCGATTTTCCGCCGGCTGGGGGCCTTCTTTATTCGCCGTACTTTCAAGGGCAATAAACTCTACTCCACCGTATTCCGCGAATATCTGGGCGAGCTGTTCAGCCGTGGCTACTCGGTTGAGTACTTTGTTGAGGGCGGGCGCTCGCGCACCGGTCGCCTGCTCGATCCCAAAACCGGCACGCTCTCCATGACGCTGCAGGCGCTGCTGCGCGGCGGCAGCCGCCCGATCACCTTTGTCCCGATTTACATCGGCTATGAGCATGTAATGGAAGTGGGGACTTACGCCAAAGAGCTGCGCGGCGCGGCGAAAGAGAAAGAGGGCTTTGTGCAGATGGTGCGCGGCCTGCGTAAGTTGCGCAATCTTGGTCAGGGCTACGTTAACTTTGGTGAACCGCTGCCGCTGGTTAACTATCTGAACAAGCATATTCCTGAGTGGCGCGAGGCGATTGACCCTATCGATCCGCAGCGCCCCGCGTGGATGACGCCAGCGGTGAACGATATCGCTGCCAGCCTGATGGTACGTATTAACGAAGCGGGTGCGGCCAACGCCATGAACCTGTGTGTGACCGCGCTGCTGGCGTCGCGTCAGCGCTCACTGACGCGTGAGCAGCTGACGGAGCAGCTGGAGTGTTACACGCAGCTGCTGCGCAACGTGCCCTATTCACCGGAAGCCACGGTGCCCGATCTGAGCGCCGAAGCGCTGCTGGATCACGCGATGGGCATGAACAAGTTCGAAACCGAGCAGGACAGCATCGGCGATATTATTATTCTGCCGCGCGAGCAGGCCGTGCTGATGACCTACTACCGCAATAACATTCAGCATATGCTGGTGATGCCGTCGCTGATTGCGGCGATTGTGCAGCAGCACCGCGAAATCAGTGAAGCCGAGCTTCTGCGTCAGGTGAGTCTGGTCTATCCGATGCTGAAAAGTGAGCTGTTCCTGCGCTGGGAAAGTGCTGAACTGCCGGCGCTGCTTAATGCGCTGTGTGCGGAGATGGCGCGGCAGGGTCTGGTGACGCAGCTGGACGGGCAGATTAAGCTGAGCGCCGCGCGCTACCGCACGCTGCAGCTGCTGGCGGCCGGTATTCGTGAAACGCTGCAGCGCTTTGCGATCACCTTTGCCATTCTCAGCGCCAAACCCACGATTAACCGTGGCACGCTGGAGAAAGAGAGTCGTACGCTGGCGCAGCGTCTGTCAGTGCTGCACGGTATCAATGCTCCGGAGTTCTTTGATAAAGCGGTGTTTACCACGCTGGTGCTGACGCTGCGCGATGAGCGTTATATCAGCGACTCCGGTGATGCCGATGCGGAGCGCACGCACGTGATGTGGCAGATGCTGGCGGAGCTGGTCACCAGCGATGTGCGTCTGACAATTGAAAGTGCGGTCGCACACGAGTAAGGCAGGCAGGCAGGGACGCTCTTATGCGTCCCTGCCGGTTCAGAACAGCGCCAGAAACGGCTGCGTATTCAGCAGCACACCCGCAAACAGCACCAGCCCCACGTAGTTATTGTTCAGAAACGCCTGAAAGCAGGCGTCACGTTCGCGCCGGGCGATCAGGCTCTGCTGATAGACAAACAGCGCGCCGGCAGCCAGCAGTGACCAGTAGAAGGCCCCGTTCAGATTCAGTATGCTTCCCACCAGCGCCATCAGCCCCAGCGCAGCCAGCTGCAGCAGGCCAATAATCAGCTTGTCAAAACGACCAAACAGAATCGCCGTGGATTTGACGCCTATTTTCAGATCGTCATCGCGATCCACCATGGCGTACTGCGTATCGTAGGCCACCGTCCAGCAGATGTTGGCGAAGAACACCAGCCAGCAGACTAAAGGTAAGGACTCACTTACGGCGGCCCACCCCATCGGAATCGCCCAGCCAAAAGCTGCGCCGAGCACCACCTGCGGCAGATGGGTATAGCGCTTCATAAAGGGATAGACCCACGCCAGCGCCAGCCCGCCAAAAGAGAGCAGGATGGTCATGCGATTCATGGTCAGCACCAGCATAAATGCCAGCAGGCCCAGAGCAGCAAACAGCAGCTTTGCCTCTTTCTCTGAAACCGCCCCGCTCGCCAGCGGCCGGCCAGCGGTGCGTTTGACGTGGCCATCCACGTTTCGATCGGCGTAATCGTTGATGACGCAGCCCGCAGCGCGCATCACAATCACGCCGAGCACAAATACGATCAGCACCGGAAGCGGCGGCACCGCCATGCCAGCCAGCCACAGCGCCCAGAGCGTAGGCCACATCAGCAGCAGCGTGCCGATAGGTTTGTCGATGCGCATCAGGCGGCTGTAAGCCTGCCATTTGCTTGCAGTTAATGATTTTTGCACGGTTTCATCCTTGCTGCAGCGCGCGGTAAAGCGGCGATGCCGGTAAAAAAAGTTCAGTTAACAGAAGGGGCTTGTCCGACAGGCGCAGACGCGAACGCCGTCCCCAGAGATCGCCGGCCTGGCCGGGATGAATAAAGTCACGGCTCAGCGCGGAAGAGGCAAAAAGATAGCGCCCCAGTGGACGTGTGCCAAGCTGCTGCAGCATCTGCTCCGGTCCCTGCAGCGTACTTTCCGGCACCACGGTGCGCCCCAGCAGCCACGGCTCACCGTCGCCGCACAGCACGATTTCGCGCAGCCAGAAGCGCGTATCATCCGGCAGAAAAGCAGCTTCCGCTGCCACTTCCGCTGCGCTGACAAAGCCTTCACGGAGAGGTTCAACGGTAACCTGCCCGCAGTGCTGCTCAAAACGGCGCGTCATGGAATCTTCTTCCAGCAGCCAGTCGAGCAAGGGTGCTGGCAGCGGGATGGAGGCGGATAGCCACTGCAGGGCATATAACTGGCGCAGCGCATCGTGCGACATCAGGCGATCTCCGGCAAAAAAGTTGCCTCAGTTTACCGCAGAGCGCGGCCGCTGGCACGGCCGCGAACGCCAGGGAGAATAATGACCGTTTATTCGCGCTTCAGCCGGTTGCTGTTTGCCAGCCATAGTGTGACCACCAGAATCAGAATTGCGGCCGAATAGCAGAGCGTGTCGAACGGATTTTTATGGTCAACAATAATCAGCCGGATAATGGCGGTGATGCCGATATAAACAAAGTAGCGCAGCGGAAAGTGATAGCCCGACTGGAAATATTTCACAATCAGCGCGATAAATTCAAAGTAGAGAAAGTAGATCACAATGCCTTCAATCAGCAGATAGGATGACGCCTGCTCACCGGTGCTGAACAGCACGTTAGCCAGATGAATCGTCTCCTTGCCGAGAAAAACAACCAGGATCACGGCCAGGATCAACAGGCCGATATTAAGTACCCACTGCAGCACCGTCGCGATGAGCTGACCGGCGGCTGATTTATCTGTCATTGCTGCGTCCTTAGTGCGCAAACGAGAAGGGCACCATCATGCTGCAATGTGATCTGAATCACAATATGACGTTAAGAGCGCCGTTCTCTGCCGGGCGCGCCGTAAACGCCGTGGATATCTCATTGCGGTGAGTGGGATTCAGCTACAGTTAACAGGTCGACACCGCTTCAGGTTATTTATATCTAACGAAAAATTCATGCGGTGCGATACCGTTCTTCCCCCGCTGCCGTGCTCGCCAGGCAGGCAGCTGGCTGCTTTTTGCCTGGCGTACAGGAGCCTGCGACCGTGCTAACTCTGCTTAATCTGCTTTCTGCTGTCGCACTGCTGGTCTGGGGCACGCACATTGTGCGCACCGGCATCATGCGCGTTTACGGCGCCGATCTGCGGCGGGTACTGAGCCGCAGCGTGGAAAAAAAGCCAATGGCTTTTCTGGCCGGCATTGGCGTTACCGCTCTGGTGCAGAGCAGCAACGCCACTACGCTGCTGGTAACCTCGTTTGTGGCGCAAAATCTGGTCAGCCTTACGCCTGCTCTGGTGGTGGTGCTGGGGGCTGACGTCGGAACAGCCATTATGGCGCGCGTGCTGACCTTTGATCTCTCCTGGCTCTCGCCGCTGTTTATCTTTTTTGGCGTGGTCTTTTTCCTCAGCCGCAAACAGACGCGCGTCGGACAGATGGGCCGCGCCGCCATTGGTCTTGGCCTGATCCTGCTGGCGCTGCAGCTGATTGTCACCGCTGCGCGTCCGATCACGCAGGCCGCGGGCGTGCAGGTGCTGTTCTCTACGCTAACCGGCGATACGCTGCTGGATGCGCTGATTGGTGCCGTTTTTGCCATCGTCAGCTACTCCAGCCTGGCGGCGGTGCTGATCACCGCGACCCTGACGGCTGCTGGCGTGATCTCTTTCAAAGTTGCGCTCTGTCTGGTCATTGGTGCCAACCTCGGCAGCGGCCTGCTGGCGATGATCAACGCCAGCGGCTCTAATGCGGCAGGTAAGCGGGTGGCGCTCGGCAGCCTGCTGTTCAAGCTTATCGGCAGCATTGCAGTGCTGCCGTTTGTGGATTTCATCGCTGATTTGCTGGATCGGCTGCCGGTGAATGATGAAGAGCTGGTGATCTTTTTCCACGTTTTCTACAACCTGACGCGCTGCCTGATCATGGTGCCGTTTGCAGCACCGATGGCGCGTCTCTGCCAGCGCATGATTGCCAACGACGCAGAGAATCAGGCGCACCTCAAGCCCAGACATCTGGATAAAAGCGCGCTGGATACGCCTGCGCTGGCGCTGGTCAATGCGGCACGGGAGACCCTGCGTATGGGCGACGTGCTGGAGCAGATGCTGGAGTCGTTCAGCCGCGTGGTGCGGGGCGAACTGCGTGAAGCGCACCGGGTGCGGCAGCTGGATGATGATGTTGACGTGCTTTATACCGCCATAAAACTCTATCTGGCGCGCATGCCGCGCGAAGATCTGGCGGAAGATGATTCGCGGCGCTGGGCTGAAATCATTGAGATGGCGCTGAATCTTGAGCAGGCGGGTGACATCATTGAGCGCATGAGCGGTGACGTTGCGGATAAATCGCTGCAGGCGCGACGCGCCTTTTCGGCAGAGGGGCTGGAAGAGCTGAATACGCTCCAGGAGCAGGTACTGAATAATCTGCGACTAAGCCTCTCCGTGTTTCTGTCGCATGATGTCACCAGCGCGAAACGGCTGCGACGAGCCAAACATCGCTTCCGTATTCTGATCCGCCGCTTCTCTCACTCACATGTGGAGCGGCTGCATCTGAATAACGTACAGAGCATTGAAACCAGTTCGCTGCATCTGGGGCTGCTGGGCGACATGAAGCGACTGAACTCGCTGTTCTGCGCAGTGGCCTATACGGTGCTGGATCAGCCGGAAGATGAGCGGGAGATGGATTAAGGTAAGGATGCAGGGGCGCATTCATGCGCCCCGGGTTTATGGCGCGCACGGTACTATTCGCCATGAATGGCATCATCGGATCCGGTGCGGGAATTAACACGGGCGTCATGAATGACGTCATTGAATCCGGTGCAGGCATCGGCCAGG